>JAQBVM010000039.1 GCA_027623095.1 Verrucomicrobiota bacterium
GTCGGAAAGGAGATCCGGGGAAAATCAGACTAGCGCGGGAATTGCGCGAAGAAACGACGATGAGCCTGAGGTGGATCGCCACCCGCTTAAAGATGGGAAGCTGGACTTATGTGTCGAACCTGCTTCGTTCGGAGTTCTCGTCGAAGCCCTTGTTTAAAAAGTGAGGACTGACACTTGAATGGAAGACGATCTACAGACCTCATTGAGTGGCAAATTCCACAGCAGACACTTGAGATAGATCGGTCGTCCGTTTCGTATGCCACAGATCATAGTTGTGCTGCATGGCCAGCCAGCTTTCCGGACTCCGTCCGATCGCTTTCGAAAGACGCAAGGCCATCTCCGGGCTTATCCCGCTCTGGCCATTGACAATTCGGGTTAGGGTGGACGCCGACACGCCGAGGCATTCGGACAGCCCGCGAACGCTAAGACCGTAAGGAGCCAGGTAAACCTCGCGAATGAATTCGCCCGGATGCGGTGGGTTGTGCATGTTCATTAGTGGTAGTCCTCGTAATCAATCAGATAGGCATCGCCATCCCTGAATTCAAACGTCAAACGCCAGTTGCCGCTTACGGAAACAGCCCAACGTCCCTTCATTCGCCCCTTGAGAGGGTGAAGCCTGAAACTTGGAACGTTCATATCCCGAATCGTCTGTGCGGTATCCAGTGCCGCCAGCAGCATCCGCAATCGGTTCGCATGCGTGGCTTGAATTCCTGCCGCAACGCCCGTCTTATAAAACTTCAGCAGCCCTTTGTGGCGGATGGACTGAATCACCGGTTCAGAATACGCTCGCGTTGCGCATCACGCAACAGATTCGTGTGTGTGGGTCTCTAAGAGCTTGTTTTGTAAAAGAGTCAGGCCGCATAATTAACAGTCATCATCGCTACCCGCACATTGTAAGGAAAAACGCCCTCTGTTTGGTCCAAACGCGATAATCTAAAGGCCGGTGATTCTCAGACAATGCTGTGCGTTGTCGGTGGCGACAGCGCCTATCGGACTTGCCGGGATGGCGGCTGCGAGACGCCGCCAGCGCCTGTTTCTCCGTCGTGCCCGGCGCGGACGAGCCGATCAGGATGCTCCGTTCTCCCGGCACTTCTTCGGCCATTTCCCTGGCGTGATAAAAATGGCTGAGTCCGATGTTCATGTGAGGCGCCAGGCCGTCTTTCTTCCAAAACGACGGGCGCGCCACGAAGACCTCGCGCGTCTGCATGATGGTAAACGTCAAGAGCCGTTCGAATTCCTTGAAATGTCATGAAACGAACTTTGTCTTGGTTGGCTGCCGATGGCGCTTCCCTGACGGCACGGTTCAGCAGGCGATTCACGCATGTGGCATCCGGCGTGAGCAGGATCACTTCAAATCGTTTGAAAAGGACTGTCCACTGGACAAAGGCGGGTCATGCCAGAATATCGCGCACCACTTTGCCATAGACGTCGGTCAGGCGGAAATCGCGTCCGGCGTAACGATAGGTCAACTGCTCGTGGTTTAATCCCAGCGAATAGAGCAGCGTTGCGTGAAGGTCGTGCATGTGAACCGGGTTCTCCACGGGAGAATAGCCGAAATCATCGGTTGATCCGTAAGTCAACCCGCTTCGCACGCCGCCGCCTGCCATCCAAACGGTGAAGGCCTGGGGATGATGGTTGCGGCCATCGCCGTTCTCGACCACCGGAGTTCGTCCGAATTCGCCACCCCACAAGACGAGCGTTTCGTTCAGCAGACCCCGTTGATCCAGATCTTCAAGAAGTGCCGCTATGGGCCGATCCACCTTGGCTGCTTCTTTGATGTGCCCTTCCTTAACCTTCTGATGGTGATCCCACGTGTAGTCCGTGGAAACTTGAATGTAGCGCACACCATTTTCCACAAACTTCCGCGCCAAAATACATTGACGCGCAAAATTGTCGGTCGGTTCCGCTCCCACGCCGTACCGATCCAGCGTCCGCCGAGACTCGTCCCCGAGGCTCATAATCCGCGGCATTGTCGATTGCATGCGGAAGGCCGCTTCGTAGCTGCCAATTAGACCTTCGATGCCTGGATCCACCTCGACTTGGCGAAGATGTTTCCGGTTGAGTGATTGGACGAGATCGAGTTGGTTTCGCTGCAAATCGGGATTTAAACGGGGATTTACCAGATCGGGAATCTGAGCCTTGGCGATCGGGATTTCGGCGGAGCCGATGGCCGTGCCTTGGTGGATGGCAGGCAGAAAGGCGCTTCCGTAGTTCTGCACCCCGCCGTGCCCGCGGGGCGGCGAAATCGTGATGAAGGCCGGCAGGTTTTCACTGTCGCAGCCCAATCCGTAGCTGACCCACGCCCCAACGCTGGGACGAACGAGATTCGCCTGACCGGTATGCAATCTCAGAAGGGCTTCGCCATGAGCCTGGCCTTCGGTATGAACTGAGCGAACCACGCACAGCTTGTCCGCATGCTGTGCCAACTCAGGAAAAAGTTCGCTCATCCAAATCCCGCTGTCGCCGTGCTGAGAGAATTGGAAAGGCGATCCCAGAATCTCGCCTAATTTGTCGCGTTCAATCCCCACATCCTTCCCCGTGAGTTGTTGTCCCGCGGATTCATTCAGTCGCGGCTTCGGATCGAATAAATCGACATGACTCGGTCCTCCCCACATGAAGAGAAAAATGATCCGTTTGGCGCGCGCCGGCAAATGCGGCGCCTTCGGCGCAAAAGGACTCGACAATCCGGCCGCAGCTCCCATCGCTTGCCGTCCCGCGACGGCGGCCAAGGCAAGCTGCCCAAATCCATTCGCGCAAGCGCGCAACATTTCACGGCGATTGATGGCGTGAGTAAAGCGATGGCAGTTCATGATCTTATTGAAGGAATTGAAAACGGCTCAGAGTAAACATTGCGTGACAGGTGATCGACCAAGCGCGGACGGTCGCTTCCGGGTCTCCTTCCGCGATCAAACGGCCTTCGGTGCTTCGAACAAAGGAAAGCAACTGTCGTTTTTCGTCCGTGGTAGGGGAGCCGTTGAGAACAGCACCAAAAAGGCGCAGCAACCGGGATTCGTCATCCGAATCGCCGCCCCAGTGCCGGCTCACAGTCGCGCGTGCCAAATCCATCACCATCGGATCATTCAACATGAAAAGACCTTGGGCCGCAGCCATGGTCTGATGGCGGGCGCCGGTTGCAACATGCGGATCCGCAAAATCAAAGGCTTGAAAAAGCTCGGGAAGATCATTGCGTATCACCGGCAAATAAACACTTCGACATGGAAAATCGGTCCGACGCCGGTTCTTGTTCGCACCCACCGCGGTGGCTTGATCGCCAAGATACCAGACGGTTGATTTCATCATCGCCAGGTCCATTCGGCCCGAAATCGCCAGCATCGCGTCCCGCAAGGATTCCGGGTCGAGACGCCGCCTGTGAGCCCGCCAAAGCATGCGGTTTTCCGGGTCTTTCTCGTTTGCTATGCCGTCATGCTGGGAACTCATTCGAAAGGTGCGGCTCAAAACGATTTCGCGCACCAGCGCCTTGATGGACCACCCGGACTTAATCAAATCCCGGGCCAAAAAGTCCAATAACTCAGGGTGGCTGGGCGTTTCACCCGTCCGTCCGAAGTTATCAACCGTGCGAACCAGGCCGCGCCCGATCAAATGATGCCAAATGCGATTCGCCAGCACGCGCGCCGTTAGTTGTCCGGCCCCGGTCTTTTCGTTCGTCAACCATTGAGCCAGCTCGAGGCGTCCACTCCTCCCGTCCGGAACGCGAGCCGGCGCTGATTGGCTGGCGACTTGGAGAAATCCTCGATGCACCTTTTCCCCTTTACGATCAAACTGACCCGCCAGCCGTATTGACTCATCCGCCGGATGGTCCGCATCGCTAGGGATCATCGCGCGGGGCGGAATTTCGGCTGGTTTGGAAATGACAGCCTGCAACTTGGCGACGAGAGCGTTCTGGAACTCGATGCGTGCCTCATTCGACAGCAAATCCTCCTTCGCCTTCTCGGCTAATGCGTCTGGATGTTTCTCCAGCAACGTCTTGAGACCCGCGGAATCATTCTTCTTTAAAAACTCCAGGGCGGACTCGGTGTGTTTCTTTGCTTCCTTCACTTTCGGCAACTCGCGCCAATACTCCTCGTAGGCCTGATCGAGTTTGTCTCCCGAGTCGCCCAACCCGACTAATTGCTCCATGACGCGCTGTTCGTTGAGCATATACCGCTGCTCCATCACTTGGGTGGACGTCAGGATGCCGGCGAGGGCGTAGTAATCCGCAGTGGGAATGGGATCGAATTTGTGATCGTGGCATCGGGCGCATCCGAGCGTCATTCCCAAAACGGAACGGCCAACCGTATCGATTTGTTCATCGGCAATTTCCATCCGCTGCTTGGCGCTGTCGTTTCCCAGAAGTACTTTGGGTCCCACCACCAAGAACCCTGCGGCGATTCGCTGGCGATCTCGCTGCTCGATCGATTCGAAACCCAGCAAGTCGCCTGCGATTTGCTCCAAAAGGAAACGATCAAAAGGAACATCCGCGTTCACCGCGTCAATGACCCAATTGCGATAACGCCATGCCTCGCGGAACAGGAAATTCTCGTCCAACCCATTTGAATCGGCGTACCGCGCCAGATCGAGCCAATGGCGCCCCCAGCGCTCTCCGAACTGAGGGGAACGCAGCAAGCGATCCACAAGCCGTTCAGTCGCGTCGGGTAGATCATCCTGGACATACTCGCTGACCTGCTGCGGCGTGGGTGGCAGGCCAATCAATTGAAAATAAATTCGGCGAACCAGATCTCTCGGATCCGCATCGGAGGAAGGATGCAAGCCGGCGGCGAGCAGACGGGAGAGCACAAACTCATCAATCGGCGATCGAACCCAATTCGAGTCGCTTTCAGGGCGCCGATACGACAATGGTCGAAAAGCCCAGTGTTCCTTGCCAGCGACTGGATCGGACGGTTTCGGTTGATCGGGAAGAGTCGTGCGACCCTTCCCATTTGCAAGAGCTGCCGCGTTTCCAGACGAACAAAGAAAGAGTAGCAATACTACCGCGGCGCAGAGCCGGATCGTCCTTTTCCATTTGGCTTGGCAAGCGAAGTCTGCACCTCTTAAAGAAGGAATGCGGTCTGTGCCAGAAATTGAGTGTATGAATTGCATTCCAACGGGATTCACGAATGAAACTACATGCCAGCGGGCTCGACCGGTCAAGCGCAAAGCTGCCATCCGCTGAATCCAACGTTCAAACTTACGCTGGTGAATAGGGACCGATCCGCTTTCATCAGCACAATAAATCGTCCTTACCTGCGACGGTTGACTACCTTTGATACAGGTTAGGGCTCCACAGAGGTTCGCCCCACCGAGAGAAGCGAGAGTCGGCGAGTCGTGACAGGCGGAACTGAGGAGGGTGGGCCTGTCCCCATTCGATGGGCCTACTCTACAGTGCCATCCGATTAAGAAAAGTTGACATTCCATTGTTAGTGTACTAGTGTTCTAGTGTCATTGGTACACATAACGGCGTGTCTTGAAGTTTAAGCTGGCCATTTCACCGGGTGCGAGTGCTCCGATCTACAAGCAGATCATCGATCAGGTGCGGCTCGCGGCCTCGACGGGCAAGCTGGATTCGGGAGATCAACTTCCCAGTGTGCGAATTCTCGCGGAGGAATTGGTCGTGAATCCCAACACGGTTGCGCGGGCTTATGCCGATTTGGTGCGGGAAGGCGTTTTGGAATCCCGGCATGGCAAAGGCGCATTCGTTGCGCGCCGCCGGAAGGTCTTTACGAAACAGGAACGGCTGCGCCGGCTGGAACCGGCGCTTCAGGCTTTTGTCAACGAGGCGCTGGCTCTTGGCTTTTTGGGGCCGGAGATTCGCGAGGCGATTGAATCGAAACTGGGATCTTTGGCGCAGGAGGCGCCGAATCGAACTGAGGAGGTGGGCGATGAAGAGTGAATGTGTGATAGAAACTGAACGATTAACGCGCTATTTCGGCCGCAAGCAGATCGTCCGTGACCTGGATTTGAATGTTCCGCGCGGATCTGTATTTGGATTCTTGGGCCGAAACGGGTCCGGGAAGACGACGACCATCCGAATGCTCTTGGGACTCCTGCCGCCGACGCGGGGGAGATCCAAGGTTTAGGGATACGACAGCCTGGATATTCCGCCGGAGGCGCGGGCGCGCATCGGTTACCTAACCGAAAGCCATCGCTTGTACGCTTGGATGACAGTCAAGGAATGCGCCGCCTTTCAATCGCGTTTCTATCCAAATTGGAAGCCAAAGGTATTTGACTCCATCGTCGGGCACTTTGGATTGCCACCCGACGCGGTTGTAAAGGATTTGTCACGAGGGGAGAGGGCCGGGCTTTGTCTGGCCCTGACCCTTGCGCCCGACCCGGAGCTATTGATTTTGGATGACCCGGCTCTGGGCCTTGATCCGGTTGCAAGAAGGTCTCTCTTGGAGTCGATGATTTATCTTACTCGCCGCTCGGATCGCACGATCCTCTTTTCGTCTCATCTCCTGGCGGATGTAGAAAGGGTGGCCGATTTCATTGCAATTCTGGATCAGAGCGTGTTGCGGGCGAGCTGTTCGCTCGATACGTTTCGGGACCGAGTTAGACAGTGGGTGCTTTATTTTCCCAGGGACGCCGCCGCTTTTGCCTGTAATACCTGGTTTGCTGCAAGCGTTTCGAGCAGAAGGTGAGATTCGATTGACTTGCGCCAATTCCAGTCCGGACACGAAGCGCCTTTTGCATTCGCTCGGACCGGAACGGATCGAAGAAACCTCCATCAGTTTGGAGGACGCGTTTATCAGTTTCCTTGGTGGGCGCGGTGAGAAGAGCTTCATCTTGAGAAACGAAGGGGAGGAATCATGCGCATAATTATCTGGAAAGAGATTCGGGAGAACTTCAAATGGGCGCTGCTCGCGATGCTCGTCTCGGCGTGCGGGATGTGGATGACGCTCGGGTCTTCGAATCGTCCCCCAATGTTTCCGGGCCAATTCGACGCAACCCATATTCTCTCCAGCGATTTCCTCGTTATGACGACTATCGGCGGAGCGTTGTTCGCCGGTTTGATCGGATTCGTCCAAGTGATTTTCGAGTCGCGTCCCGATCAATGGGCGTTTCTTGTCCACCGTCCAATTCCGAAGACTCAAATCTTCTTGGGCAAGACGGTTGCCGGACTGGCACTTTACATTCTCGGATTTGGTATTCCACTGTTCATTGTCATTGTCTATGCATCACGTCCTGGCAGTTTTCCGGCGCCGTTCGAGTGGCGGATGGCACTCCCGGCTTTTGCGGATCTGCTGAACGGAGTTGTGTATTATTTCGCGGGAATGCTCACCGGACTGCGGCAGGTCCGCTGGCACGGAAGCCGATGCTTGGGAATTCTAGCGGCGGTCTCTGCGACGTTCGGAGTGGTAATGTTCTCAAGCTTCTGGATTGCCGCTTTTATCTCCGTGGTTGCGATCGGCTTGAGCGCGCTTGCGGCCTGGGGCAGTTTCCTTTCCTGCGGCCGGTATTCGGACCAGCCAACGCTCGGGAAGTTTGCGTTAGCTACCTTCCTCGCTCCAGGGGCGCTGACTGTTGCCACGGCTGGTTTTGTCTTAGCTGGCGTTGCCGCCGCTCAGGCTCGGAGGGAAAGGAGCGAATACACGTATTATCAAATCACGAAGGACGGATTGGTTCTCAAAGTTACGAGTAACAATTCGAGACTTACAGAGGCGCTTGATTTGAATGAAGTTCCATTTCGTCCGCCGACGAGTGAAGGATCGGGCGGTTTGGGGCAGGTTTCCCAACTTCTCCTGCCGATGGCAAATCTGACGCTGAACAATGAAAAGCGGAATTATGGCGAGGGATCGTATCGAAGCTGGAGAACCTTTTTTGCGCCACTGCCAGCTACAGCCGAGGCGATCTGGTGCTATTCCAGAACGCTGAATCGGATATTGGGGTATGGCGTTTCGACGCGGAGGTTGATGGGGAGCATTGGTCCGAACGGTTTCCTCGCGGGAAAATCTGACGCTCCGGATCGGTTCCAGCCTTTTGATTCCGAAGACTGGATCTATGCAGTCACGTCCGGTGATGTCCTGCATTTTCGCGATGCAGTCTATCTCCTGGCGTTGGAGGAGAGAAAAATTTTGACTCTTTTCACGCCGGCAAAGAGTGATCCGATCGTGGGCTCAACAACGCTTTATGCTGACGGGAAATGGGGACTGGTAGCTGTCGCTACAAAAGAGTGGATCCAAGTCCTGACCAGGGACGGAAGAAACGTGCTTCGATTCAAGAACGTCCATTCGGACGACGATTATGGTCTCGCCCTTGTCGCAAAGCTTCCGAATGCGGAGCGGTTTGTGTTTCAATTCAAGGCTTCCTATTATTTGCCTCGGGATCGCAGAGCCTTGATACCAGAATTGTTCCAGGTGGTTTCGGCGGATGGAACGGTAGTGCCGGAAATTGAGTTGCCGTTGCTTGCTCTTCCAGAGATTTTTCAATCGCCCTTGGACTCGGCGGTTGGCTCCATAGTTCCCCCGGTGTTGATAGCACCGCTCCGGGTGGCCATCAGAAATTCCGGAATGTCCTCCCCGCCGATTTTCCTACTGATGTCCGTTGCAGTCGGTTTGCTTTGCGCGGCAGGCGGCGTAAGAGTGTCACGACGCTTTGCGTTCTCATGGCGCAGGACCGTTGGATGGGCGCTGTTTAATGGACTCTTGGGTGTGCCTGGGTTGCTCACTTTTCTTTCTGTTCATGAATGGCCGTTGCGTGAATCGTGTGCTTCGTGCGGGAAGCTGAGAGTTGTGATTCGTGAAGACTGCGAACACTGTGGCGCCGACTTTCCACCGCCCGACAGGGACGGAACCGAAATATTCGAGCCCGTTCAGGGTCTGGGTGATTTGGGAAAGCGCGTTTGAACTTCCTCAACTCGAACCGGCTTATGGATTCTGTTTAAGAGTGCAGGATAGTTTTCTGCTGCGCATCGGGGCTCGGGCAGCGTTCGGGAACTCACCTGTCCCGGAGCCGAAAAAAGATCCCTGATTTGTTCCTTTGTGGAATCCGGCTATTCGGAAAACCTCTTTGCGATGAGTGTCGCGTTGTGGCCACCGAATCCGAAGGAATTGTTGACGACGGCATTGATCCGCATCTTCCGCGCCGTATTGGGAACGTAGTCCAAATCACATTCGGGATCGGGAGTCTCGTAGTTGATCGTGGGCGGCGCAATCCCTTCCTGAATGGCTTTGCAGCAGAGAATCGTTTCGACGGCTCCCGCAGCGCCCAGCATATGCCCCGTCGCGCCCTTGGTTGAGCTAATGGCCAGCTTGCGGGCGTGTTCGCCGAAAACGGTTTTGATCGCCTGCGTCTCGCAGATATCGCCCTGCGGTGTTGATGTTCCATGCGCGTTAATGTAGGTCACTTCGTCCGGAGAGATGCGCGCCGAACGCAGCGCCATTTTCATGCACCGCGCCGCTCCCTCGCCTTCGGGCGCCGGCGAGGTCATGTGATTGGCGTCCGCCGTGTTTCCGTATCCGATCAATTCGCAGTAGATGCGCGCGCCGCGAGCCCTTGCGTGCTCCAGTTCTTCGAGAACGACAACACCCGCGCCTTCTCCCATTACAAATCCGTTGCGGTCTTTGTCAAACGGCCGTGAAGCGCGTTGGGGCTCGTCGTTTCGAGTGCTCATTGCGCGCATGGCGCAGAATCCGGAAATCCCCAGCGGAACAATCGTCGCTTCCGCCCCACCGGCAAACATCACAGCGGCGTCTCCCATCTTGATCGTTCTCCAAGCCTCGCCGATGGCGTGAGTGGAAGTAGCACATGCGGAACACGTGGCAAGGCTGGGGCCGCGCAGTTTATAGAACATGGAGAACAATCCCGACGCCATGTTGAGGATCAGCATTGGAATCATGAATGGAGATACCCTGCCGGGCCCTTTCGCGAGCAACACCTTGTGCTGTTCTTCGACCGTATAAAGCCCTCCAATTCCAGATCCGATGAACACGCCGATTTCGTCGCCGTTTTCCAGGCTCAGATCGAGCCCCGAATCCAGCAGTGCCCGATGACCCGCCACGACTCCGAATTGCGCGAACCGATCCGTTCGGCGAACTTCTTTCGCCGAGGGAAACGAGCGAACCGGGTCGAAATCCTTCACTTCCGCCGCAATCTGACAGTCATACCCCTGAGTATCAAAAAGCGTGATTCTATCGATGCCGCACTGGCCTTCAACAATATGCTTCCAGAATTGGTCCGTTTCGTGGCCCAACGGCGTCACAGCGCCAAGACCCGTGATGACGACTCGGTGATACGCGTGTTGACTTGGCATAAAGATAAGAGGGCAGCTCGCGCTGAAACCAGGCGTCGCTGCCCCCTTACTGCGTAAGTGAAAATTACTTCTGCTGGCTATCTTCGATGTATTTGATCACATCACCCACGCTCTGAAGTTTTTCGGCCGCCTCGTCCGGAATCTCCTGGCCAAATTCCTCCTCCAGCGCCATTACTAACTCGACCGTGTCGAGCGAGTCTGCGCCAAGATCTTCGATGAATTTCGCTTCCGGCGTGACCTGGTCGGGTTTCACACCCAACTGCTCCACGATAATGTCTTTGACTTTCTGTTCGATCGATTTATCAGCGCCCATGACTTTCTTCGGTTTAAGTTTTGATGTGTGTCTAAGCGACGGTCAGATACCCGTCAAGCATTGATTCGTGAAATTTATGCGCCTTTTTATTGGCTATTTTTCTGTGGGATTCGCCTTCATCACATCAAGGCGTCCTCAAAGACTTTTTTCAAAACCTCGAATCCTCTCTTACATCACCATGCCTCCGTCCACTGTCAAGACTTGGCCGGTGATATATCGCGCTGAAACACTTGCCAAAAACAGCGCGGCGTTCGCCACGTCATCGGGCTGACCCAGGGAATTCAAAGGAATTTTTCTTAGCAATTCCTGCCGCATTTCCGCTTTCATCGCCGCAGTCATATCGGTCTCAATGAAACCAGGAGCAATCGCATTGACCGTGACGCCTCGCGGCGCCAGCTCGCGCGCAATTGACTTCGTGAAACCGATTAACGCGGCTTTGCTCGCCGCGTAGTTGCATTGGCCGGCGTTGCCGATCAAACCGATGATCGAGGCCACGTTAATAATTCTTCCCGAACGCTGCTTTAGGAAGCTTCGCGCGAAACCTTTCGTGAACAAAAAAGCACCCTTCAGGTTCGTGTTCAATACCGTGTCCCAGTCCTCTGGACTCATCCGCATGATGAGATTGTCCCGTGTCACACCCGCGTTGTTCACAAGAATGTCCACGCGCCCGATAGTTTGGACGATTGAATCGATCGCTATGGATACCGCTGCGGCGTCAGACACATCCAAGGCGAGCGCCCAAGCTTGCCGACCGAGCGCCCGCACTTCCTCAGCGACCGTCTCGGCGTTTTCCGCCGTCCGCGAAACACACGCGATGTCCGCTCCCTCGGAGGCAAACTTGAGTGCGATCGCCTTTCCGATTCCGCGGCCGGCACCTGTAACCACCGCAATCTGATTCTCCAATTGATTCATACGCCGGGAAAGTTGTCGTGCCCATGTCGCAACGTGTCAAGCGCGAGTACAGGATCGATCCGTGTCCCGTGATCCCGTCTTCCGCAAGGGCAGCGACACTCGAATCTGGCCCGAGGCATCACGAGTTCAGCACTGAGGCGGTTGCTTCCAAACTTGGCACATCGGAAATATTCGAAACAGTGACGGTCTTATCGATCCGCTTCATAAAGCCGCTCAGTGCCGTTCCAGGTCCGAGTTCGATGAATTGCGAGAATCCGTGATCGATCAGATAGCGCATCGAGTCTTCCCATCGAACCGAGCCGGTCACTTGCTCGACGAGACGCGCCCGGATTTCCGCTGGGCTTTGGTGCGGGAGCGCCGTCACATTGCCGATTACCGGCACAGCGGGAGGCGCAAGTAAAACTTCACGCAATGCATTCTCAAGCTTCGGCTGCGCGCTCCGCATTAGCCGCGAGTGATACGCGCCGGCGACGCTCAAGGGCAGGGCCCGTTTCGCGCCTTTTGTCTTGGCGATTTCGCAGGCGTTGACAATCTTTTGTCTGTCGCCTGAAATGACGATTTGTCCGGGACAATTGAGGTTCGCCAGCTCAACTCCAGCTTCATCGCAAATCGCGCGAGCAGCCGGCTCATCGACTCCAATGAGGGCAGCCATGCTTCCTTGCGTTTGATCGCAGGCCTCCTGCATGAATTGGCCCCGCTGCCGCACCACCTTGAGACCGTCTTCGAACGACATCACTCCGGCAGCGGAGAGCGCCGTAAACTCACCCAGCGAAAGACCCGCCGTACCCTGGAATTCGAATTCGGGCACACGTTCTCTCAGAAGCTGAAAGGCGACCCAACTCACGAGAAAGATGCCCGGCTGTGCGTTTTCGGTTTTGGTGAGCTCCGCCTCGGGCCCTCCAAAGCAGATTGATGCCAGGTCATAACCAAGCGCGTGATTGGCGCGGTCGAGCAATGCGCGCGCGCGCGGGAACCGTTCCGAAAGGTCTTGTCCCATACCGACGCTTTGCGCGCCCTGTCCCGCAAATAGCAATGCAGTCTTTTTCATTCAGTTAAAGAATCTCTGGAGTGCAATCGTCATGGCGGCCGCCGGACTGCGATTCTCGCAGTCGCTTCGAAACGGCCGGAACAGATTCCAAGCGCGAATCCATTTCTAAATCTGGAATTCATGCGGCGGCATTTTAGGCATTGAACTCTTGCATTCAATAGCTAGTTTCGCTGCCATTGTGAGCATGAGCGCAACCCGAATTTTGAAACCACGCCAAGTGGTCCTTGTCGCAAACGGTGATCTCCGTCTTTCGGCAAATCAGAAATGCTGGCCTGAACAATCGAAAATGGAGTCCGCCCTGGCCGGTGCCTTGAAAGCAGAAGGCTGGACCGTCGCGCGCGCGCACACTTTCGACAAAACGAAACAACACGGCTTCATTGATTCTCAAAAAATGGGCCTTGATGTTTTCCGGAGACTCGACCCGAACGCCCCGCTGATCGTCGCCGAGTCGGTTTGGCAATACAGTCAACACATTCTTGCCGGGCTGTCCACCCATCGCGGCCCCATCCTCACGGTCGCAAACTGGAGCGGAATCTGGCCGGGGCTCGTCGGCATGTTGAATCTCAACGGGTCGCTCACGAAAATGGGCGTTCCTTACAGCACCCTCTGGAGCGAACGCTTCAATGACAGCTTTTTCAAAACGGGACTTCATCGATGGTTAAACGAAGGTTCGATTCCTCACGATCAAAGTCATGTGCGGGATTTGAAACTGTTGCGGTTACCGAGCGCTGATGAGCGTTTGGGAAGAAATTTCGCGCGGAAGTTTAAAGCCGAAAAGGCGATCATGGGTGTTTTCGACGAAGGCTGCATGGGAATGCACAACGCGATCATTCCGGATGAACTGCTAAACCCGACGGGTGTGTTCAAGGAACGCCTCAGCCAATCGGCGCTCTTTG
Organism: Verrucomicrobiota bacterium; assembly: GCA_027623095.1. Taxonomy (GTDB): domain Bacteria; phylum Verrucomicrobiota; class Verrucomicrobiia; order Limisphaerales; family SIBE01; genus JAIPJX01. The sequence goes on from JAQBVM010000039.1 coordinate 13,416, forward strand.
CGGGCATGCAGCGTGTCTCGGACGCCGAAGCGCGGTCAGTTTATGATTGGCTCCTAAAGCGGGGCATGCGATTCCAACTCGGGACGGACGAAGCGACCGAACTCACCGAGTCCCAAGTCTTGAAGCAGTGCAAGATGTACGTGGCAGCGCTTCGAATTGCGGATGAATTTGGCTGTGACACGATTGGCATTCAGTATCAACAGGGCCTCAAAGATCTTGCGCCGGCAAGCGATCTCGTCGAGGGCCTTCTCAACAACGTGGATCGCCCCCCGGTCAAATGTCCGAGAACGGCCCGCTTGCTGTTTCAGAGTAACGCGCTACCGCATTTTAATGAGGTCGATGAGTGCGCGGGTTTGGACGGATTAGTGACATACAGGCTCTGGCGCGAACTTGGCTTGCCGCCGGAAAACACTCTCCATGACTTGCGCTGGGGACAACATTACAAGGGTCCGGCCGGCAAGAGCGTAAAAGGCGCGAAATCGACGCCTTCGGAAAATACTAAGATAGATGATTACGTGTGGGTCTTTCTGATCTCTGGCGCGGCCCCACCGGCGCATTTTGTCGGCGGGTTCCGAGGCGCCACTAGCGAGCGGCAGCCGCCTATGTATTTCCGCCTCGGCGGGGGTACGGTGAAGGGCGTTTCGAAACCAGGAAACATCGTCTGGAGCCGGATCTTTATCATGGAGGGCAAGTTGCACTGCGATCTAGGCGTGGCCCGGGTTTTGTCGCTTCCGGCCAAAGAGACCGACCGCCGCTGGCGGGAATCCACGCCCCAATGGCCCATCATGCACGCGGTCCTCAATGGCATCACACGCGACCAGATGATGGCCCGGCACAAGGCGAATCATATCCAGGTCGTGTATGCACCCACCGCGGAACAGGCCAGCCGTGCAGCGCGTGTGAAGGCGGCCGCGCTTGCCGAACTCGGGCTCGAGGTTCACCTCTGCGGCAATGTGGACTTGAAAGATTAGGGCGCCGAAATGGGATTGCAGGCGGACATACTTGGTGTTAATGAAACGGGCTTAGTCTGAGTTCCACCGTTAAAAACCGTATTCATGGTTGATTGGAATATTCAATCCCGCGCGGACATCTGCGAGTCTTGCAGCAAATCATTTGCCGACAAGGAGGTTTTTCACACGCTCCTGTTTGACAGGAAAGACTGCTATACGAGGTCCGATATTTGCGCCGATTGTTGGAGCAAACAGTTTGGACAAGGGGCGACGGATCGGAAAGGGTTTGTCTCGTGCTGGCAGAGCGTCTATTCATTTCCTCCAGAAGCGCCGCCGGAGGCCATTCAAAAAGAATCTGCCGAGTCACTGCTCCGAAAACTAATCGCGCAGGCAAACCCATCGCATGAGGGCGCCCGGTTTATTCTCGCCGTGATGCTTGAACGAAAACGGTTGCTCAAGGTCAAGGCTCAGCTTACGGAGGAAGGGCGGCGCACGTTCGTCTATGAACACGCAAAGACCGGCGATCTATTTCACATTATCGATCCTAACCTTCAGCTCTCTCAGTTGGAGGCTGTCCAACGGGATGTGGCGTCCCTGTTGGAGAATGGCGGTGATCCGAACGACGACTCCCAAGCCGGAAGAGGGGTCGATTCCAGCGAATCTCCAGTGGATATCCAGTGCGAGACAGTCGTTGATTTGAAGGGGGAGGAAGCAACTCAAGAGCCGACTGTTGGCTGACAACCGCCGTGTCCGACCTTTCCGCACTTCAAGACAGGCTGGGTTATCGGTTCGAAAATGAGGGGTTGCTGCGCCTGTCGCTCACACATCCCTCGGTTGTGCGCGAGCAGAATAGCTCGGTCGAACACAATCAAAGACTCGAGTTTTTGGGAGACGCCGTCCTTCAATTGGTCCTGACCAGCGTTCTCTACAGCAGATTTCCGAGGTACGGCGAAGGGCCGCTCACCAAGGCTCGCGCTTTTCTGGTGAATCGAAAGTCTCTGGCGGAACACAGCGGCAAACTCGGTCTTGGAGAGCATCTGATTCTAAGCCGGGGCGAAGAATTAAACGGTGGACGTGAACGGCCGTCAACGCTGGCAGATGCCTTCGAGGCTCTCCTTGGAGCCATCTTTCTCGATACCGGGTTCGAGTCCGCCACGCAGTTTATCACTCAACGGTTCGATTTCGTTTTTGATGAATTAGAGGCCCTGCCGGCGATGGAGAATCCAAAGGGCGACCTCCAGGAGATTCTGCAAGCGAATCTTCCCGAACCACCGAAATACCGGTTGATCTCCGTAACGGGGCCGGACCATGAAAAAAACTTCGAATGCGCAGTGTACCATAGCCATGGCGAACTCGGGCGGGGAACTGGAAAGAGCAAGAAAGAGGCCGAAAGCCGTGCGGCGATGGATGCGCTCAGCAAGTTGAATTCGTCTCCGGGCGCGGAATCGATTAGCGCCTCCGGGGAAACCGGCGAAAATACAGCCTCCACCTGTTAAGAAGCACGGCGTTTTAGAAGCTGAAACTGGTGGCCATGAATTCCACGACCTCGAAGTCCACAAGGAGCCGGTAGTTCATTGACTCGATTCGCCGTCGATCTCTGCTGCGCCGGTCATCGTGACGCCGCTCCGAAGCCGTAATGTCACTGTTGTGCTAACCCTACATCGACACTTCTCGAATAGGCCCGCGGCCTTCCAGGCCGCAGCACGCTAAAATAGGGAAAAATTGAAGGCCAATTCCGAACGTGTCGCCCAAGAAAACGTGCTGCGGCCTGGAAGGGCGCGCGCCAAAACCGAACTGTCGCTGTTGTGCTAATCGAGGGAATCGATCTTCTCGCGCAGGCGAGCCTTCACACGATCGGAAAGCAACGAAAACGGCTGCTCCATCAACCAGCGATAAGCGTCTCCAAGGTTTCTTATTGTCCCATCGAGTTGACACTCGTAGCTCTCGCTCAAAATAAGCCGGAACTCTGGGTGCGGTTCCATTCCAATTGCAACGAGGTCTCGTCCCCTTAGGATCGGGAGGGGAGCATTCGATTGGATCTCCAGTTCCTCGGCTTTTTTGAGGAGTTCGGAGATTCCGGGTGGCGGCACCTTCGGTTCTGGAGGGCGCCCAAAATGATCCGCGGTCATGACCAGGCAGAGATTCCGGATATTCTCCGGTTCCAACCGCCTGGCGAGCCGGCGCACGGATCGATCGGTAGCGGGGCGCAGATGTGCCAGGTGATTTCGCACGAGAAGAACGACCCGGTCCGAAACGCTCCGAGGCGCGTGAATCCGGTTCAAGAACTGTTCCGCAACCGGACCGCCCGCCTCTTCGTGTCCAGGGGAGATAATTCGAAACCGCCCTTTCTTTCTGCCGCGATGTGTCGTCGAGGGTTTTCCGAAGTCGTGCGCGAGCGTTGCCAGCGATAACACGACTCGCGACTCGAAATCCGCATCGCGCCAGCCCGGAAGATCCACCAGCGCATCGCAGCAATGGCACGTATGGACAAAGACATCACCTTCGGGATGCCATTCAGGATCCTGGGGCGTGGACCGCAGAGCATCGAGTTCCGGGAAATGCTCAATCCAGCCGGTGGTGGCGAGGAACTTCAAACCGCGCGACGGCACCCGGCTCTTCCCCGCCCACTTGAACCACTCATCCCGTACGCGCTCTCGAGCGAGTTCGCCAAAGTTCGGTGTCATCCGCCGACAAATATCCACCGTTTCAGGCGCGGGTATCAGGTCAAAACGCGAGGCAAACTGCATTCCCCTGAGAACCCTGAGCGGATCTTCCACGAACGCGGCGCTGGTGTGTTTTAATACCCGGGCGCGCAAATCCGCCTCTCCGCCAAAGTAGTCGAGCAACTGGTTCGTCCGCGGATCGAACATAAGCGAGTTGATCGTGAAATCCCGGCGGGCCGCGGCCTCGCGCGGCGCAATGCCCGGGTCAAACTCGATTTCAAATCCTTTGTGGCCCGGTGTCGTCTTGGAATCGCGGCGCGGTATCGAGAAATCGACCGTTAACCCGGACCGAGTTCCAAGTTTCACGACTCCAAAGGAACGTCCCACCAGATCGGTTCTTCCAAACGGAGAAAGCGCCCTGACCAATTCGGCGTAGGAAACACCGAACACTTCGATGTCGAAATCCGTGCTCTGATTCCCCAACAACCAATCTCGAACGCACCCTCCCACAGCGTACGCGCCGCGAAGAGCCGGAGTGGTCGCGATGATCTCCGAGACCTCATTTGGGAGAAACTCCTGCATCGTACTCTTATCGCAGGCAAAACTTATCCGACCGTGTCGCCGTTCCATCCTTGGTTGGTTTCAATGCGTATTACTGGCATAAGCTCTCCTTTCTGTTTGCGCGCACCCGACCGCAAGCCTCCGTGTCAAGAGGGCGGGCGGCCACACCTGTTGATTCTATAAAGCTCGATTGCCCTTGGAGTCAATACACTCTTTCAAAGCGCCGAGTGTTCGTTCAAACTGTTCTTTCGCCCGTTCCACATAAGCGCACACCTCGTCGGCATACCCATCGACTGACGCCGACCAAACTCGGTTCAGATACCGTTCTCCGGCCGCAAATTCATTCATTACCGCAGCGTATGCTTCGAGGCCGAATCGTTGCGCTATGCTCTCTCGTGCCTCCGCGAACGCATCCAAGTCTGATCTGAAAAGCCGATCGATCCGGGAATGGAAATCGCCCGTGGCCAGGCTCTCTTTTTCGGCATTCAAATCCGTGATGTTCACGACGATTCTGCCAATAGCCCCGGCCAGCGTCTGCAAATCGTCGCCGCGCGAATCCGCCTCCATAGTTTTCCGGCGCTTCGCGATTCGGATAATCACAACGCCGGCGCTCCCGAGGAGAAAAGCCGGGAGGTATTTTCCCCAGGAAACGGTGTTTCGGGAATCTTGCACCGAAACAAGCGCCGCCAGGATAAATCCAAGCGTGATCATGGCATAGGCGACCTTCTTCATCCGGCGCCTCCCCCGGCCATGAGCACATTATAGACGGCATTCCCAACACCGACCAACGCCTCGCCCACGATCAAACCCGCCGCGATCGGGATCCCGACATCTTCGCTGAACGACGCGCCTTTCCACCGGTCGGAAGCCAAGCGCAACACCGTGCCAATCGTATAGGTCAAAACAATGTTGAACGGCAGATAAAACCCGAGACCGACTAGGACACCCAGGCCACCGATGCCGCTCGCGCTGAGCAGCGCGCCAAGTCCGGCTCCCGCAAGATATTTGTTAGTTGGAACATCGCCTCCGAGGATTCCCTGAATCACGCTGGCCAGAGCCTGGCCCTGCGGCGCCGGGTACTTCTCCCCCCCCAAAGGCGAATCCTTGTGCAGCCAAAACAGAAGCCACATGATCAGAATGGGTCCGAGCCATGCGCCGAGGAACTGCGCAATCTGCTGCTTCTTCGGCGTCGCCCCCACAAGGTAACCAGTCTTTAAATCCAACATCAAATCGGTCGCCTGCGACATGGCAACACAGGCGGCAGCGCCGACAATCACCGCTGCGATGACCGTCTGCCGATCACCCAAACCGCTGCTCACGAAAATCAACATCGTGATGGCAATCAGCGTCATACCCGAGAGCGGAGACCAGTTTGTGCGACCGATACATTCCGAAAGAATGACACCGGACATCCAGATCCATAAAGTGCCCAAGACGGCCATTGCCACGCCGCGCCAAAACGTCATGTTTGGCACGGACAGTTCGGAGATGATGAGCAGCACGACAAATGCCGCCGCCACCGCCGCATAAAGCATGCGAATCGGCATTTCATCTCGCGACACAGCAGACTGCGTTTTGGACGCATGGTGCATGCTCCGAACCGCGCTGAACATCAACGGAAGCGCCAGGGCCACCCCGGTGAGCGCCCCGCCGATCAACATCCCGATGCCGACAGGACGAAAAAGGGATCGTTGCAAGTACCGCGCCATTCCGGTTCCCGCCTCTTGCAATTGATCCGGTGTGGGAAGCAATCCCTGCGCGTTGAGGATCGGGGCCAAAATCCAATAACAAACATAGCCGCCGATTACAAAAAACAGACCACCGCGTCCCGCCAAGAATGCGACACCCACCGTCATCAGGGACAAGTACCACACGCCGTTCATGTAGTCCGGCATTCCGATCCATGAGCCGAGGGGAATTTCCTCCCAATGCATGGCCAGGCTGATTCCGTGTGACAAACCGCTGATCAGAGCGCCGATGACGAGCAGCCACGCTTTATGAAGCCCGGCACCCGGCGATTTTAGAATAGCCGCCACAGCGATGCCTCCCGGAAACGGGAGTCTTTCGAAGTCGATCATTTGCTTCCGGAGCGGAATGATAAACGCGATTCCCAGTACTGCACCCGCGACACAGCCCAGTACGGTGAGCGGCACATTGAAGTCTGTATAGTGAAGAATGAACAGTGCCGGAAGGGAGAACACCATTCCGGACGAAGCGGCGTTTACCGAGCTTGCCAAGCTCTGGTTGATATTGTTCTCAACGATGCTCGATCGTCCGAGAATGCCCCGAAGAATTCCGAAACCGAGTATCGCCGCAAGCTCGGAACCTTCAATTGAAAAGCCGAGTTTGAGGCTCGCATATCCAATGCTGAGCGCGATGAGAGCGCCCAAGAGATAACCGACCAAGACTCCAGGCCAGGTCAGTTCGGGGTAAGGGCCGCGGCGGATTGGGCGCGAATCGTTCATTTGCGGATCTCAAAGGCAATCGGGCGCTCCACTGGAAGCTCCAAACAGGCCACGCTAATATCAGCGTTGCGCCCGGCGGCCAAGCCTTAAGTGCGGTCACCCCGAAAATGGGAGGGTGAGGCTCCCGCCGAACCCTGAAATCGTGACGCCGCATTGCCGGCCACGCGCCGGTTAAACGCAACGGCGTCGGCATAGAGAACTCCGCTGCCACCGAAGATATCGAGCGCCGAGCCAATGGTAAGATCGATGCGCCCGCCACCTGAGCGTGTAACTTCTTCAAGGTCAGACAAGGAGCGGGCGCCTCCCGCGTAGGTCGCGGCGATTGGGGACCAGTCGCTCAGCATCTGTACGAGCTGCCGGTCGATTCCCTGGCAGAGCCCTTCGACATCAACCGCATGAACCAGGAATTCGTCACAATGATCCGCGAGGGATACGAGCGTTTCGCTGGAGATTTTCAGCTCCGTGAATTTCTGCCACCGATCGGTGACCACAAAATAATCCTCACCTCGACGGCGGCAGCTCAGATCGAGAACCAGCCGCCCCTTTCCTATGGCCGCGACGAGCGAGGCCAATCGGTTGCTGTCCATGACTCCGTTGCGAAAGACCCATGACGTGACGATCACATGAGATGCGCCCGCATCAAGAAAGCCGCGCGCGTTCTCGATGTTGATACCACCTCCCACTTGAAGTCCTTCTGGATAAGCAGCGAGTGCCTCGAGGGCCGCCGTTTCATTGCCCGGCCCGAGCATGATTACGTGTCCGCCTTTCAGACTATCTTGCCTGTAAAGTTGCGCATACCATTCGCTCCGCCGTTCGGAGACATAATTCGTCCGCACTTGGGCCGGATCATTCCCGAGCGATCCACCGACAATCTGTTTCACTTTGCCCTCGTGGAGGTCAATACACGGTCTAAACATAGTCTTTCATGTCCCGATTCGGCCATCGGGTTTGAAACCGTGGACAGGCCGCTCCGGAGGCATCGAAACTCCGCCTAAGGTTTGTTGCGAGTAGCTTCAATGTTGAACGCGTTCGAGCCGCCGATCAGGACTGTTCCTTCGACGCGCTGGTTATTTGAAGGAGTCATCAAGTTGAAGAAACTGCCAGTAAACACAATCCGCTGATTAAGACTTTGGTTTTGGCCCGCTGCCTGGAAACGCACTCTATTGACCGAACCAATCTCAGGCGATGGGAGTGACAAATCGGTTCGCATGTAGTTCACACCAGAAACACCCGTTGTGGATACAGCCGCATTTGAGGTGGTTTCCGGAGACCTATCCGCATCCGGAGAAACTTCATTTTCCGCCAATAAAATCGATCCTTCATACACTGACGCATCGCGATCCACGATCCGCACTTCTGTTCCCTGAATCCGTGCTTCAAAGCTGCGAAGAATTTCCGGATAGGGTGGTGAGTTAAAGTTCTTTCGGTAACGCGACGCTGGATCAAGCTGCGTAAATTGGAGACTGACTACTCCGGAATCAGTGCTTCTTTTTTCTTCGCCGATTCCTATCGATTTGAACGATCGTGGCACTTCTGCTTGAGCTTCCGCGAGCACTGCGCTGTCTGCCGTGGACGCCAGTCCAACAGAATCGGATTCAAGCCCTCGAACGTTTGAAGACACAGGCTCAGGATTCGCGGTGGCTTGATCCTGCCGCATTTGTGCTTTTCCGAGAGGAACAGGCATGCGAGCAATCTCAGCGAGAGTCTTCGAATCTGTTTGCAGGGGCGTGGGTTCGCGATCCGCTGGATCTGAATGTGCCGGAACAGGCGCGGAGGCGGCAAGGGCCATTGGCTGGCCTGTTGTGTCGGACGGAGCAAAGCCATCGGCAAGTTCGATCCTTTCCGGAAGGCCGCGCGATGACCGCGATCGATCCACAGGATGACGTTTTGCCAACGATTGCTCGATTGCGGAACCCTCGGTTGGCGAGGCTGCCGTGTCCGTTTCCCGGTTCGCAGCGATTGCGGTTTTGCCACCTGCAGGAAACTCCCGCCCCGCCGTGTTTGCTCGCGCCAGATCCCGCCTGCCGCTGGAGTTTAACTCATAGATTTGCCAGAAGACCGCGCCGAAGAGAGCGCACGCTAATACGCCGAATGCGATCGCAAAGCGCGGCCAAAGACTCTGTATCCGATCCGGCCACGCCGGACTTGCCGATCCCTTTCGAAACGTCTTTGATACTTCCGATTGCAGCGTTCGCCGAACCGCCGGAGGCATCTCACCCAACGAAGCCGCATCGCGCCGGCGGTGCCTGGCATAGCTCCGGAGCCGCTTCTTCGATTCGTTGTGAGGTTCGGCTGACATGTTGGATCAATTAGACGGAAAACGGTGTTGAATTCTCCCGCGAAGAAAGAGTGCGCGCCAGCGCTTCAAAACGATCCAGACATTTGCTCAAGCGCGAACTGACGGTTTTTGGATTCAATTTAAGCGCGAGAGCGATTTCGTCATAGCTGAGATCGCCGAAATACCTCAATTCAAGGATCTCCCGGCACGGTTCGCCTAGACTATCGAGCGCCTGGCGAACGAGGAGCATCTTCTCCTGGCTCATCGCGATGTCGTCCGGACCGGGATGTTTTGATGGGGGATCCAGGGTCAAGCCGCTCTCCGGGTCCTCGGTTTGCAGAGACACCGGAACCTGTCCGCCGCCTCGTTTTGCCGCTCTTTGGCGCTCGATAAAGTCGCGTGTCTTGTTGGCGGCGATTCGAAAGAGCCAGGTCTGGAATCGGCTGCCCCCCTTGAAGGAGCTTAGGCTCTTGATCACGGACAGAAACGTTTCCTGGCAGATTTCCTGAACATCCTCCAGCGCGAGACCTGGACCAAGCTGAAACACGAACCGCCCCGCGGCAGAATAGTGCAGATCAAAGAGTTCATCCCATGCATCCGAATCGCCGCGGCAGCAGCGAGCAAGCAATTCTTTCTCCGGATCGGAACCCATATAGGGAGCATTTGTATTCAATGAACCTTCCTTTGGCCAATCGAAAGCCCAAAACTCCAGCGTCTGCATCTTGAGATGGGTTGCTGTGGCGGATGGGCATTGTTGCCAACGTGAACGCTGCTGCATCAATGACGGCGGGGCACTGAAGCCACAATACCGAACCGAAAGAACCCATCCATACTTAAATTATCGGACCCCTTTTTCCGAAATGGATCGAGCCGATGGGCAATGGGAACACGGTGATGCGCTGCTTGAAGGGGCAGTATTGAGGAATTGCCAAGGGTCTCAAGGAATGTCATCGTCTGCTCATGGCTACGCGTGGACCGACCCAGGAAATGATCGCGGTCCATCAAAGTCATCAGTTTTGCCGGCGCTGCGAGGAGTTCATTCTCCGGCAGCATCGCGAAATCATCCATGGCCAACCGTCGGACCGGCAGCGGGCGGAGCAACGGCACGATCAGGGCTCCACAGAGTGTCGCCCCACCAAGAGAAGCGAGTGTCGGCTCGTCCTCATTCAGATGCACCGACTCCACCCGCACGCCGGCACTCGCTCTGGCGGGCTTACTCGATCAACACTCGGTAAAACCTAAGTTCCGAAATGAACGCATCCGGATCGGTGACATCGACTGTTCCGGCTAACGGCGCGGGAAACAGATCTGTCCAGTCCGCGAAATCTGTCGTGAACTGCACGCGAGCTTGCCTGCCTTCGGGCACGTTCAACCGGAACCCAAACCCGCCCGCGTCCAAACGCGCATCCGAAACCACTTCACGCAGGGTCAATACCGCCAATTGGCTCTCGACCCCGCCGGCGCTGTTGCTCACGTCCACCAAATAAACACCCGCGGATTCGGATTCCACCCGGGGCAATGTCAGCACCGCATTCGTTGCTCCAGCAATCGCGATTCCTTCGTGCGTCCATTGATAGCCGAGAGGACCGCTTCCCGTTGCCGCCACTTCCAAAGTCACCACGCTTCCCGCGTACACCACCTGGCTCTGAGGCTGCTGTGTGATGACGGGAAGGCTGCTCACGGTCAAGCCGGCCGCCTCGCTTTCGATTGACTCGGCGCCTCGGCTGACGACAACGGTGTAGGTTCCCGCGTCATTTGCTTGCGCGCTGGCCACGATGAAGGTCTGGCCTGTGGCTCCGGCAATCTCCACTCCCTCCTTCTTCCACTGATAGCCAAATGGCCCCGCTCCCGCCGCTCTCACAGTGAACGCCGCGCTGCTCCCCGCTGTCACCGTCTGGTTCTGCGGCTGCTCCACCACGCTCAGCGGCACGCTCACACTCAACCGCCCGGGAGCGCTCTCGACCGATCCCGCTCCATTGCTCACCACTACTGTGTAATCCCCGACGTCCTGCGCGCGAACGTTCGCAATCGCCAAACTCGCCTCCGTTGCTCCTGCCAAATCCAGTCCATTGAACCGCCATTGATAACTCAAATTCCCGGTTCCACTCGCGACCACATTAAAGCTGGCTCCTCCGCCCAGCACCGCCGCCACACTTTGCGGTCCGCCGCCGATCACCGGCGCCTGGTTGAGCGTCAGCACCGCCGCACGACTTTCGATCGTTCCCGCACTGTTCCGCGCGCTTACCACATAGCTCCCCGCATCCAGCACCTGTACACTCGGGATTTCGTACACTGGTTCGGTTGCTCCTGGAATTGCGATCCCGTTGAGGCTCCATTGGTAGATGATCGGTTCGCTCCCGCTTACCACCACTGCGAACCGCGCCAATCCTCCCAACCCGGCCTGTGCATCCTCAGGCGGCACACTCACCGTCACCGGCACATTCACCAGCAACTCCACCGTCTGACTCCTCACGGTTCCCGCAAAATTCGAGATCTCCACTTCGTAACTTCCCGCATCCCCCTGGTTCACACTTAGGAACTGCACGGCTTGGCTCGTCTCTCCCGCAATCGGTCCTCCGTCCTTGTACCATTGAAAGCTCAATCCTGCGCCTCCACTGGTCAATACGAACAGCGCGGCAGTACTTCCCTGCTCCACCGTTTGACCTTGCGGTTGCACCGTGATCTCAGGCTTTTGCCCCGCTTCATAACTCAACTTCACTAGTCCAGCCGCTCCACCCACTCCGTCCACTGCCACGTAATACGTCCGGCCCGCTGTCACCGCCACATTCACCACGCTGCTCTTTCCGTCGCTCCCGCTGTTATTGTCGCAGCCCTCCAGTGTTAAACTCGCAAACTCCACCCCTCGATACACAGCCAGGACCGTGTCAAACGCGCTGCCCTCTGTGCTGAATCGCACCACACCGCTTTGGGTTGCCGCATATTTTATCCATCGCGACGTTCCGCCCGCTTCCTCGCAATGATTGGGTTCTCCCGCCTCCTTGCCTGATCCAACCGTGCTGAACGCCAATGTCGCCGCCGATCCTCCGGCCTGCAGCAGGCCGGCACTCCGGTTCGCCAAACTCTGAAGTTGAGGCGCCGATCCCGCCGTCCCCACCGCATTCTTGAACTTGTCCTGCGCCACTTCGGCGATCGTGCCCACTTGCAGCGACGCCGCCGCGCTTTCCACTGTCCGCGCTCCGCTCGCGGTCCGCACCGAATAATTCTTCGCATCGGTTTCCTTGACGCCCGATAACACCAGGCTCGGCCCTGTCGCTCCGGCAATCTCCACGCCATCCGCCAGCCACTGATAGCTCAGTTGGGTTCCCAACGCCGCCACTGTGAAGGTCACGTCGCTCCCCGCGATCGCGGTCCGGCTCTCCGGGGAATTCACCAGCTCGGGCAGTCGTTCCACCGTCGCCTCCAGCTTGAAGCCCACGACAATCTGCCCCGTCGCGCCTTCAAATCCTTTCACATTGATCAGATAGGCCGTTCCCTGAACCGCATTAAAACGCACTTCACTCGATAAGAACCCTCCTCGGTCATCGTCGGCGCCCACCGCGGTCAAATTCGGTGACGTGCCCGTGTAAATCCACATTACCGTGTCAAACGAACTGCCCGCCGTGCTGAACGTCGCAATCCCGTTCCCGGGTGCCCGCCACGCGAACCAGCGTTCGCTTCCCGTCCCGGGACTCGCATTGCGCCGCGCGATCTGATTCCCGCCGCCCGAGGTATCGCCCCCGTTAAACGTTCCCTCGGCCTGTTCGATCGGCGGCGGCGCCGTCGCCGCCGAATTCCCCGTCGTTAAGGCCGGCAAATTTAGTGTCAGACTCGCCGCTTGGCTGGTCACCGCACCGCCGGGATTCTGAACGACGACGCTGTAACTGCCCGCGTCGGCCGCTTGAACGCTGTTCAAGGCCAGTGTCTGGCTGGTGGCTCCCGCAAGGTTGCCCCCGTTTCGCTTCCATTGATAACTCAAGGGCGCGTCCCCGGACGCGGCCACCGTGAAGCTGGCGGAGGCGCCCAAATCCACCGTCACACCGGCAGGCTGGGTTTGGATCGCGGGCGGGATCAATACTTTCAATTGCGCCTCGGCGCTCGTCACCGAGCCCACGGCATTGCGCACCTGCACACTGTAACCGCCCGCGCTGGAGGGTTGCGCACTGGGCACACTCAAAACCGATCCCGTGGCTCCCGCAATTGCGGCTCCATTGAACCGCCATTGATAACTCAGGGGCGCTGTGCCGCTCGCTCCCACCGTGAACACCGCGCCGCTCCCGTTGGTCACCGTCAGGCTTTGCGGTTGCGCCACGATTTTCACACCCAAATTCACTGTCAATTTTGCCGGCGCGCTCGCCACGGGACCCGCCGCGTTTCTCACCACCACTTGATAATTGCCCGCATCAGCCGCCCGCGCGCTGGCCACGCTCAATGTCGCGGCGATGGCTCCCGTCACGTTCACTCCGTCTTTTTGCCATTGATAATTCAATGGCGCGGTCCCTGTCGCACTCACACTAAAACCCGCCGCCGACCCTTCCACAACCGTTTGATCCGCGGGCTGGGTCGTGATGGCCACCGGTTGCGTCACTTCCACCAACGCCCCCTCGCTGGTCACACTGCCCGCAGCATTGGTGGCCATGACCGAGTATTCTCCGGCCGCGGCGATTGTGATGTTGTTCAACGAGAGATTCGCTCCGGTCGCTCCGGCAATATCTTGCCCGTCCTTCTTCCACTGATAACTCAAGGGCGGCGTGGCGCTGACAACCACCGCCAAATCCACTGCCGCCCCGGCCAGCACTCTCCGTCCTTGCGGCTGGCGCGTAATCACCGGCGGCTGGCTCACCGTCAATCGCGCGCCTTCACTGGTCACCGATCCACTTCCGTTGCTGACTAGCACCGCGTACGATCCCGCATTGGATACTCCCACACCCGGCAGGCTCAATGTGCTCCCGGTCGCACCAGACAGGTTTACTCCGTTGTAGAGCCATTGGTATGCGAGCGGCGCCGCTCCGCTGGCATTCACGCTGAATGTCACATCCGTTCCCGCAGGCACCGTCTGGTTTACCGGTTGCCCGGTTATCGCTGCCGGAGATAACACTTCCAACACTGCCGATTGGCTGGCCAGGGTACCGGACGCGTCACTCACCGCAACCCCATACCTTCCGGCGAGGATTGGCTCCACGTTTGCCAAGGACAACACCGCGTTGGTTCCCCGTGGAACATCGGTGCCATTCACACTCCACTGATACCTCAAGGGCGGCGTCCCGCTGGCCACGACGCGGAAACTGGCGCTGCCGCCGGCCAGCACCTTTTGATCCTGCGGCTGCTCAACGATCCGCAAGAGCACCGTCACCTCCACTCGCGCCGTGCGGCTCGCAAACCTTCCCACCCCGTTGGCAATCTCAACCGAATACGTTCCCGCGTTCTCCGGTTTCGCATTGGCAACCGAAAACACTGAGTTGGTCGCTTCTCCAATCGCGCCTCCGTTAAAACTCCATTGATAGGTCAGCGGCGCACTCCCGGAGGCCACCACGCCCAGGGTCAGCACCGAACCTCCGAGCACCGTTTGATCCGCTGGCTGCCTCACGATCTCCGGAGGCAGCGGCGCGACCGTGACCCCAAAGGACACACTCGCTTTGCCTCCCGCAGGTTCATTCACCTCGATCGTGATCGTGGCTGTTCCTGTCTGGTTTCGGGCCGGGGTAATGCGCACCGTTCGATCCGTGCCACTTCCCCCAAATGAAATACTGGCTGTTGGCGCCAGTGTCGTGTCGCTCGAGGTTGCCCGCAGGCTCAGGTTGCCGATCGGTGTGTCCGGATCATTCACCGTAAACGCGATCGAAGCGGTCGGCGTGTTTTCAGGCGTTGTTTGATCGCTGATTGCAGAGATGGTTGGCGGCAAATTCGGTCCCGCCCTCACCGTCGCGGTGAACGTCTTGCTATCGCTCAAGGGCGGCACGCCATTGTCGCTCACAATCACCGTGACCTGGCTTGCGGCGCCCCCTTGGGCCACTGTCGCGGTCCAGGTCAAGATACCGCTGGCAGGGTCAATCGACGCGCCTGCCGGCGCTCCGGTTCCCAGGCTAAAACTCAGTGGGTTCGCCGGCAAATCCGCGTCGCTGGCTTTTGCCTGTAGATTGAGCGTGTCGCCCACTCCCAGCGTTTGATCGGCAATCGCGCTCAAGACAGGCGCGCGGTTCACTTCATTGATCACCAGCCTTACGTCCTGGCTCGCTCGCAGCGGCGGCGTGCCATCGTCGGTCACTCGCACGCTGAACACGTTCGAAACGGGTCCCTGGGCTTCGATGGGAGTGAAAGTGAACACGCCACTCCTCGGGTCAATACTCGCGCCCGAAGGCGCTCCGGCCCCCAGGCTGTATGCCAACCGCTGCGGCGGCAGGTCCGTGTCGGTGCCCACCGCCGTAAAACTCAGCGCCTGCCCTTCGTTGACAGTTTGATTTACGATGACCCCAAGCGTTGGCGCGGTGTTAACCGTGCTGACCACCACCGTAAAACTTTGGCTGGCGCTTAGGATCGGCACCCCGTTGTCGGCCACTTGCACCGTGATCTGGACGGGGCCCGGGGCTTGTTGCGCGGATGGCGTCCATGTGAACACTCCGCTGGCCGGATCGATCCCCGCTCCCGCAGGCGCGCCGTTGCCCAGGCTATAGGTCAGGGTATTGGCGGGAAAATCTGGATCGGTCGCCGAAGCGGGGAAGCTCAACAACCGGCCTTGCTCAATGCGCTGGTCGGCAATGGCGTTGAGGACCGGGGCTTTGTTGACTTCCCGCGCGATCACCGAAAAACTGCCCGTCACACTCAACGGCGGAGTGCCGTTGTCGGAGACCTTGACCGTAATCGTACTCGTGCCCGGTCCCTGATCTTCATTCGGCGTCCATGTGAACACCCCGCTGGCCGGATCGATCCCCGCGCCCGGGGGCGCTCCCGATATTTCATATGTCAACACTTGCGCCGGTTGATCCGGATCACTCGCGGCAATCGTCACCGTCAATTGCGTTTGTTCGTCCACTGTCTGATCGCCAATCGGTGTGAGCACAGGCGCTCGATTCGATGGCGCCACCACGATTGAAAAACTCGCGCTGGCCGACAGGCTCGGAGTTCCGTTGTCCGTCACGCGCACCGTGATCCCATGGGTCGTTCCAGCCTGAGCCAGCGATGGCGTCCATGAAAACGCTCCACTGGCCGGGTCAATCGCCGCTCCGTCTGGAGCTCCCGCTTCAAGGCCATAGGTCAATCGGTTCGCGGGAAGATCGGCGTCGGTCGCGCCTGCATTGAAGGATACCAACACCCCGGCCTCGGCTGTTT
The DNA here is from genome assembly GCA_027623095.1 of Verrucomicrobiota bacterium. GTDB lineage: Bacteria > Verrucomicrobiota > Verrucomicrobiia > Limisphaerales > SIBE01 > JAIPJX01. Next base: position 29,656 of record JAQBVM010000039.1, read on the forward strand.
GATCCCCGATAGGCGGTATCACTGGAGCCGCGTTCACTTCATTGACCGTTACTCCGAAACTCTGGGTCGCACTCAAGGGCGGCGTTCCGTTGTCTGTCACTCGCACCGTGACCGAACTGCTTCCCGGGCCCTGCTCTTCGCCCGGAGTCCATGTCAGCACACCGCTTGCCGGATCGATTCCCATGCCCGCGGGCGCTCCGGATTCGAGCGTATAACTCAAGCTTTGGCCTTCCGGATCCGTCCCCGCAGCCCGCACGGTCAACAACTTCCCTTCATCCACGGTCTGATTGGCGATCGCGCTCAGATTGGGCGAACTGTTCCCAGCCGACACTTCGATGGAGAAACTCGTCGTCGCGCTCAAGGGCGGGATTCCGTTGTCCGACACCTGCACCGTAACGCTCACCGGCCCCGCCGCTGTCTGTGGATCGGGTGTCCAACTGAACAGGCCCGAGACGGGATCAAGCAACGCTCCCGGGGGCCCTCCAAAAGGAAGCGAATACGCCAGAGTGTTCGCCGGAATATCCGGGTCGCTCGCTGAAACACTCACGCTGAGCGCGCTGCCCGCCTTGATGGTCCGGCTGGCAATCGGACTGAACACCGGCGCCGAATTCACCTCGATCACCACCACTTGGAAACTCTGTGAGGCGCTTAGGTTGCCCGGCCCATCATCGGTCAGAATCACCGCGATGGAATAGGTGGCTCCTCCTTGTGATTCAGTCGGTGTCCAACTGACCACTCCGGAAACCGGATCGATGCTCACTCCCGTTGGCGCGTTTCCCACGCTGTAGGTCAATCGTTGCGCCGGACGGTCCAGGTCCGCCCCAGCCACGAACGCCGTCATGGTTCCCCCTTCGGGAACACTCTGATTGGCGATTCCCGCCAGAAACGGCGCCACGTTAACCTCATTGACGGTGACCGAAAAGCTTTGGCTGGCACTCAAGAGCGGTGTCCCGTTGTCCGACACGTTCACCGTAATCGCATAGCTCCCAGGTCCTTGCTCTTCGCTGGGGTTCCAGGAAAATACTCCGGTTGCAGCATTGATTGAGGCGCCCGCCGGACCGCCGGCGCCCAAGCTATAAGTGAGCGATTGCGCCGGCACGTCCGGATCACTGCCCTGAACCTGAAGGGAGACCGGGCCGCCTTCATCCACCGTCCGGCTGGCAATCGGGGCTAGCGCCGGACTTTGGTTCACTTCGTTGACCGTCACGCTAAAAGTCCGCACCGCCGTCAGAGGTGGGTTGGCATTATCGCTCACTTGTACTGTGATCGAATAACTCCCCGGTCCTTGAGTCTCGCCCGGTGTCCAACTGAAAACACCGCTGCTCGAAAGCGTCGCGCCACTGGGGGCTCCGCCTCCAAAGGAATAGGTCAATGTATTGGAGGGAATGTCCGCGTCGCTCCCAGAAAGCCCAAAACTCAGTGAGCTTCCTTCGTCAGCGGTTTGGTTGCCGATTTCCGCCAGCAACGGCCCCACGTTCACTTCGTTGACCGTCACGGTGAACGTTTGAGCCGCGCTCAAGGGCGGCGTGCCGTTATCGGTTACGCGAATCGTAATGCTCGCCGTGCCCGGTCCTTGAGCTTCACTGGGGGTCCACGTAAAAAGGCCGTTTGCCGGATTGATGGCCGCGCCCGACGGCGCCCCGGGATCCAGGCTGAACGCAAGAGTTTCGGTCGCGCTTTCGATGTTCGACGCGCTGCCGTTCACGGTGAGCAAACTCTCTTCATTGACCACTTGATTGTTTATCGCAGCAAGCACTGGCGCGTCATTGACCGAGCGCACGGTCAAATTAAAAAGTCGGTTGGTCTGGCCGCCGACCGCATCGCGAACGGTCAATGTGATTTCGGCCGTTCCGAATTGATTGGCCAACGGCGTCAAGGTCACGGTGCGATTAACTCCGGTTCCCCCGAAAGCAATGTTGGCGGCGTCGATCAAACCGGGATTTGAGGACGCGCCCGTGACGATCAGTTCGGTGGCGCTCGTTTCCAAATCGCCCACTATGAACACGATCGCTTCCGAAACGGTGTCTTCATCGATGGTTTGATCGCTGATCTCGCTCAGGGTTGGCAGTTCGTTGAACTCCGTAACGGTCAAGGCGCCGCTTTCGTAAAGAAGGGTGTAATTGGAACTTGCGGCTCCGCTGGCGGTGATCGGATAGGAACCTGGGGGACTTGCCGAGGTCGCCGTCGTCGTAAGCGTTGGAGCGATGATGAGACTCGCGGCAGTGTCGCCGTTGACGAAGCCAGTGTACGTGGCCGTTAGAGTCGGAACCGCCGCGCTTTGGCGCATTGCCAGATCATTGGGCTGAATCGTCAATGGCGCAGGCGACACCGTCAATGTGTCATTGACGAACGTGATTGTGTAATTGGCCGATCCCGCTCCGCCCGGGGTGATGGCATACCCTCCCGCGTTGCTCGAAGAAGTCGCTGTTGTGGTCAAACTTACTGGAGCGGTTAGGATCGTCGCGTCCTCTCCATTCACGAAACCGCTGTAGCGCGCGCTCAACTCAGGCAATGCCGCGCCATAGACTTTGGATTTTGAATCCGCGGTAATCGTCAACGGCGCTTTCGCAACGTCAATCGACACCGTCGCAGGCACCGTTTCGTACGTCGCGGTATCGGTGGGCGTAAACGTCGCTCGTAGCGTCTGATTCTGCCCGGCCTGAAGAATCGTGCCTGACGTCGGGTTGTAAGCGAACGTTCCAGGCACGCTCGCCGTGGCATTGAGTTGTGTGCCGCTCAACGCCGTTCCGTACGTCATCTCGGCCGGCGTTGCCCAGGTAACCGTCGGCACTTCCTTGGCTGTCACGGCCAA
>JAQBVM010000040.1 GCA_027623095.1 Verrucomicrobiota bacterium
GACGAGATTTTTTTCACAAAATTCCGGATTGGCGATTTCGAGACTCTAATGCGCTTGTTCTAGGACTAGGCACGTTCTTCTCTCGGGAACGGACCGCTCAAGTTTCACGTCTAAGACTGTTCGCAGCCGATGTTCGAGGCCCGTCGCACCGGCCATTGCAATGGATGCAGCGGCTGCCGGACTAGGCTTCAGATACGACGCCAAATCAAGAAGATGCCGGGCATAGTCCGAAGCCTTAACGCCGCTGGAAAGGACACAGTCGTCGCAGGCGTTTTCCCGCTCAACTCCAAGCCGTGAGGCGGCGAACCAAACCAGAGGATTAAACCAGTGCAACGCACACGCCAATTGCGCCACCCATTGAAGCACGCAATCATGCCGGCCAACATGCGCCAGTTCGTGCAAGAGTACAGCTTCGAGGCGGTCAGGAGTCCAATCGATCGCTTCTTCCGGCAGCACGATGCAGGGGAACAAGACTCCAAAAGTCATCGGCATTCGCGGGCGCGGGACCATCCGCAACGTTATCTTCCTTTTGATCCGGAGCCGCCGAGCCAAGCGATGGACTTGAGAGTCGAAGTCCAGCACAGGAAAAGACCGGTTTCGGTAGTGAAGCCAAAACAGAGCACCGTGAGATGCGGCGAGACGCGCGAGCAAGAGCATCGTGCCAGTCAGCCAGATCGGAATAACATAGCTTTGCGAAAGATCTGTTTTGGGATTCGCATCCGAGACCGCCGTCGGGGAGATTAATTTCCGGATTTGAAGCGCCGCTTCGCCGGCGAATTGATTTTTATCGTTCACTTTTAACGAGCGCATCGGACTCGATCCGAGAATGACCCCAGGGGACAGAGACGGTTCCCTGCCCCTTCGGTGCCCGATGTCCATCGCTGGACGAATCGCAAGAGATACCCGACCGGGCAATATATTCCAGGCCGGCAGGATGGCCGATAAGACAGGCAGTGCCAGCGCACCGAACATTGCCATGCCCCAAAGCCAATGCCTCAAGGATGCCGAAGCGCTACGAAACACGAATGTTAGCCCCCAGGCAATTGTAAGAATGATCGTTGCCTTTATTGTCAAATCCAGAAGATCTGGAATGGAGACTAAATCTAGAATCAATTGCATATCTATTCCTCCTTTTTGCTCGCATCATCGATGAGCTGCCTCAGCCGATCGTACTCGCTTTGGGTCAATTCAGTCCTTTTCCGTGTCAAATGCGCAGTCAACGCCCGCTCGATCGATCCTTCGTAAAAGGTCTCCAAAACATGCTGAAAGGCTTGAATCCCGGCGCGAGCCCGATTCTTGGTTGGCTCACATATGTACTCCTTTCCGGCCTTGATCCGACGCAAATGCCCCTTCGCCTCAAGAATCTGCAAAAACGTTCGTACGGCGTTTCCTGTCGGGGGATCCTCCATTTCCCTTCGAATGTCCTCTGTGGTCGCCTTCCCGAGAGCGTATAGGATATCCATTATCTGACGTTCCCGGCGTGAGAGCTGGTTTTGATTGGGCATGATTCTGATTGGATTGAAACACCAACATATTAGTGTATCAAAAGCGTGTGTCAAGACCATACACCAATATATTGGTGTATCAATTCCTGCTCCTCTGAGGGTTCCATCGAAGCATTGTTTTCACCAGTCTCGGATCCATTTCCAATTTACAAACTCTTTACACACGAACGCCGCAGCGCTGATAAGATTAACGAATATGAAGACACACCAACGGGTCTTGTTGGCGGTTGCCACTCTTGGACTTTTGCGACCGATTCACGCGCAGGTCGCTGAATCGGCACTGTTCTCTGGTCCCAACTGGGCGTCGCGCATTATCGTTCCGCAAACGCGCCCTTTTTCACACCAAGCTGCGAGATCCGTCCAAGTTCGACGAGTTCGAGTGGATGTCGAAATCGCCGAGCAAGTCGCCACGACCACAATGGACATCACTTTGGAGAATCCGAGCAGCTCCCGACTCGAGGCGCGAATGGTTGTGCCGGTGCCGGAGGAATCGGCTTTGCGCGGATTTACGTATGACGGGGCCGGACCCGAACCAACAGCCGAAATACTGCCCAAAACGGAAGCGCGCCGAATTTACGATCAAATTGTCGCGCGCACGCGTGATCCGGCGCTTTTGGAGTTCATTGGATACAACCTCATTCAGTCGAGTGTCTTCCCGGTCGAAGCCCGCTCGGAACTGAAAGTGCGCATCGTCTATAACGAATTCGTCGAATCGTTCGCACCGGAAACGGTCATCAAGACCGAAAGCACGATGCGCGAGGTGCGGGAGTACCTTCGTGGCATTCGCGTTCGGGGAGGAACGAACATCCACGACGCCTTGCAGGAAGCACTTCGGATGAGAGCGAGGGAAGGATTCCTTCCGCTCGTGCTCTTCCTCACCGACGGACTTCCCACAATCGGGCAGACCTCCGAGAGGGCCATTCGTGAGATAGCCGTCAAGGGGAACCGGCACAACCGCCGAATCTTCACGTTCGGCGTCGGCGTGGACGTGAACACCCCGCTGCTCGACAAAATAGCCATCGAGACGCGCGGCACATCGACCTTTGTTCTGCCGAAAGAGGACGTGGAGGTGAAGGTGGCGCAAGTCTTCAAACGCCTCTCAGGCCCTGTGCTCGTTGAACCTGAACTCCGGGTTGTCCGGCGCGACGCCGGCCTTAGCCGTCCACGCGTGCGTGACGTGCTGCCGGGCCGATTGCCGGACCTGTTTGAAGGGGATCAGCTCGTTGTGCTGAGACAGTATATGGGAGAGAACCCGCTAGCGTTTGAGCTGATCGGCGATTATGCCGGAAATCGGCGCTCCTTCGACATTCGCTTCGAATTGGCCAAAGCAACGACGCGGAATGCATTCGTTGCGCGCCTGTGGGCAAGCCGAAAGATCGCGTTCTTAACCGATGCCATCCGCGATCTGGGCGCCCAAGGCGGAGCCACTTTTAGTCCGGGCACAGCCACAGACGATCCAAGATTGAAGGAATTGGTGGATGAAATCGTGCGTCTGTCGAAGGAATTTGGCGTGCTCAGCGAGTACACCGCATTCCTCGCCCGTGAGGGTACCGACCTGTCGCTTTCTGCAAGTGTGTTGTCCGAAGCCACTAAGAATTTCGACGATCGCGCTCTGAGAACGCGGACCGGAATAGCCGGAGTGAATCAAGAGTTCAACAATAAGGCCCAACGCGCTGAAGCAAAGTTGAACTCGCGCAATTCCTTCCTCGATAAGGATCTCAATCGAGTGGAGATCTCAACCGTCCAACAGGTGAACGACAAAGCCTTTTACAAACGCGGGAACCGCTGGGTGGAAGCCGCTCTCATTGACCAGCGTTCACCCCGCACCGGGCGCGAAGTGCAAATCGGCTCGCCCGAATTTCGAGATCTCGTCGACCTTCTCGCTAAGAAGAATCGCCAGGGGATCATCGCGCTCGAAGGCGAAATCCTGCTTCAGATCGACGGTGAAACAATCCTGGTGAAGTGAGATCCCATGGAGCAAACGCCAGTTCAGTCCCGTCAAACAAATGAAAAAAAAGGAATCATATGAAATCGAAACTTAGAACGCTGATCGCAACAACCGCTTTTGCCGGTTTGCTTCTCAGTTTGTCCATTCAACCCATTCTCGCCAAGAGCGCTACGGATGCGGAGCGGCCATTGGTTCAAATCGCCCTGCTGCTCGACACCAGGGCTCCACAGAGTGTCGCCCCACCGCCAATAGTTCACGGGTTCAAAGCGTGAAAATTCTCGTGGAAATCTCGCCGCGGCCCTCTCGTCCATGAGATGGAAGAACATATGGTCGCCTACTTGCGCCGAAGTCGTGAGCCTCCGGCACCGGATCAGGCCAAACCTTTTCAAAGTATTTCTGGCGAGGGCTGTCCATCGCCAGATTCGAATTGCGCCTCGGTTGGAAGGCTGTAGAGTTAACGCATGGTGGCGAGTGTGTGGCTATTGAGGCGATCAAGGCCTCACCGACGAGTGCCGGACACTTTCCGGAACTGGGGTCGGCAAACGTTCGCGATCTGCGCCGACGAAACCTGCGATTTTTCCAATTCTTCGTTCTCTATGGAGTTACGGAGGATGTCTTGATCTTTGGTTCAGTCATTCCGAGTCGCTCAGATCCACTGACGTGGCTGACTCGGTTTAGAAAGTGAGTTGGGCGCGCTCGACCGGGCCATCATGGCGGACACGATGGCAGCTTGCGACTTTCCCGATGGTCCTATCGGCCGCAATGCGAAACACTGGGGTCATAGAAACTTCGAAAACTCATGAAAGAACTTCTTTTTGCGGTCATCGGCGCCGGGTTTTGGGCGCGCTATCAATTGGCGGCGTGGAAAGAGCTTCCCGGCGCGCGGTGCGTGGCGCTCTGCGACCTCGACCAATCAAAAGCGCAGTCGCTCGCCGCCTCGCTTGGAGTTCCTAGAGTTTACCAGGACGCCGACGAAATGGTCCGCCGCGAGCGGTTGGACTTTCTCGATATCATCACGGATGTGGACACACACGGCCGCTTTGTGCAACTCGCGGCTGCCCATCGGATCCCGGTGATTTGTCAAAAACCGTTGGCGTCCTCCCTTGAGGAAGCTCGGAAGCTGGCGTCGATCTGCAAAGAAGCGGAGGTTACGTTGAGCGTCCACGAGAACTGGCGATGGCAAGCGCCCATTCGCGTGTTGAAATCGGTATTGGATTCCGGTGTCATTGGTCCCGTGTTTCGGGCGAGGATCGATTACTGCAACAGTTTTCCGGTGTTCGACAACCAGCCGTTCCTTAAGAATCTTAAGCAGTTTATTCTGGTCGATATGGGAACTCACATTCTCGATGCCGCCCGCTTTCTGTTCGGTGACGCCGACCGGCTTTACTGTCAGCTTCATCGGGTCCATTCCGAAATCAAAGGCGAAGATGCGGCAACAGTCGTGATGCGCATGCGGAGCGACGCGACGGTGACGTGCAATCTCAGTTACGCAAGCCGGATGGAACAGGATCGATTCCCGGAGACTTTCGTCTTGGTCGAGGGCGAAAACGGATCGGTGGAACTTGCGCCGGATTTCTGGGTTCGCGTAACAACCAGTAACGGCACTGAGTCTCGCCGGCATCCGCCTCCATTCTTCGCTTGGGCCGATCCCCGTTACGCCCTGGTACAATCAAGCATCGTAGCCTGCCACGTGAATCTGCTTCGCGGACTGCGAACCGGCGTCCCGGCGGAGACCACGGCCGAAGACAACCTGAAGACTCTCGAATTGGTGTTTGCGTCTTACGCGTCCGCCGCCTCGGGACACGCTGTGAATCTGAAGCGGTACGCGTGAATCCCGAAATCGGATGTAACTCCGACATGCCAAACCAAAACATCATAGCCAAGTATCTTCTCGAAACGCCACAGTCCGTCGAGCGCGCAGCCGAAGTAATCGCAGGTGAGCAGAGCTCGGGAACGTTTCTTCCCGTGCCGGGCGAAACGGAAGAACTCAAGGCCCGTTCCCGCGCCCGAGTTACAAACATTTCACACCTCGAAACGGTCGATTTTCCGGCCCTTCCGGGTTCACGCGCGGCAAAAGGGCACACTGGCGCCATCCAGTATCACCGCGCGGAGATCACGATCGAATTTCCGATTTCGAATGTTGGGCCGAATCTTCCAACGCTCATGGCAACGGTGTGCGGAAATCTCTTCGAGCTCAGTGAAGTCTCGGGATTGAAGCTCCTCGACATTGAGATTCCACCTGTCTTTGCGGAGCGTTATCCGGGTCCGCAATTCGGAGTCCTGGGTACTCGCAAACTGACGGGCGTTCAGGAACGGCCGATCATCGGCACCATCGTAAAACCGAGCGTTGGTTTATCCCCTGAACAGACCGGCCAACTTGTTCGCGAGCTTGCGGAGGCGGGGATTGATTTTGTGAAGGACGACGAACTGATGGCGGACCCGCCACATTCCCCATTGAAGGAACGCGTTGCCGCCGTCATGGGAGAGATCAATCGTCTCGCCGACAAGACTGGAAAAAAAGTCATGTACGCCGTGAACATCTCGGATGACATCGACGCGATGCTGCGCCACCACGACACGGTGGTCCAAGCCGGGGGCACGTGCGTCATGGTCAGCCTCAATCATGTGGGACTCGCGGCAGTGTCCCATCTGAGGCGGCACTGCAAAATCCCGATTCACGGACACCGAAACGGATGGGGACTTTTTGCGAGACACCCGCTCTTAGGAGTGGAGTTTGCCGCCTATCAAAAAATCTGGCGTCTGGCCGGTGTCGATCATCTGCATGTCAACGGCCTGCAGAACAAATTCTGGGAGCCGGATGCCTCGGTGATCCGCTCCATCAAAGCGCTCCAGGAACCGCTCTTCGGTGGTTACCATTCGATGCCGGTGATCTCATCCGGTCAAACGGGAGGTCAAGCGCCGGAAACGTTCCGACTCACCGGCACCACCGATGTGATGTATGTCGCGGGCGGCGGCATTATGGCGCATCCGGGCGGCCCTGCGGCCGGGCTTCGAGGAATTCAGCAGGCATGGGAAGCCGCGGTGAAAGGCATCGCGCTTTCCGATTATGCGAAAGACCATCCGGAGCTGCAACAAACCCTGGAAAAGTTTGGCGGGATTCGGGGATGAGAAATGAGCCTGCTGCTTGCATATTACGGTGACGATTTTACGGGATCCACCGATGTCATGGAAGTGCTCCAGTGGGCCGGGCTTCGGACCGTTCTTTTTCTATCAGCTCCAACGCCCGATCAACTCGCCCGATTTGACAACCTTCGCGCATTTGGCATTGCAGGCTGGAGCCGCTCCATGTCACCGGGAGAAATGGACAAGGAACTGGCTCCCGCGCTCGACAAACTCCGGCAATCCGGGGCGCCGTTGATTCATTACAAAACCTGCTCGACGTTCGATTCGTCTCCCGAGATCGGAAGTATCGGCAAAGCGATCGAGTTGGGGCGCGCATTGTTCGGAACGAGGAGCGTGCCCATCCTCGCCGGGGCTCCAGTTCTGGGGCGCTTCACCGTATTCGGCAACCTATTCGCCAGATCCGGCCTTGATACCGAACCATTCCGTCTCGACCGTCATCCGACGATGCGCCACCACCCGATCACGCCGATGGACGAGAGCGATATTCGGGTCCACCTCTCTCGGCAGACCGGACTGACGATCGAGTTGTTCGATGTTCTGCATCTCGAGGATTCATCGCCGGAACTTCGACTGAACCAAATGCTGGCCCAAGAGCCGGGCGGAATCCTGTTCGACGTGCTAAACGATTCTCATCTGCGCACAATCGGCAAACTCATCGCGACGATGGACCGCGAAAACGCCCCACTGTTCCTCGCTGGATCCTCCGGGATTGAATACGCCCTTGCGGCGCATTTGGAAGCGACCGGCCAAATGGACGCCATTCGATCCCATCCAGCGGGAAAACCTCTGTTCGGTCCAACCAAACAGCTTGCCGTTATTACCGGAAGTTGTTCACCCGTCAACGACCGCCAAATTGCCCGGGCACTGGACAATGGGTTCTCAGAGCTTCGGCTCGATCCGGCGCGGCTCGTTCATCCGGAATCGAGCGATCGAGAGATCCATCATTCGATCGTCCGCGCGCTTCAACTGCTTGAGAATGGCGCCAACGCAATTTTTCACACCAGCCGTGGACCCGACGACCCACGCATCAGCGCCACACTGCGCCAGTATGAACAGATGGGATTCAGCGAACGCGATATTAAACTCAAGAACGGACGCATGCTCGGCCCGAAATTAGGCAAAATTCTGCGCGGCATTCTGGATAAGAAAACTTTTCAGCGAGTGGGCGTGGCCGGTGGCGATACATCCGGTTTTGTCGCGCGCGAACTCGGAATCGAAGCGCTCGAGGCGATCGCGCCTGTCGCGCCCGGTTCTCCGTTGTGCCGGGTGCACGCAAAGAATCCGCTGGACGGAATCGAGATCATTTTCAAGGGTGGCCAGGTCGGGCGCCCTGAAATTTGGGAAACGATTCTCAAAGGCACCGCAAGACTAGAACACTAATTTGCACTCAGAATGAGATCGCTTCGTTTGTTCTCCCTCCCCATGAACTTGATATTGCTGCGGGTCACAGACCCGCGCTCCGGAGCGCGCCTCTGTGAGGCGCAGCAGTTCAGGGGTTCAAAGCGCGAAAGACTCCGGAGGAATCTCTCCACGAACCGGATTCGAACTTCGAACGCTGAACATCCAACGTTGAACGTCCAACGATTCGCCATTCGATGTTCGGCGTTGGACGTTGAACGTTCGGTGTTCAGGGCCACAAAGCGAGCGAATTCTCAAATGGAAGCTGCCCACGAACCTCGGTGGGGTAAGACTCTGTCGAGCCGGAGTTGAAATGCGCAGCAAAAACAGAAACCACAGACAAACGACTATCGAAATATCATGATCACGATTGCACTACTGGGCGCTGGCGGAAAAATGGGCTGCCGCATCATAGATCACCTCAATTCGCTCCCGAACTACAGGCTCCTCTGTGTCGAGGTTGGAGAACGGGGCCTTGAGAACCTCGCGCAACGCAAGGTGCAGCCCACCGAGAGAGGAGCCGCGCTGGCAGACGCGCAAGTCGTGATTCTGGCGCTTCCGGATCGAATCTTGGGAGCGGTGGCAAGAGAGATCGTCCCGGAGCTGAAACCGGGGACGATGGTTGTGATGTTGGATCCGGCGGTTGCCCACGCCGGCGAATTGCCGGATCGCAGCGATGTCAGTTACTTTGTCACCCATCCATGTCATCCGGATGTCTTTGATCATTTCGAAGATCCCAAAGCCCGCGACGACTTCTTCGGTGGCGTGCATGCGCGCCAGGCGATTGTATGCGCGCTGATGCAAGGACCTGAAGAACACTACAAATTGGGAGAAACGCTAGCGCGCGATTTCTATGCGCCGGTGACGCGGTCCCACCGCATCACTGTCGAACAAATGGCGATTCTGGAACCAACCATGTCGGAAACCTGCGGTGTCGCGCTCGTCACAGCCTTGCGAGAAGTTTTGGAAGAAGCGGTAAGACGCGGCGTGCCCCGCGCAGCGGCCGAGGATTTCATGTTTGGCCACATCAAGGTGGAGTTGGGCATCGCATTCAGCCGCGTGGAATTCCCATTCTCCGACGGCGCGTTGCTGATTTCCGAATACGGACGCAAAAAACTATTCCAGCCCGGATGGAAAACTCTCTTCGAACCTCAAAGCGTCAAGGAACAGGCGCGAATGATCGTCAAAGGCAAAGATCCAAGCGCCCAATAGTATTGTTGAAACGTCCCGAAGCCGCTATCTCTATGCCTCACGCGCAATTTATGAAACGTCTCTTACCGATTCCAATTTCCATCACCCTAGCCAGTCTTTTCGTTGCCATGTGGACCGCGGGATGCGGCTCCAACTCGCCAACAACCCAAGAAGCGTCCGGGCAAGGCGAAAAGCAACTAACGGTCGGGGTGGCCTTCGAAACGCTGCAAACCGAATACTGGGTCGCTGGATTCGAAGCGATCAAGGAGCAGCTTGCGAAGCGGAACATCAAAGTGCTGGAGGCCATTGCCAACAGCGATTCCAACCGGCAGTTCGAACAGATCCAGACGTTTGTCACGCGCGGAGTTGACGGAATCATCATGGTTCCCAAGGACGCGAAAACCTGCATACCCTCGATCCGGGCCGCAAACTCCGCAGGTATTCCAATCGTGCTTTTCAACAGGCCGGCAGGCGAGAGCGATGCGAAATCGGTCGCCGTGCAAGCCGACAATTTCAAGCTCTCGAAAGAGACCGTTGCGTTCATGATCGAACAGGCTCGGAAGACGGGAACGAAGCATAAGGCAATGGTGATTATGGGCGACCTCGGCGATATCAACGCCATCGGCCGGCGCGACGGATTTGATGCGGCGGTCAAGGGAAACGAAGATTTAATCGAAGTCGTTTCCCGGGTTCCGTCCGAATGGAATCAAGAAAAAGCCCAAGCCGGGGTTGTCAACGCATTGCAGGCTCATCCCGATATCAGCTTCATTTTCACATCGTCGGACTTTTTGTTTCCCTCGATCGTTTCGGCTATGAAAACGGCCGGCAAATACAAGAAGATCGGTGAGCCCGGCCATGTCATCCTCGGAGGATTCGACGGCGACGCGACCGCGTACCAAATGATGAAGGACGGCTATCTGGACGCCACCGGTGTTCAGGACGTCTATTTCGAGGCGGAAGCAACCGTGCAGGCACTGCTGGATCTTCGCGGCGGCAAAGACGTGCCGACACTCATTCAAGATCCGGGCTTCGTCATACATCAAGGAAACATGGATGAAATGACGCCGAAAATGTGGGGAGCGAACATCCGGAAGTAGGTCTCGCGCCATAGATGGTTAAACGCCTGATCCAGTCCGAGTATCTCGTTCTGCTGCTGTCCGCCGTTTACTTCGCGGCGCTGGCGCCATTCACACCCGGGTTCGCTTCCACAGGGAATCTCGCTAACATTCTTTCGAGCATGCTTCCATTGCTGGTTGTTGCAATGGGCCAGACGTTTGTCCTCATTGCGGGCGGGATCGACTTGTCCGTGACTTCGACAATAGCTCTCGCAAGTGTCGTGGGCGCTTCGGTTGCCACAGGTGACCAAGGCATTCTTTCAGGGAACAGCCTCGCAACGCCTGGTGGAATTCTTGCGATGCTCTTGGTTGGGGCAACCGTCGGATCATTCAACGGAGCCGCAATCACGCGATTTCGGATGCCGCCCTTTATTGTCACACTTACCACAATGATCTTTGTCAGCGGTTTCGCAGTCTGGCTGACTCAATCGAAAAGCATCTTCAACCTTCCCACCACTTTCACGATACTTGGAAGCAATGTTTGGGTTGCGCTTCCGCTTGTTGCCGTTGCGACGCTTGTGATGCACTTCGCCCTGAGCCGCACACTGCTTGGCCACTGGATCTATGCGATCGGGCACAACAAGAACGCAGCGGAAATTTCTGGTGTGCCGGTTCGGAGGGTTCTGTTGTTCACCTACATCGCGAGTGGCCTGTGCGCTGCCGCGGCTTCCATCCTATACACCGGACGGCTGGAGAGCGCCTCTCCGGTGATGGGACGAAACATTCTTCTCGATCTGATCGGAGCCACTGTGATTGGTGGAACCAGTCTTTACGGCGGAAAGGGAAAGATACTCTGGACGGTGTACGGAGTTCTGTTTCTAGCCCTCATCGACAACAGCCTGAATCTGCTCAACCTGTCGTATTTCACAATCATGATGGCGAAAGGAGCCGTCATCGTGATGGCCGCGACGATCGACTCCGTTCGCAACAAGCTTTTGAACTCATGAGTTCCTCACCGCGCATTCTGGAATTCGACTCTGTCGAGAAAAGCTTCTTCGGCGTGAAAGTTCTCAAGGCGGTGACTTTCGACCTGAGAACCGGCACGGCTATTGGACTGGTGGGTGAAAACGGGGCCGGAAAATCGACGTTGATGAACATCCTCGGTGGAATCCACACTCCGGACGCAGGTTACATTCGAATGGAAGGCGAACCTTACGCGCCGCGCAATCCGCAGGACGCAGCGCGTGCCGGCGTTGCGTTCATCCATCAGGAATTGAATCTGTTTTCCAATCTCACGATCGCTGAGAATATCTTCATCACGACATTTCCGCGCGTCGCGGGCCTCCCTATGATCGCCCGCAAAACGGTTCGAGAGCGCGCCCGCTCTCTGCTCGATCAAGTGGGCCTTTCTGTCAATCCGAACACTCGGGTTGAATCGCTTTCAGCCGGTGAACGCCAGCTCGTGGAAATTGCAAAAGCGCTGAGCCTTGATGCCCGAATCATCATCTTTGACGAGCCGACCTCCTCTCTCACCGCCCTCGAAACAGATCGTTTGTTCGAATTGATTTCCACGTTGCGCGCGCGCGGGATCTCGATGATCTACATTTCTCACGCCCTGAGCGACGTGATGAAGCTCTGCGACGACATCGTCGTTCTCCGCGATGGAGAAGTTGTCGGGAAGAGCCGGACCGCTGAGACCAGCACGGCAAAGCTTATCTCGCTCATGGTCGGTCGCAGCATTGACCAGCTTTATCCGGAGCGAACGGGCAGGCCTGCTGCCGAACGGGCGCTTTCGGTCCGCAACTTGTCTCAACCCGGAATAGTTCGGAATATTGCCTTCGATCTTCACGATCAAGAAATCCTCGGCATCTCCGGTCTTATGGGATCTGGGCGCTCGGAACTGGCGCGAATTCTCTTCGGATTGGATCCATTTGAGACCGGCGAAGTTCTCCTTTGGGGCGAGAATCTGCCAAAGCCGTCGCCGCGGCAATGCGTGCGGATGGGAATGGCGTTCCTGACCGAGAACCGGCGAGAGGAGGGTCTTTGCATGGAAGCTTCCATCGCCGAGAACATGGCCCTCGTGTCCCTCCCAAACTTCGCAAACCGCGGCGGATATTGGATTGATCACGGGCGATTATCCAAATCGCTGACGGCTCTTCGCGGCGCGGTCCGCCTCACCCGTTCAGCCCGCTTAAGCCAGGCGGTCCGCACTCTGAGCGGAGGCAATCAGCAAAAGGTTGTTCTCGCAAAATGGCTCCTCAACCGCCCGCGCGTGTTTATTTTGGATGAACCGACACGCGGGATCGACGTAGGCGCCAAATATGAAGTGTACAGCTTGATCAACAAGCTCGCATCCGACGGCGCCGCGGTGCTGATCATATCGTCGGAAATCGAGGAGCTCATCGGCATGTGCGACCAAATCCTCGTCATGCGCAACGGAGAAATTGCCGATACGATCCGCCGGCCCGATTTCGACCGGGAACGCATTCTCCGAGGCGCACTGAAACAAAGTCATACAACTCGAACGAGCCCGGTGGAAACCGCTCGCCATGATCCTGAATCGCGATGACCCTCCAGAAGCTCATCCTCGTTGCATTGCGTTACACAACACTGTTGCTGTTCGGCGCGGTGTTTCTCGTGTTCGGATCACTCTCGTCCAAGTTTCTTGAGCCGGTCAACGTCGTCAACATCCTGACACAGTCCTCTTCCACCGCCATTGTGGCGATTGGAATGACCTTTGTGCTGCTGACGGCGGGAGTCGATTTGTCCGTTGGATCCATCATGTTCGTGGCCGTGGCCGTCGCGGGCAAAATGATTTTCACGGGATATTCATTGGGTCTGTCAATATGCGCGGCTCTTTGCGTGGGATTCGTGTTCGGAAGGTTAAATTCAATCCTGATCGTCCGGTTCCGAATCATGCCGTTTATCGTAACTCTCGGCACCCTCTATTTCGGCCGGGGATTCGGACTCTGGCTGACCGAAACGCGCGCGATGAATATGCCCGATGCCGTGACACAACTCGGCGCGGCGCGCATCGCGGGCATTCCAATCCCCATATTGATTTTTCTATCGGTCCTGGCGGCCGGACATTTCGTGCTCACGCAAACTCCCCTTGGCCGTCAGATTTATGCGGTTGGCAACGACCCGGAGGCGGCCCGCAAGGCTGGAATCCGCGTCAATCGCATTCTCGGTGTCGTCTATGTCCTCAGCGGTGTCTGCGCCGCAATTGGAGGTTTTGTCGCGCTCACGCAGACAGGCGCGGTCTCGCCAACGTTCGGCAATCAAAAGGAATTCTCTGCCATCGCAGCCGCGGTCCTGGGAGGGACCAGCCTGTTTGGCGGACGAGGCACGATTTTCCCCGGAACTGTCCTAGGCGCGGTCCTCATCCAAACCGTGGAGAACGGACTCGTGATTCTCAATGTGGACCCTTACCTCTATCCGCTTGTCACCAGCGCCGTTATCTTTTTGGCGGTTTTGATCGATACAACGCGAACCAATCTCCTCGAAAAACTCGGCCGCCGCCCGATTCGCGTGGAACCGGTTCGGTGATGTGACGCTGGTAGCGGAGGTTTCATTTCTCAGAACCGGAGGCAGTCTTCTTGCGGAGAAAGAGAGGATTGCGGCAGGTAACGGTTCTCATTAGTTTGAACCCATGAGTGTGAATATCAGCGGACGATTTCCCGGACTCAGGCTCCGCCGATTGCGGCAATCATCCGCGATGCGGCAGTTTGTCAGGGAAACGCACCTCAACGCGCGTCAATTGGTCCTTCCTCTGTTTATCCGAAAAGGAAAAAAAATCCGGCATCCGATTCCCTCAATGCCCGGAGTCTTCCAACTTTCTCCCGACGAATCGGTGCGCGAGGCGGCGCGCGCATACGGCAGTGGCGTGGGTGCAATTCTACTGTTTGGAATCCCTCCTTCAAAAGACCGCCGGGCAAGCGGCGCCTATGCGAAAACCGGCGTTGTGCAAGAAGCGGTGCGGCTCATCAAGAAAGAGGTTCCCGATCTCATTGTGATCACGGACGTCTGCCTATGCGAGTATATGAGCCACGGGCATTGCGGTTTGGTGAAAGCGACAAAGCGCGGGGCTCGGATTCTGAATGATCCATCTTTGGAACTGCTCGCTCGCACGGCTGTCAGTCACGCCGACGCAGGCGCCGACATGGTCGCGCCGAGCGACATGATGGACGGGCGAGTCCGCGCGATTCGGGACGCCTTGGACAAAGCGGGGTTTCCGGACACACCAATCATGTCATACGCCGCCAAGTACGCTTCCGCGTTCTACGGTCCTTTTCGCGACGCGGCAGAGTCCGCGCCGCAATTCGGCGACCGTCGGAGTTATCAAATGGACCCTGGAAACGCGCGTGAAGCGATGCGCGAAGTGGCCCAGGATATCGAGGAAGGCGCCGATATCATCCTGGTGAAACCCGGGCTAGCCTATCTGGATATCCTGTATCGGGTGAAGACGGAATTTCAGTATCCGACGGCGTTGTATTCCGTGAGCGCCGAGTATTCGATGGTTAAGGCGGCCGGACAAAAAGGTTGGATTGACGAACGAGCTGTGTTTCTTGAATCTTGGATGTCTTCAAAAAGGGCCGGCGCGGATATTCTGATTTCCTACGCTGCGATTGACCTCGCCGAGTGGATCAAAGACGACGGACGCTGAAGTTTATTTCAGTTTCTGAAGCGCGATCACCACAAAAACGATGATGATCACGATGAGCACCCCGCCGATCGAGAGAAAAATAATAGTCGTCTTGTTGCTCTTCTTTGCAAACGGAGAATTCTTGTCGAATACGGGCGCTCTGCCCTGTTCCAATTCATTGACTTTGACACCGCGCGGGATCGCTCGAGTTTGATCGAGCGGCATTTTCTTTGCCGCCGCTGCACCCTCCGGGGTTTCGAGGCGCATTTCGACCTGACCCAGGCGAAGGATTTGGCCGTGTTTCAAGACTGTTTCTGTAGTCTTCTCGCCGCCGACAAAAGTTCCGTTAGTGGAATTCAAATCCTTGACCACAACCTCGGTCCCACGCAGCAGGATTTCGCAATGGTGGCTGGAAACGGAGGGTTCGGGAATCTGAAAGGCATTGTCTTCCAGACGTCCAACCGTAGTCTTCTCCGCCTTAAGCTCAAAAGAGCTTCCGGTCAGACCTTCGCTAAGTAGGACAAGTTTCGCCATAGGTTGGTTCGGTGGGGCGCATTATCTTTGCTAAGCATCGTCAAGTCAACCGGTTTTCTGATTTACCCGATCGAAACGAGGCAGATTGGCGGATCACGCGGCGGTTCAATGCTTCTTAACGAGTTCGCGGAATTCTCGGAATAAGGAGGTCGAATCGTGCGGCCCAGGCGAAGCTTCCGGATGATACTGAACACAGAACACCGGCCTCTTCTTATGCCGGATTCCCTCGACAGTTTGGTCATTGAGATTGACCCGATTCACGCTCACTTCTCCGGGCAGTGATTTGGGATCGATCGCAAAACCGTGATTCTGCGAAGTAATCTCAATCCTTCCGGATTCCATGTCTTTGACGGGCTGATTACCACCTCGGTGTCCAAATTTGAGTTTGAAGGTTTTTCCACCTAACGCTTGACCGAGGATCTGATGACCCAGGCAAATTCCGAATACTGGAATTCCGGTATTTACAATCTCTCGAACGGCATCAACGGCATAACTCACTGCCGAGGGGTCACCGGGTCCGTTGGACAGAAAAATCCCCGCGGGTTTCGATTTGATTGCCTCTTTCGCCGGTGTTCCGGCGGGGACAACTTGGACTTTGAAGCCGTGCTGCCTCAACCGGCGGAGTATGTTGTATTTCATCCCAAAGTCATACGCGACAATCGGAATGTCCGCATCCGGAAGTGGTTCGCGCACTGTGCGCGGATTTTCAGTGCTGATACCGCTTACTAGTTTGAAATCCGGGCTTTCGGCGCCGGATTCATCCCACAGGAACGGTTTGGAATGAGTTACCTCTTTTACATAATCGACTCCTGAAAGTCCCGGCCACGCCCGCGCTTTCTCAATCGCTTCTTCCGTCGACACCCCTTCCGTCGAAATAAATCCTTTCATGGCGCCGTAAACGCGAAGCTTCTTCGTTAACGCGCGCGTGTCGATTCCCTCAATTCCCGGAATCGCGTTTTCTATCAAATAATCGGCAAGGCTCAAGTCCGAGCGCCAGTTGCTCACCACCGGCGAGAGCTCGCGTATGACGAAGCCGGAGACGTGCGGTTTCCAAGATTCGACATCCTGCCGGTTTATCCCGTAGTTGCCGATCAACGGGTACGTCATGGTGACGATCTGGGCCTTATAGGATGGATCCGTCAGGATCTCCTGGTAGCCGGTCATCGAAGTGTTGAAACAGACTTCACCACAGGCGGAGGCACGCGCGCCAAACGGCTTTCCGTGAAACACTGTGCCATCTTCCAACGCTAGAATTCCATTCATGTACTAGAGAAAAACCGTCACGCGATGCTTGGCAATCGTTCAGGGGGAAATTGGAAAGCGCGCGCGCGGAACAGATAATCTACAATGTTCCCTTCGTGCGGTTGCAGCCAATCCAGTTTGATGGTCGGAATGGGTCCGATATTCAACCGGTCAATGTTTGTGGCCTCGACAAGCTCCTGCTCCCAGGACTTGTCTTCTGTGATTGCGCTCGCGACAAGGGTTTGCCCGATCCGCTCAATCATCTGCTCTTGCGGGCATTGAACCACGGTCACATACGGAAACATGTATTCCGTATTGGCTATAGCGCGATCCGGTGAATCGCAATGCACCACCCACGGACGGAGGTAGGCGCAGCGCTCTTTCTCGACAAGGCGCGTTCCGAATTTTGCGGTCATATCCTCGACTCCCGATTCCTTGAGCTTCTCCAGAATCGATGCGTGAATGGCCTGCGCTTGTCCCGGAACTGTGAACGCAGCCAGCGCCGCGGTCGGATCGTCCGGCGGCTTCACTTCGATGGGGCCAAGGCGTTCGGCAAGCGCCTGCGCGATCTCTTTCGTGTGGCGCGAAGCCCAGACACCGGAGGTATTGATGCACCCGCGTCCGCTGTTGAGATAAACGCCGTCGGCAATCAAATCGATGTATTTTTCCCAGTTATCGACAACATCGTCTCCGATCAAGACTTTGCTGAAACCGGGACCATGCACCTGCACATGCGGATTACCTTCATAGCGTTTGACCGTCTCCGTGCTTCCAAAAATCATTGTTCGCCGGCACCGAGCCACGACCTCCGCTCCCATTTCCCCAAGTCCCGGGTAGATGCCGATCGCCTCGCGAGGCACTCCGGCCTCGAAGAACGCGGCTGCCATTCGGTACGGCGTCCACGGCTCCTGCGGACCCGGCTTCAAAACAAGTCCGATCTGCATGGGGATAACCGGCAGCCAGAGAGTGTGCACACCTGGCGAATTTGACGGCAATACCATCCCCAACACGGGTGTTTGAGCCTGGTAACTGACCACAACACCGCGTGATTCCATCCCGTAGCCGCGCGTCAATATCTCCAAATCCAGGCCGCGCGTTAGACAATCCAAAATGCGGTCCATGTTCGAGAGCACAAAATGGTTTTTCGCCATGTTCGCTTTGCACATGTGCTCCGGAAGCCCGGTCGATGCCGACTGCTGGCGCGCAAAATCATCCGGCGACTGCTGGCCGTCCCCCATCGCGAGCGTGGCGTCTTTATAGAGCTCGCCAGCTTTCTTCATGATTTCGATGAGACTGCGAATGGGAATCTCACGCAGAACATCGCGGGCGCGTTTTGCCTTTCGCATGTCCTTCGCCAGCAAGCCTGGATTGGCCTGACCGACTTCAGCAAGGGTCTCGCCCGTAACAAAGTGAATTACCCGGTCAGCCTCCAGACTTTCGTAAGGCTGCCCCCAGCGTAAGACGGGGATTTTCACCATAAGAACGGCCCCCGGGAATGAGTGAACGAATTAAGCATGATTTGCATGGCGCCCATGATTCCTTTGAACTCATTGTATTCAAGGAAATTCTTACTCTGACCCATTCTTCTGTGAAATCCAGGGTTTGGCAGGAGCCTCACCCTCCCAATTTCTTGGTAACCGGAGGAAGTTCCCTCCAGTTCACCGCTCAATCGTGAACGTGATATCGTAGTTGGCTTTGGGAAGCCTCAACGAGCGGCGCTCTTTCACCTCCGCCCCACCGTTATCTACGCCGTCGCTTCCAACGCTATAAACGCAATAACCATGTTCGATTCTCTTAAACCGAATCGGACTGCCATCGAAAGGATCGATCGGAATGGTCTCGAGGAATTCGGGTACTAACTCCTCCAGCCGAAGCGGCAGACTTCCCCCACCTCGCAATCGGTACCGTTCGATCGCAAGGACAGTTATCGCAGCGCGACAGCGTGCCGTCAGGCTGGCATCGGGCAGTATGAGGGTTTGGTAGAGAAACTGCGGAGTGAGAATTCCACCCCGACTTCCAAATCCTGATTTCACTGACACTTCGGCGTCCATTCTCTTCGCGACTTCGAATCGCTGCGGATACGGAGCCCGGACTACCTGGTCAAATGCCTCTAACTGATCCAACCCGGCGATCAGATCGCGCGCGCGGGTTCCGGTCCGTTCGACAATCTGAAATAGAAGTTGATAGCGAAGCTGCTCGAAGAACTGCCTCGATCCGCCCGGAAATTGAGCGGCGAATGCCGGATACACTCCGTGGTATTCGATGACAAAGTAACGAATGCACTTGAGGATGCCCGGCAGCCTGTCCGCTTGTTCCACGTGAAGCACTTCGGCTTGAAGTCTCCGAAGATCGGCATCCGTCAAAGTTCGTCCGTTCAACAGCCATTCAAGCCCGACGAACATCCGTTCTAGACAGTCTGCTCTTCTTGCTTGGAACATCCATACCGGTTCGTCCTCGAACGATCTCCCTAATTCGAACAAACGCTGAATTGCAGAAAGAGCTTCCTCGACGTCACCTGAATCGCCCTGCAGGTAGATTTGCCAAAGCAGAAGGTTGGCGGCGATCCAAACACTTTGAAATTGAACTCCATAACTTCCATAGCCCGTATTCCAATCCGTCGAATAACGCGCACGTTCCAATGTGGGCGCATCCCCGAGAATGTTCAGCGCAATTCGATTGGAAGACAAAATGCTGGCAATGGCTTCGCGCATTTCTCGAGGGATTTGTGTCGATCGATTTGGAAATTCGGCCATGTGTCCGGGCAGATTTCTCTGAACTGTTTGTGACAGTCGTTGCGGCGGGACGAATGCCGGAAATGCACGTTCCAGAAGAAGTGCTGTGTTTTCAGCGTCTGCAACCCTCGGCCGCAATCGCTCCAGCTCGCCGCGCGTGGTCGGAAACCCAGCCCGCCTAAGTTCTTGAATGCGGATCTCAAGCTTCCTTTCGTACAAATGCCGGCGGACAGCGAATCCGCTGAAACAGACGATCAAGAGCAACCCGGCCGCGATGGCCGCCTTCCGCCGTCGGCTCCAGCGCGTCGTTTTAGGTCTGGATTCGGTCCCCTCGAGTTTAAAAGCCGAATCTCTCGTTGCTTTCCCGGACGTTGCCCC
This sequence comes from Verrucomicrobiota bacterium, assembly GCA_027623095.1. Taxonomy (GTDB): domain Bacteria; phylum Verrucomicrobiota; class Verrucomicrobiia; order Limisphaerales; family SIBE01; genus JAIPJX01. Next base: position 19,773 of record JAQBVM010000040.1, read on the forward strand.
TCCCCCGGCTTTCGAATGAATACTATTGTAGCCGGACGGATCGGCCGCCAGGGCGCGGAAATGACGAAAGAATCGCCGCCTCGCCTGCAACGCAAATGCGCCATCAAAAGAAAGCGCCAACACGAGCCATACACCCGGATGCCCCATGAGTCCGAAAGTGCCGAATCCAATCCAAGCCCCCGCCGACGCCACTCCCGTGATGGCCAGGTAAATTGGCCAGCGTAGGAACAACACCCTTCCCAAAGTAAAAATCACGGCCCGGTTCAGACTGCGAGCGGTCAAGCCATTCCACAGACCAACCCAGCGCAGCGCGATGAGATCGGCGATCAACACCGGAATGCTGATCACGAGCCAGGTGCGTCCCCCTTGGGCCAGCGACCCCAGACCGCTCGTGCGGGCAATTCCGACCCACGCCAAGACAGTGAGTCCCATCACACCGGCGACAGGCCAGCCAAACTGCCGGAGCAGCGCCATTCCTTGTCCGCGCACGATTTGTTTCGTCCGGAGCGGCGTGCATAGGAGAAGTTCCAAAGCATTGCTCTGCCGATCCTCGATCCAGCGATTGCAAGTCTCCCCGGTGAGCCAAACCTTAAAGAGTATATGAACCGTGAAAACCAGTAGCAGTGCGGATTCATAGAATGCCACCGAGTATTCGAAGCAGATCCAGGTCCCGATGATCGTGAGCGGAGTAATCAGGACCCAAGGCAACGCGGATTTGTAGCGATGCCGGAATGAAAGCCAGACGCACGGGTTGAGATCCAAGAGGCGCGTTCGAAAAGAAGCCCGTCGGGATCGATCGCCCAACGTCCAGCTCCGCAACCGTTCAGTCCACCGCTCCTTCCATTTGCCAGATGGCCGGTCTTTGCAGACGAGCGGAACGATTCCGGATGCGAGCGTGAGAAAAACCCATGCAACGGCATGCGTCTGCGCCAACGAACTGTAAAACTCGAGCGTTTGGAATCGTGCTATTGCCGAAGCCTGAATCAACGTGAACGCATAGACTGGGCTGAGCGCTACGACCGCGTCGTCGAGTTGAAACGCGCCTCCTCTCGAATAACTCATGTTCGCCAAATAAAACGCCGCCTCATACGGGCCGGCGGCAACGATCAGGACCAGGAGTATCGCCCCGAAAACCGCCTTGCGTTCATTCCGGCTTATCGTGGACACAAAGATTCCGGCCGCCAAAGACAGGAATAGAGTGTTCGCAAGAACCAACGCCGTTCTGAAGATTTCAACCGCTGTCAAACCTCCGAAGAGCAGCGCAAGAGCCATCATCGGAACGATCGCGAGCAAACCGAACACGGCGTGAATGGACGACGACACGAGTTTTCCGAAAACCACATCGTATCCTTTGAGAGGCGTCAGAAAGAGCAGGCCAATGGTTCCGTCCCTCTTTTCACCACTCAGACAATCCGCCGTCACAATCGCTCCGACCGACAAACAATAGACAAATGCGAGCATCGAGAGAACGGAGAACAGCTCCTTTCCTTGGTTGATCGATGAGAATGAGCCTGCCGTAACCACCATGAGCCACAGCATCAGGAAACTGGCAACGACCGACGCCAGCACGCGAATCCAATACGTGCTTTTTCGCCGCGCTTGCACCGAAAGCTCGCGCGCAACAACCGGCAAGATCGTCATAATGAAACCGCCAACGTTGCGGATACCACTTGGAACCTATGTCTCGCAACCCATTCGACAGGCGGAAAGATCGTGGCTCACGCGCAAACAGCAAAATTCGACGCACGGCAGTTCTTCAGTAGAATCCCAAAGGGATTCCGTTTCAAAGCCCGGCAACGGTGTTTGCTTGGCAAGGTTTTTTTGGATGTTTTTGATGGCGTCAACGTTTTCGGTTGGTGGCGTTTGAGGGAGTACTTTGAGCTTGGTATTCACATGGATAACCAATCGGCGCCTGACAGCCGTCGGGGCAACTTTGCCCGGCTTGTTCCGCTTACTGAGGCCTGTGTAAGATGCCTTGCGCACGGGATTGCAGCGAATGGAACTGAGCGATGACGGAATTCCTTCAAGGAATCCACCGTCTGCTTGATCTCTACTTCGACGCGTTGGATTTGCTCACTGGCCAATTCTGGACCACTGCCGGCGACGAAGCCCTCCTGTGCTTGGAAACTTTCTCGCGCAATGGCCGCTCGCAGGAACTCTATCCCCACGCCAGCCCTGCCTCGCTCCTAAACTGACCTCAGATCCTCTTCACCACCGCGACTCCTTCTCCTTCATAACCATGATGCCACTCCTGACGAGGAAAAAGCTAAGATGCGCACTTCGTCTCCAAGCTCCGGCGAAACAGCTTGCCGTTTGTTTTTAGCCGATAGTAATGTGCTTGTGCTGACATATTGCGCAACATTTGGAAGCTCGGGAGAACGAGCGCCATTTCGTCTCTTTGGACAAGTGTGTTGCTTGCTTGTCGCTGCGTACGGTTTCGTTCATATCCGGACGATACGGGATACAATAGCGATTGTTCGGGATTCACCTAAAAGTTGTAACATGTTAGTGATTAGTGATAGGCGCGAGTGGTGAAATGGCAGACACGCCAGACTTAGGATCTGGTCCCGTAAGGGGTGGAGGTTCAAGTCCTCTCTCGCGCACCATTTTCTGACGTTCGGAATTTTCTCCGCTTTGCGGCGGTGACGTGTTGGAGGCAGGAACCCGTTTAGAAGCCTGTAAACATTGGACGAAGTCGTATGGTTCGGAAAATGAGAAGGACACTTCTTGCCCGAAATGAGGTGGTTCGTTCCAACTTATTGAACCACTTGGGCAAGGTCGTGTAACGAGCCTGCCGTCGATCCGGAAATGATCCAAGTCATCGGCGAACCAATTGTGCTCCGTCTGGAAACGGACATTCCCAACCAGCCCGCCCCGGAACAACTGGAGGCCGATCCCTTCTTGTGCCGTTTCACGCTGATCGTTGACCGCGCTCCACCATCCTTGAAACAGCAGTTCAACCGCAGCGAGCGCAAAGAACCCAAAGAATAGCAATGAATTGGGAAAAGGATTTTCATCAATGATAAGCGCGACGGGTTGCTACACCTCGATCCGCGATGGAAGGATAAACGGTTTGCGATATTCCCGAGTTAGAAGAGCATTTGCGCCGGGATGATCGAGGAAATCTTCGTTCTCAGAATTCAGTTCCAGCAGTTGTCCCAGAGTAAGCGCATACCCGTCCGTATCGATTTCGTTTTCCGCGAGGTGTGTCCGGGTTCGCTCGAATGTTTCCCGGACTTTTTCATGCACGTTTAATCGACCCAAGGATATTTCGATCTCGTGGCTCGAAGCTCTATCGCCAAGGCGATACGATATGTTGCCAATATGACAAAGCGCCGTGGATTGATGGCCTTCGAGAATGTCGGCGTTGAGATCCGATACCTTGCGGCTGCGCACTCCCTTCAAGAAGTTTGCAAAATGGTCTTGGTTTCCGCCTTCAAAGGTGCGGACGAGATTGCCGTCCAGATCGAACAACGAACTGCCGGAGATGATCCCTTGGGTTCCATAGAAAATCCAGCCGCTCTTGAAGTTTGGATTAAACGGCTCTGTCTTTAAGCCTCGCGTCTCGGCCACGATGGTTTTGGCGCCAAAATCATAAATACACACCTGGGTGTTGGGTGCCTCTCCCGCGTCGCGGTAACCGAGACGTCCGCCGTAGCTGAACACAGCGCGGCCCAACCCCTTCACGCCGAGACCCCATCGGCAGACGTCCAACGAGTGAATGTTATTGTTTCCCAACTCTCCGTTGCCTGTGTTCCAAACCCAATGCCAGTCGTAGTGAAACTGCGAACGCGTGAGCGGGATATCCGCGGCGGGTCCAAGCCAGAGATTGTAATCGACGCTGGCCGGGATCTCGCATTTGCCGGGGCCGCCGATGGAACCGCGCCGTCCATAAACAATGCTCCGAGCCAGTTTCACCTCGCCGAGTTTGCCCGCGTGCATGTAACGGATCGCCTCCGCCAATGCGCTGTTGGACCGGTTCTGCGTGCCGCCCTGGCAAATACGGCCCAGCTTGCGCGCCGCTTGCACAATTCGCTCTCCCTCGCGGATGTTGTGGCTCACTGGCTTTTCCACATAGACATCCTTCCCAGCTTGCATTGCCCACACGGCGGCCAGCGCGTGCCAATGATTGGGCGCTGCGATAAAAACGGCGTGGATTGACGAATCGTCGAGAATCGTCCTCAAGTCTTGAACGATCTTTGGCTTGGGCCGTTTCTGCGCGACAAGCTCGTTGGCGACTTCGTTCGCCCGATCCCCGTCCGGATCGCATACAGCAGCGACGTCGCAGTCGCTGATGCGAGCCAGCGCGCTGGCGTGTTGTTTGCCGCGTATTCCGCAACCAATAATGCCAACGGTGATCTTATCATTGGCGCTCACGGCGCGTGATTCCGCGGCGGCGAGGGACGCGGGAATGGAAGCTGTTGCGGCGGCAGCGGCCGTGGCAAGAATTGAGTCTTCAAGAAACTGGCGGCGAGTGATGGAGTTCATGGCGATTGCATATTACGCGCCGAGGAATAGTTTTCAATGCATTCGTGGATGCCTTCGAAAACTCAGACTTCTGCGACCGCCGAGGGCGCTTTCGAAAAAGCGAACCACGCTCGAGAGTCGTAAACGATGAAACGATATATTGCATTTTTACGCGGGATAAATTTGGGAAAGCGACGCTTGCCCATGAGCCGCCTCCAAGCGTTGTTCGGGGAACTCGGATTCAGTGCGGTTGAAACATTTATTGCCAGCGGCAATGTTGTTTTCTCGAGCCGCCCCACCGGTAAGAAGGTTCATGGTCCCGATTCGCGTCCACACTTTTGAGTGCTTTCAGATCGTTATCCACACTTCGGGTGGAGTTTGATATCATCCGCGAACTTATGAAACGATCTATGCGTATCCGGTTTGTTGACATTTCGAAGATGCTGCGGGTCACAGACCCGCGCTCCGGAGCGCGCCTCTGTGAGGCGCAGCAGCTCAAATCACTGCAATTGTCGAGAAAGCGGATAAGCACGAAACGATCGATCGCTGTGGGAACTCTATGGCTGCTCGCCGCTTTAGGCGGGATGGCTCAACAGCCTGAATATCTAGCTCAAACCGAACCGCTGACCTGGGACGAAATCGATCTCTCGACGAGGCTGATGGACGGGGCGCATCGCTTTGTGGATCGGAAGATCGTTGAAGCGCCTTGGCGCCGAGACTCATTCTGGGCGCGCGATTTTTCGTCCGCGGAGGCCTATGTCAAATCAGTTCAGCCTAATCGGGAACGATTCAAGACGATCATTGGGGCAGTGGACTCACGGTTGCCAGCGCGGATGGAACGGTTTGGGGATGACGCACATCCCGCGTTGGTCGCGGAGACGTCCCGCTATCGCATCTTCCAAGTGCGCTGGCCTGTGCTGGAAGGTTTCTCAGCAGAGGGCCTGCTGGTTCAGCCAAAAGGTGAGACGGCGGGTCACGTGATCGCTGTGCCGGATGCGGATCAGACACCGGAACAATTGATGGGGCTCGCGCCAGGCGTTCGGCCCGAGTCCCAAGCAACGCGACGCCTGGCCGAAAACGGATTCGAAATCATTGTGCCGGCGATGATCAATCGACTGAAGTTGAGCGCGGAAGACCGGCCATTTCGGAATTCCGACCAAACCCACCGCGAATGGATTTACCGCCAAGCATTTCAAATGGGCCGCCATGTCATCGGCTATGAAGTCCAGTCTGTCCTTGCCGCAACAGACTGGTTTCGTCAGCAACATGGCGACAAGGTGAAAGTGGGAGTCTGCGGTTACGCGGAAGGCGGATTGATCGCATTCTACGCCGCGGCTGTGGACATCCGAATCGACAGTGTTCTAGTAAGCGGCTATTTCAATTCCCGGCAGGGCGTCTGGGCTGAACCGATTTATCGGAACGTCTGGGGATTGCTCCGCGAGTTTGGCGATGCCGAACTGGCGTCGCTCATCCTGCCGCGATCGCTCGTTGTCGAGCATAGCACGGTCCCGAGTCTCGCCGGCCACAAAGGGGATTGGCGCACGCCGGAATTCGCCAGTGTGAAGGCGGAGATAGAACGGATTCAGACCGGCCCTGATTTCCGCATACCGGAATTCATTCATGCCGGCCACGACAAGCCGATCGGCCCGTTCTCGGATGCAGCATTGGCGGCGTTCGCCGGCCGGTTGGAGGGCACGAAGCTCGAGGCGTTGCGCGAGGAGCTGCCGGTGGATCGGCGCATTGGATTCGATCCTGTCGTGCGAAACCAGAAGCTGGTACAGGCAATGGAGAACCACGTGCAGATGCTCATGCTCCAGTCCGACAAAGTGCGGGATGAGTTTTTTCTATACAAAATCATGCCGGAGCTGGCCGATAACCGATGGAGCACCGCCCGGAGGCATCCGAAGCATCCACCGGAAAAGTTCATCGAGGGAGCAAAACCCTATAGACGCATTTTCTCGGAAGACGGCATGGGCCGATTTGATGAACCTTTGCTGCCTTTCAACGCTCGGACACGAAAAGTTGCCGAGAACGAAAAGTGGACGGCATACGACGTCGTGTTGGATGTGTGGCCGGAGGTGTTTGCGTGGGGCGTCCTGGTATTGCCCAAGGATCTAAAGCCCGGTGAACGCCGGCCGGTCGTGGTTTGCCAACACGGCCGCCAAGGCCTGCCTCGCGACACGCTCGATGCGAACAACTCCGCCTACAACAATTTTGCCGGCGCTTTGGCTGAGCGCGGCTTCATCACCTTTGCCCCGCACAACCTGTATCGCGGAGAGGACCGTTACCGCTGGCTGGACAGAAAAGCAAACAACGTTAAAGCGACTCTGTTTTCGTTCATCATCGCGCAGCACGATCAAATCTTGCGGTGGCTTGAAACTCTTCCAGAAGTGGACGCCACGCGGATAGCCTTTTATGGCCTGAGCTACGGCGGAGAAACCGCGGTGCGTGTGCCTTCAATTCTGGAAAAATACTGTCTTTCCATCTGCAGCGGAGATTTCAACCAGTGGACAAGGAAAGTGGCGTCCACGGATCAGCCGTTCAGCTTCATGCGCACCATCGAATGGGAGATGCCGTATTGGAATCTCGGTCACACATTCGATTATGCGGAGATGGCCTATCTGATTGCGCCTCGTCCATTCATGGTGGAGCGTGGCCATCTCGACCGCGTCGGACGCGACTCATGGGTCGCGCATGAATACGCGAAGGTGCGCTGGCTTTACGCGCAACTCGGCTTGGCTGACCGAACGGAGATTGAGTTCTTTCAAGGTGGGCACAGCATCAACGGTGAAGGCACGTTTGCATTTCTCCACAAACATCTGAATTGGCCGTCCGAGGTCGCGGAGAGGCCGTAGGGAGTCTGCGCGCACGAGGACGCAACCCCGTTAAACGATCTGCGTTAGAGCCACCGGCTCCTACTACTGGCCCGCGATCTCGTTTTTCGATTCGGAACGCGTCTGTTCGGAGACTGTCTTTAATGCGTGAAGAAGCGCCGTCCAATCGGATTGCGACGTCTCCCAACCACTGCTGAACCTCAAAACGCGGCCAGCCTCCGCGGGTGAAAAACCCATCGCGGCGATCACATGGGATGGTTCTTCCCGTCCACTGGCGCAGGCCGAACCTGTCGAGACGGCAAAACCCAGTTTGTCCAGTTTAACCACCCAGCGCTGCCTGCAATCGGATTCCGGCATCAACGCGGACACGGTGTTCCATAGGCGGTTTTGACCGAGTCCAACGATTTGGCTCCCGGGCAGTTCCTCAATCAATTGATCCTCGAAACGCTCGCGCCATTGGAACCGGGTTTCCGTCCCTCCCTCGGCCATTGCCGCCTCACGCACTGCCAGGGCTGCCGCAAACGCGATGACGCCGGCCACATTCTCGGTGCCTGCGCGCCGTCCCTCCTCCTGTTTTCCGCCGTGCAGAAAAGGTGTGACGGCGCCTTTCGCGGGACACTTTAGAAAACCGACACCTTTTGGACCGCCAAATTTGTGTGCGGAACCGCTGACAAAATCGCAACCGCCGAGACCGGCAGAAGGATGTTTTCCGATCCATTGGGTCGCGTCGCACAAGAACGGAACGCCGTATTCACGACAGAGCGCCAGAACCTCGCTCCAGGGTTGAAGAACGCCTGTCTCGTTGTTTGCCGAAAGCAATGCCACCAATTCCGGACCTGAGCTTTTGATCCTGTTTCTGATCCACTCAAGGTCTGCCACGCCAGATCGCAGCGCCGGGATGAATTGGACCTTTCGAGGAAAATAATGGCGCGCGGGTTCGAGTACGGACGGATGCTCGATGGATGACACCCAGATTTCGCGGTTCTGCCTTAGCGCGCTGAAATGATGCAGCGCCATGTTGTTGGCTTCCGTTGCTCCAGAAGTCCAGACGATGTCGAGCGGATCGCACCCTAGATGGCTGGCAAGCGATGACCGGGCTTCCGAAAGCGCATGATCCGCGCGGCTTCCGATTCGATGCGGACTCGATGGATTGCCGATCAGTTGATCCGTCGCTTCGAGCCAGGCTCGGCGAGCCTCCGCGCACATCGGACTTGTGGCGTTATGGTCGAAGTAAATCATCCGCTCAAGTCAGACAGTGTATGCCCTGCAATTCTCCATGAACCTGTATGTAGTTCCGGCTTTAGCCGGCCAGAACCGCCTGAAGGCGGGACTACGTGCAAACCGCACCGATTCAAGCGCGTTCCTCGTTTTGTGCGGGAGGGTGAGACTCCTGTCGAACCCCATCTTGGCGGAGTTCCAGGGTTCGGCGGGAGCCTCACCCTCCCATTTTCGGGGTAACCTGATATTAGGGCTGCGCAGCAGCACAGTCCCTCCCAGAGTTAGGTTCATTGCCTGGTTCATCGAACACCTTCGCATTAGACGGCGATCGGAGCCTTGATCGCTGGGTGCGGATCGTATCCTGTGAGTTGGAAATCTTCGAATCCAAAATCATGCATGTCGGTGATCGCGGGATTGAGCTGCATTCGGGGAGTCGCGCGCGGCTCCCGGGAGAGCTGCAGTTTCGCCTGATCCAAATGGTTGCTGTAGAGATGGAGGTCCCCAAACGTATGGATGAACTCTCCCGGCTTCAAACCGCAAACCTGCGCCACCATCAGGGTAAGCAACGAGTAGGAAGCGATATTGAATGGGACACCGAGGAAAAGATCGGCGCTGCGTTGATAAAGCTGACAGCTCAATTCGCCGTCTTGAACGAAGAATTGGAACATCGCATGGCAGGGTGGCAAAGCCATTTGATCAATTTCACCAACATTCCATGCGCTCACGATCAACCGCCGGCTGTCCGGGTTCGTGCGGATCTGCTCGATGACACGATCGATTTGGTTAATCGACTGGCCGTTGGGGCTTCGCCAGTCGCACCATTGCGCGCCGTAGATTCGACCCAGATTGCCGTCGGTATCGGCCCATTCATTCCAGATCGTGACGCCATGGTCGTTGAGGTATTTCGTATTCGTATCCCCCTTCAAAAACCAGAGAAGCTCATGGATGATTGATTTGAGGTGCAGCTTCTTCGTTGTGAGGAGAGGAAAACCGCCGTTCAGAGCGAAGCGCGCTTGCGCGCCGAATACCGAGTATGTGCCCGTGCCGGTCCGGTCTGGCTTAAACCGGCCTTGATCGAGAACGAGCCGGAGCAAATCTTGATATGGGATCATCGGCTGGAAGGACGAAGCGGTATCCGGGTCCCCACCATCCCGTTTGCGAAGATATCCAATTGGCGAAGTGCGCTTCTCATGCGCCTTCTTTAAGTGCTCTCATTGAAACGCGCAAGAATTCTGATGAATTTTGGTTGTTCCGCTAAAAACGCAGCCGCAACCACGCGAAGAGGCGATTTGCGCCTTTCCGAGTTGGTTTGCGCGCGCCCTTTGCATCCTCTTTTTCCGAAGGAAGCGCGGGTTCTTTCTCGATTTTGGTGAGCTCCAGCTCCTTTGCCAGATCGTCCAGGAAGACGGAGATGAGCCTTTGGAGATCGTTTTGTTCGCGGGCGACCCAGAAACCGAACGCCGGGAGGGTCAAAAGCAGCAGGCCAAGGAGAGGCGATTCCGATCCCCAAATGCCGACGATCAACAGTTCAATTCCCAACATGGAGCAGAACGTTGTTTTTGAGAGTAGTGTCCAAACAGTTCGCAGCCTGCACCGAAGGATTTCCCGGCGGTTCAACAACGCTTCGGAGGCTGTGATCAAATGAAGATGACACCAGGGGCTTCCTAGAATTTCGATATCGAACGGATTCCACCCGGCATCGCGTTTGTTGGGCCAGCCCTTTTCGTCGAGCCGTTCCATCACACGATTGAGATAGTCCACGCGCCCTAGATTGGGCTCATTCCAGTAGGCCAGCACATCGAAACGCACTCCCGTCCCTCGAAGACTGACCGAATCGAGTGATTCATGGTCGCCGAGGGAAGTTCGTCGAACACTCAACCGCCCCCGGTGACGAGCCCATCCGCGAACAATCGGTTGAATAAAGAAAAGAAATGCGATCAACGGACGCAACCACAAGGAGATCTTGGCTTTTGAAAGATTCGCTTGCGCGGCCGCCACAGTGCAAACGGCGAGGGAGATGGTGACACTCGTGATCGCGAGCGGCCACAGTATTGGGAATACCACGCTGAGAATCGACAACGGCACGGTCAACAATATGTGATATTCCAAACTGGTGACGAGCATCAGCGCGAGGGACGGCGGAGTGGAATAAAGCGTCTGAAAAAAACCGCTTCCAAACACGCCGTGGTAGATGATCGGCGGGCGCGTAATCACGCCAAAATTCGACGGCGAATAAATGCGTCCCTGCCATAGGCTGCTTCCAAACCAGTTGAAATACTCGGGATGCCGGTGCACCAGGAGAGCCTCCGCCTCACCGTAGCCGCGCTGTTGCCTTAAATACTCTCGGATCGTGGACCGGCGGTAATGCCATACGAATCCGGATGGGCTGAATCCGAGACTGTATCCCCGCTGCTGCAAACGCCAGCAAAGATCAACGTCGTCACCGGCCTTTCGATACAAGGGATCGAAGCAGCCCGCCTCGATCAGAGCCCATTTGTAGAACGCCATGTTGCAGCCCGGAATATGTTCCGCGAGATGATCGGTGAGCATGACGTGCGTGGGCCCTCCGGGAGAAACCATGACGGCGGCAGCGACTTTTGAATCCTCCGGGGGCAGCAGATTGTGCCCGCCGATTCCCGCAAAGCTGCCGTTCAGCAGATCCGCGACAAGGTAGTAAAGCCAATCCTGGTCCGTGCGGCAGTCCGAATCCGTGAACGCGACGACTTCCCCTTGCGCCGATTCGATGCCGGTGTTGCGGGCCACAGAAAGGCCTTGGTTTGTCGAGTGCCGGAGATATTGAACGTTTCCAAACTTCGAGGCGATTTCGGCGGTTCGATCGTCCGATCCGTCGTCCACGAGGATCAATTCAAAATCCGGGTAATTGAGTTTATTCAGGGATTCGAGGCACGCTTGCAGTGTCTTCGCGCCATTGTAACACGCGACAACGACCGATACGAACGGGTAACGATCCAGCGGGAAATAGGGTGCCGCTTGGAATTGTCGTTGCACCATTTCAAACGACGGCTTGGGCGAGCGATCCGCCGAGGTAATTCCGAATGCCCAATCCGTAATTTGCTTGCCGTCCTTGAACCAGTCGTCTGAGTACGCAAAGGCGATCGCTCCGGCCAGACCTCCGCGGAATGCGTGCTCAATGCTCCACCCCAAGATCTCGCTTTGTCGCTCCGGCCCTTCCCGTAACGTGTCGATGCCAAATTCTCCCAAGATCAGAGGCTTGGAATCGGCGATCATCTGCAGCCGGGACAGGTAGTTTCGGAACGCTTGCGGTTGGTGAATGTAAACGTTGTAGCAATGAAAATCGATCTCCTTTGGCCGCAAGTATTCGGTGGACGGAAAATTCCCGAACGTGCAAAGGCATCGGGGATCCGTGTTTTTGATCACCCGAACAAGCTCGTCGATAAAACGTGCAACGGCTTCAGCGCCGCTCCAACGGACAATATCCGGCGGGATTTCATTCACCACACTCAGCGCGAAAACGGCGGGATGCGACGCGCAGGCAGCCGCCGCTCGCGAAACAGCTTTCCGGGCTTCCGACCGACCGCTTTCGGTATCAAGAAAACAAAGGTGTTTATTCCAGGGAATATCAACTAACAACTTCAGGCCGTGCTCTTCTGCCAGATTGAGAAACCATCGTGGCGGGACGTAATAGACTCGCAATAGGTTCGCGCCCAGTCTTTGGATTTGGAAAAAATCTTTCCGCGTCTGGTCTTGTTCCGGGAAGAACTCGCCGTGCGAATTTGTCGAGAAAGGCCCGTACGCGATTCCTTTAACATGGAATTTCTCCACTCCCAACCGAAAGAACTTGCCGTCGGTTCGCACTCGAAGGCTGTTTGTCGTCGAGACAGACATGCCGTGTTAGACGAAGCGGTGTTTCATTCTAGTCAATGTGATTTGCGATAACAGACTTCATCCGCGCACTTCTCTCCGTGAATCTCGCGTCCAAAAAGGACACCGCTTCGGATGAAAACACCAATTCAAACGCAATCCTCATTTTGTGCGGGAGGGTGAGACTCCTGTCGAACCCATTCTTCGGCGGATTCCAGGGTTGGGCGCATCTCCGAATCAGGACACACCTGAACCGCTCCTTCTTCTTCGGATTGAGGAGAGGAACGCGG
>JAQBVM010000394.1 GCA_027623095.1 Verrucomicrobiota bacterium
TGGAAATCCCGGCCGCTGACCTGAGCCTTTACCAACCTCCCTCTGAACCATGAAAAAGAAACCCTCTTTCCGGGCCAACAGGATCCAAACTTTCACTGGCATCGTAGTGATATGATGCCAGTGTGGTCTTTTGCATCCCAAACCAGCCAAAACCAAGAAAACCTCCTCGACTATGATAACAGTGCGGGCCGGCTATGATGCCAATCCGGCCAATCCTACGACGCCAATTTGGTCCGGCCACTACCGTCGTAGCGATACGACTAGAGCGCGGTTATTTGGCCACAAAATACCATCGCAGTCCGGGCAAATCCCCAAATACCTTGCGACGCCAATTCGGGGAAAAGTACGACGCCAAAAAAGTTCGCAACACATGTGGCGCATGATGACGTGGAAGCGAAGTTCTGGCTTCGTCCCGTTTCGCTGGCGGCCAATCGGGGGGATTCGCGTATCCAACGGCTTGTTGAAGAGCATTGCCAGACATTGATAGACGCCTATATTGAACGGCATGGAAACTGAGACTCGAGCGGCGCCCGCGAAACGAATTCCGCCCGCGCTCTCGATCGCAGAGGTCAAAGTTGTCGAAAGCAGCAACTGACACGTGTATGAATGCGTAGGAATTCAGTGTGATGAAATCCAGCACAAGCAGTTTTCAAAGTGTGGATCGGAAGACTTTTCAAGTGTCGAGTCACTCGGAGGCGGACCGGCGGGACCGCGATTTTTGGCATTCACGAACACCCCTGGAACGGCTGCGCCACGTTGAAATGCTTCGCGAGTTGAACTATGGATCCGAGGTCATTAACGGAGGACTTCAGAGAATTCTTGCGGTGCTTGAACGCCCGAAGCGTTGAGTATCTGGTGATCGGCGGCCACGCCGTGGCGTTCCACGGATATCCCCGCGCAACGGCAGATATGGACGTGTGGATTGCGGTTGACCCGGAAAATGCAAGGCGTGTTGTGGCTGCGCTAAAGGAGTTTGGCTTCGACGTGCCCGATTTGCGTCCCGAGTTGTTTCTCCGTGAAGACCGTGTCATCCGAATGGGTGTTCCCCCCAACCGAATCGAGATCCAAACAGGGATCGACGGCGTAACGTTTGCCGAGTCCTACGCGCGGCGCGTGACGGGCGAGTTCGATCATCTTCCCGCTTGGTTTATCTCCCTGGCAGATCTCAAGATTAACAAGAAGGCCGCCGGTCGAAATAAGGATCTCGCAGACCTCGACAATCTTCCTTGAAGTATCCGCCGCGCGGAGCTTCAAAGGCGATTCCTTTCCGGGTAATATCCACAACCCAGGAGGGGCGCGATTCCGTCGGGCCCTGAGACAGGCGAAAACGGGTTCCAAACCTTGACAACATGGATTGCATAACGCCTGGCTCAAGAGGAGGCGAACTTGCGCCGACTGCAATTGGAAATCGAGCCAAATCGCCGCCGGAGTTCCTTCCGCCTGCACGAGTCGTCAGCGGGAGCCCGCAAAGTTGTCAAAGTTAGGAACTGACACGTTTTTGAAGTATTAGACATGCTCGATGGTGATCGACCAGGAGTTGAGGGTGCCACTCTTTCCGTTTTGGTCATCAGTGATTTCGAGGGTCCAGACTCCGTTTGAAGCGTTCTCTCCGTCAAACTGGCTTAGATTTCCTTCAGGGCGATAGGTCCCGGCAAAGGGCGCGGATCCGGATTGAATCGCGGCAGCAGCTTCGTCATCGAAAACGGTATTCGAAAAACCCAAACCGCCACCGCCAACATCGGTAAAGAGCTCAACGCGAGTACCCGCCGGACTGATCAGGAAAACATCCAGATCAGAGTCCCGTTGATGATCAATGTTCAATTGCACGTTCAGGTCGCGGATTGAGATCGAATCGCCCACAACCAGCGTTGAGGTGATCAACCCGCTATTGGGAATGCTCTTAGGCGTGTCCGTGCTCGTGTACGTGTCGGTTGTGGGGGTATTTCCCAGCACCTCTCCAATAGTCGACACGGGCGGGCTGTTCAGTCCGTCATTGTCCTGCGCCTGCGCGAAATAGGTTTGGCTTCCGATTGTGAACCCTTCGGTTCCCGATTCGATGCTCCATCCGTCGCTGCCGTCGGCATCGGTGCCCAACAAAGAATCGATGCTCCCATCCAGCGACCCGTTGCCGTTGAGGTCCCGATAGAACGCCACCAAAACCACATCACCGTCCGCGTCACTCACACCGTGTGCGATGAGAGTCGCGGGATCGCCCAAGGTCACCGGATCCGGATCAACCGATACAGAGCCAATCTCGGGCGCCGTCAAACCGGCCGGTGTCTCTTCTCCCAAACCATCACCCAATCCGTCCAGCTCGGGATCGTTCGTGCGAATAGTGAACTCATCAAACGAGGCCCCTTCGGAGCGCGCTATCAGTCCATACTCTCCATCGACCGTGAGTGCATTGAACGCGTGACCCACCACGGCTTGTTGCTCAACAAACACACTGACCGTCAGCCCTTTCAACGAAACGGTGATATCGTAATCTGTTCCCTCTTCGAGAATCCAATCCGCCGCCGCGTCCACCGCCCATCCGTTATGCGCTGTATGATGACCGATGATCACCTGATCCGTATCCACCGATAGTGCGGCAAACTTGAAGTTCTCCGGTCCGTAAACATCGAACGTAATCCCTGCAATTCCCTGTGCGCGCAACGTAGTCTTCAGCTCCAACAGCGATGCTGGAGCGACCGATAAGGCCGAAGTGCTAATGCTATGCCCGTTGGCACCAGACGGAGTCGCATCGTAGCGGCCGCCGCTGATCTCCCATTCAGGACTCAGTTCTCGCAAAAGATCTGTGACTCCATCGGTGAAGTCCTCTGTGCTTTGGTATGTGATTTCCAGCGGAAGCACCTGAACCTGAACATTGTCGATCCGGCTCTTCGAATTGTTTGCTCCGATTCCCACCATTCCAATATTGAGCCCGTAACTGAAACCGGTGGCATCCACTCGTGGCTCAAACACGTGCGTGAAGACCTCAGTATTATCAATCAACAGAGTTGCCGTTAGCCCATTAATCGCCAGCAACATGTTGTAATCAGTGTCCGGTTTGGACTGGATGTTAGTCTGCTCATCCAAATGCCACCCGGTAGCGTCTCGATGCCCCATCTCCAGTTTGTCCGTCGAAACGTTTACACCGGCAAACTTGAAGTCGGTCGGACTGTGGTAGTCAAATATCATGTACGCGTTCGACTTATATCCACCGGTCGGCTTGCCCGCATTGATCGTCGCCTGCATCTCGAAGTAGGTTGGACGGACCGCATCAACATAAAAGATGCTTACCGCATCCCCGCCCAAGATTTCAGGTTCGACCTCCAGCCTTCCGCCTTCAACAGTCCAATTCCCGGAGTCGGGGGCGAACCCGTCGGCCTTGCCTTGGTTGAATGTCGCGCCGCGCAGCACATCCCTCGCTCCCCCGGGAATGTTGCCTGGCTGAGGATCATCCGGAGCGCCGGTCTGGTCCTGCCACGCGAAATCGCTCTGTTTGACAAGACCGAGCTCGCCTTCCGGTTCGCCGTTGCGAACTGGATCCGCACCAGTTTCAGCCGAACGAGTCGGGTCGGCCCCGTTGTCAGCGGAAAGGTCGTAAAGGAATTCCATGATCTGTGGCTGCAGCGCCCGACTCACCGTTGCCATGCCAAACGGAGCGAAGGGAACCAGGTAGCTGTTGAACTCGCCTGCCCAATCGATCAGACGGTCGCCGCCTGTGTTCGCTACCAAGATGTCGCGACCGGCGCCACCATAGGCCCTGTCCTCATAGGAAGGATGAGTTTCCGGTGCATTGTTGGCTCTCGGGTCGGCGGAATTTTCAGTGGTGTCGTGGTTGTCATCCGCATTCAAAAGGTCATCGCCCCAACCGCCGTATAGATTGTCCCGGCCCGTGCCCCCAACCAGCCAGTCATTCCCAAGATCACCAAAAATCACGTCATCCCCGTCGCTAGGCAACGGATTGAAATTCGTTCCGAGCGAATGCGTGTCGAGCGGAGCACCGCTATCTAAGGGATCGAAGTTCAGCACGAATTCGTCACCGAGTCCATTTTCTGTGAACACGCCGGCGCCATCGACCAGGATCTTCCGAAGCGGATCGTATTCGTTGTAAGCCGCGAACTCTGCGGACCGCTCATGTTTGTCCGGATTGCTCCACCCAAGGATATCACCCGGATTGAAAGGAGCGTTGTAAAACTGCTCTAATGCCTCCGCGCCCGAAATAGCGTCGTCTCCAGATCCTCCGTGGAGGAAGTCGTCGCCCCAGCCTCCGTAGATAATGTCATCAGCATGCTGGGCGTCGTAAAGCGGATCTTCGATCGGATCGACGTTGAACGGCGTGAGGTTGACCGTCTTCTTCAATGCGCTTGAGACATTGATGATGGCCTGTTGGAAACCGCCGGGAGTCTTAATTTCGACGTCGAGTTCAGTCTGTGTGAATCCGGATACTCCATAGAGCGTCTCGTCGTTTCCATCGTTACGACTGGTAAAGATATGCCCGTCGTCACCTAATACTCCGTCCTGCCCGGCGCCTCCAGAGATCCAGTCGTGGCCGTAGCCACCAATCAGATCGTCGTCTTGGCCCTCACCGAATAACACGTCATCTCCCACCATTCCATAGATGGCATCGTCGCCTGCTTCGCCATGGATCTCATCGGCCGCACCGATATTGTGCCGCTTGTTCTCCGGGTCAAAGTCGGCGCCACCTGGCGTATAATCCGCAGCTCCGGTGCTACCGGTCCATTCGATGCCCCGCACGACGATCCGAAGATCCCCGCGGTTGCTGCCATCTTCGTCCAGCGTTTCATCGTAGCTGAATGTCAGGTAGGGACCGCCTGGTTCAACCAGGCGATAGATATTGCCGTTGTCCCCAAGAATGGTATCGGCATCCCGTGAGTGGCCATTTGCGTCGTTAACGATCTGGTCGTTGATACGCGCAGCGTCACCCAGGTCATTCCGGCTGATATTGGTTGCGGCCCCACCGAAAATTAGATCGGAGCCATCGGCGCGACTGGCCTGGGTGCCAAGGCCGAACTGGGCGGAATTGCCACCGAGAATGTCGTCCTGACCCAGATTCCCAAAGATCAAATCTTCGTCCTGGCCTCCCTCGATGTAATCGTCTCCGTCTTCGGCGGCTTCATACGACTGCGGCGTTTCAACCGGCACAACCCCAGCCCAGGCAGCTCTTGAGACATCGAGTAGATTCCAGAGAGTCAGCGGCTTATTATCGAGAGTTGCAGGATCAATGACCGCGTTCGCTGTTGGCAAACCAGCAGAGAACAGCCTGCCTGCCTTCCAAACGTCGTAGAAGAGGTTGCCATCACCCTGGATGGTATCATCACCCCGTTGCCCGAAGATCATGTCATCCTCCGACCCGCCCGCGATGTGATTGTCACCGTACGTCCGGTTGAATTCATCCT
>JAQBVM010000395.1 GCA_027623095.1 Verrucomicrobiota bacterium
TAGTTTTAACTCGCTCCCTGGCCCAAAAATGGCCCCAATTCACCCACTCGAGTACACGAAGAGCCGAAATTCAAAACATATGGCGTGTTGGCAGCGGCTTGTCTGCTGTTTCAGGCTTCAGCGCAGGATGCGCCGAAGAAACCCGGGCAAGAGGCGAAAAAGCCGAAGGTGGAAAAACCGCGTGAACCCGGAAAACCAGGGGAGAAACCAGCTCCAAAACCTCCAGGCGAACCCGGGCAAGAGGATCTTTTGAAGCGTCCGACTTTGCCGGGCTTGGGAAAACCTGAGAAACCGGGGAAACCTGCAGACACTGACAAACCTGGCGTTGGAAAACCTGGAGTCAGCAAACCTGACCGTCCTGAACGGCCGGCTCCTCCAGGACAGGAAGTTGGTAAGAAACAGGGCAAGCCGGGAGATCGACCTGAGAAACCAGGCAAGCCCGAAAAACCGGTGATCGGTAAGCCGGATCGTCCAGATTCCAAACCCGAAGGCAAGCCGGACCGTCCAAATCCCAAACCCGAAGGCAAGCCTGGCAAAACTGAGAAGCCTGAGAAGCCTGCAAAGCCCAAGCGGCCATAGGCTGATTCCAAGTCGTTTGATCTTCTCCCGGATTCTGAAACGGGTAGTAATCAGGAGTTTTTAGAAACGGCTGGCAGCGAATTCAATAGGCGCGATCGATAACTTCGGTCGCGCCCTTTTCATTTCATCAGAACGCTCACGGTATTAAAGAGATGACAATCCGGGGGGGCTGTGACATAAACCCGAAGGTCGCTATTCCGTCGCAGGCATTCCTTCCTGTTAGGGATGGAGGGCCGGGCACGGCATGAA
Organism: Verrucomicrobiota bacterium; assembly: GCA_027623095.1. Lineage (GTDB taxonomy): Bacteria > Verrucomicrobiota > Verrucomicrobiia > Limisphaerales > SIBE01 > JAIPJX01. The sequence goes on from JAQBVM010000395.1 coordinate 829, forward strand.
ATCTCCCGATTGATTCGGACCACATGAAAATGCTGAATCCACACTGGATTCCACAAATCCGATCTGATAAACCGCAATCACTCTTGAAAAGAATGGAACATCAGAAGCGCAGGGATGCAGCTCGGACTTTTTCAGAAAGGAAATCGAGCTTTGTTCAGAATTTCAGGGCTGTTCCCTTGCTGGTCTGGCTCTGTATTCCAGCAGGCTGTGTTTCCACGTCCGACAAACGTTCAGCTCTTGAATTGGAGGATCCCAAAGCCAACCGCGGAGCGCTTACTGAAGACGCGCATTCTGGGGGAGTGATCGAGATGGCGAAACGCATTGATACGATCGAGGCGGATCAGGCGGGCGCGGTTCCGGAGAAGAAATTGAATTCGGATCAGAGTGAGCTCTTCAAGCAACCCCAAGCGGCTGAGCCCATCGCGCCGCAAGGCGAAGCGGAGAATGTCTTGATTGAAACTGCGGATGCCGAGCTGCCGGATGAGGCGTCCAAGTTGATCGTTCTTCCGAAGCTGAGTTCGACCGAACTGAGCGAGATGCTCTCCGGGATTGGGCTGAAACTCCAAGCTGAGCACGGCTATAAATCTGCCGCCGCTTCTGATATTCGCATGATGCCATCCTTGCTGGATGGGGTCAGTCCTGGACCGGTTTATTCGAAGAAAGTTGAAAGCGGAAAAGCGATTCTCCGTTTTGGGCACAAGCGGTTCCTTTCTCAACCGGCTCAGTTCTTGGTGCAGGGTGTGATGTTTGATTCGGATGGGGAAGTCACTGGAGCGAATTCAGATCTCGATAAGGTCGCTTCGATGATCGAGGAGTCGGTCAAGTCGGTTGCGGATTTTAAACAGAATTTGGGTGGAGAGGATCTGGCGTTTCGAATTATTCAACTCAGTTATATCGATACGGCCGGGGCGTTGATCGCTCTCAAAGGGTTCGGCATTCATTCTTCGGCGGATCTGTGGGAAGTCGATTTACCGATCGAATTCGGTGATTTGCCTTGGGTTGCGCCGATGCCGGCGCCCACTTCGGAGCAGACCGGATTGTTGGGGGCGGAGCGCGAAATGGAGAAAGGCGCCTTTGACCTTTCGGTGACTCCTTCGGTTGCGACGCCGCTGCCGACAGACGTAAATATGGCGCCGGCATCCCAGTTGCTCGTCTATTACCATCCCGCGCACCCTGAACAATTCAGCCGGGTGAAGCAGTTGCTCGCCGAGTTCATTGACCGGCCAACAAGGCAGATATTTGTCGAAGGAATGGTGCTCGAGATCAGCGAAGAGGGATTGTCGGAATTGGGCGTTGAATGGCAGTTTCGCGAGGGCAATTTCGAGACGGTGGTGGGTTCTGTGGCGCCGGCAGGGACCGCTCCGAATACCGTCAATTTCGATTTCGATAATGCTTGGGATATCAGCAGGAATTGGGCGGTCCAACTGAAGGCCCTCGTCCGAGAGGGGAAAGCCGAGGTCTTGTCTCGTCCCAGTGTGCTCACATTAAACAATCGGCAAGCGACGATTCGCGTCGGAACGGACATTCCGATTGCGACGAGTGAGCAGGACAACGGCTTCAGTTCATCGGGCCAGATCGCTTTCAACTTCAAGTACCTCGCCACGGGAATCTCCCTGAATGTCATGCCCCGGGCGAACGAAGCCGGAAACGAGGTGAGTTTGCTCATCGATACGATCGTCTCTTCCGTCGTGCCGGGCGCCGAACTGGCTCTGCGCTCCAGCAGCGGCGAGGTGCTGGCCTCCGCGCCAACGGTGGCGACGCGCCGGATTCAGACGTACGCTCGAATTAACAACAACACGCCGTTTATCATTGGCGGACTGGTGAACAAAGAGCTGACCACGACGCGGGACAAGGTGCCGCTTCTCGGAGATATCCCTTATCTTGGAGTCTTCTTTCGTTCGGAAAAAATATCCTCGAAGAAGCGGGAAGTGATCATTGTGTTGACGCCGCATGTGCTCGCGTCCGCAGAGCCGGATGCGCCCGGGCGATTCTTGCCCAAAGATGAGGACCGTTTTGACGAGTTTGGAAACGCGCTGTTCCGCGATACCTTTCGAATTCGTTCTGAAGATATTTTTGATCTGACGTTTTTGACTGAGAACCAGCGGCTGCAGCGATACCGTGAGCTCGCAATGAAGGCCATAAGCCGAGACTTTCGCCTGGCGTACCGGGAGCCGTTCCGGCAGTTCGCAAACGGCCGAATTCCAGGGGAAGAGATTTTGGTTCGGCGGATGATATACGAAGTGATCAAACGCCTAGCCGCAGACAAATCGGCCTCGAAAAACTGGCTCGATTCCCAGGTAAATCCGGCGCGGATGATCGTATTCGAAAGCCAGCAAATCGGCGGATACAATGTCCAGTTTCTGGATCGAATGCTTTCAAAGTTGGGTGATGGCGACAATGTGGACGCGTTTTTCGCAAAAAATCCCCGTAAAGCGTTGGCAATCGAGTTTCATCTCGACTCGCGCCTGGTCGAACCTGGCAATTTGGCGACGACGCCGATTCCAAAAATCCGTCTGATCGATTGCGACGGTGAAAAGGAATGGAGCCGCCTGCTGTGGGATTCTAATCAACCGGATGAAAATGGTAATCCGCGTTATTCCATTGTCCTCCACAACCGATCCGACTTGGTGCGCTTGCAGCGGGCCATCATGCTCAAGAAGATCGTCGGGCTGAACGGAGGCGAATCAAACATGGCGCTCTCCAACTTCAGCCTCGGAAAGGTTCTTCTGATGCCCGAAGCAAAGTCCGATCAAACTCATTTGATCGATTCCGAGATCGCCAAGCTGTTTTTTCAATCGGAAAACTATTACGGTGCGGCGATTCAAACCATCGAGGATTCGCTGTCGGGTATGGATAAAGCGTTGAAGCGTCCGGAGTACAACTGGATTCAGTAATCTCAATGCGCGCCGCCTGGTTCAATAGGCTTTTATGGCCTGTAATTCTCCTCGTTTCAGTTCTCATCCTCGGCTTCAACTGGCTGAACCTCGGTGAGTGGACGCAGGTGTCCCCTTCAATCGAATCAAAGGTGGTTCGATCTATTTTTGGCATTTCTATAGCGTGGGTCGGGGTGCGTCTGATCGACGTAATTGTCTGGAGACTCCTCGAGCGTCGAATCGGAACTGCGGTCCCACGCCTGCTCAAAGACAGCGTCGCCGCAGTTATTTTTTTGGTGGCGTTCATTCTGATCGTTTCGGTTGTCTTTCAACAAGCGGTCACGGGAATTTGGGCAACTTCGGGCGTGGTGGGTGTGGTTCTGGGCTTCGCGCTTCAGAGCATGATTGCCGATGTCTTCTGCGGCATTGCGATCAATGTGGATCAACCCTTTAGGATTGGCCAATGGATACAACTGCTTCCGAGAGGGGTGGAACCGATGATCGGTTGTGTGACGGAGATCAGTTGGCGGTGCACGCGGCTTAGAACCAAGGAGAACACGATGATCGTGGTTCCCAACAGCCAGATCAGCACGATGATTCTGAAGAACCTGAGCGAGCCGAGCCGAAACACCCGATTTCAATTGGAGTTCTGCCTGGATTTTGGAGTGCCGACCGAGCGCGCGCTTCGAGTTCTTTCCGCCGGAGTGATGGCGGCTGCCGGGATACTTCCGGATCCGAGGCCCAAGGCCAAGGTCACGCGCGTTTGTGAGAGAGGGGTTGTGTATCGGGTGCGCTACTGGCTGGATCCCGCCATAACCTCGCCTTCGAAAGGAAGACACGCCGTGACCACGAGCATTCTTCGCCATTTGCATCAAGCTGGAATAACCCTGGCGTATGAGAAACACGATGTGTTCTACGCGAAAATGCCGCCGCGTCAGTTGGACCGGTTGTCCGATCGCGATTCAATCGTTCAGCGGATCGAGATTTTCTCAGGTTTGGATTCGGACGAAATCCGGCTGCTCGCGGCCAATATCAAAGAACGGCAGTTCGGTTACGGGCGGGCGATCGTCAATCAGGGGGACGCCGGAAGCTCCATGTACGTTCTTGTCGAGGGACTGTTGGACGTGCGCGCCGACTTGGATAATGGACAGAAACAGGTGAAAGTAAAATCGATCCAGCCCGGGGAGTTTTTTGGAGAGATGTCGCTTTTGACCGGGGAACCGCGAACCGCGACAGTGGTTACGGTCACTGATACTGTCGTCTATGAGATTGGAAAAGAGGATTTGGAAGGGTTGCTGGAAAAACGGCCTGAAATTGCGGTTCAAATTTCGCAAATCATCGCGTCTCGCAGGCAGGATCTCAAAACGATGGGTGATCTGTCACCTGAGGAAAAGGTGGTTTCTCAGCAAACAATTGCGAACCAAATCCTTGATAAAATGAAGAACGTATTCGGCAGCCTTCGCGGTAGCCTTCGCGGTGGCTTGGGTTTTCGCTAGAGTCCGTTCCGGGCGCGCTTTCCCAGCGCCTGAAAACGCACTCCACGGGAACATGGGCTGATTTCAATGCGCGTCCGTGGACGCCGCGCGATTGTTCGCCTAAGTTCCCGGAGAAAAGAGACAAAACATCAACTTTGTTGGGGTTTTGTCAAAAAGTGTAGCAAGT
>JAQBVM010000396.1 GCA_027623095.1 Verrucomicrobiota bacterium
TCGAAGCTGCGCTTTTACGCCGGCAGAAGGAGGCGACACCGTGAAACCAAAAAAGAGAAAGCCCCCGCGTCGTTTGAGCGAGCGCAGGGGCGAGTCAAACTCTGTTCCCGCAAACATAGACTCGCCGACGAGTCGGAGCAAGCTTGATTCAGCAAAGCCTACTCTGGACCGGCAGACCTTCACCACGTCGCGGTTGCTGGAATACTTCTCTGAAAAGGAATTGGTGCTCCAAACCGGGCATGACCCCGATGACTGGGCAGACGTGCTAATCAAAGAACTGGTGGACAACGCGCTCGACGCCGCCGAGGACGTCGGCGAGGACGCCGCCATTCAAGTCACCTTGTCAGATGGCGAATTGACCGTTGCTGACAGCGGGCCGGGCATCGCCGCCGAGGTCGTGAAGCGTATCCTCGATTTCAGTTCAAAAACCAGCAGTAAGGACTTTTACATATCGCCGACCCGTGGCGCGCAAGGCAACGCTCTCAAGACCGTGTTAGCAATTCCATACGTCTTGAGCGGGAACCTGAGCAGTCGTCTCGTAATTGAAAGCCGTAGCGTCAAACATGAGATCGAGGTCACGGTCAACCGAATCAAGCAAGAGCCGGTCATAGTTCACACTACGAGCCCGTCCCTTGTAAAAATCGGCACAGTTGTCCGAGTTTCTTCTAGCTGTTTCGGAGACGACGCCGAAGCCAGAATTTTACAACGAGTTGACAACTACCACCTTCTGAATCCTCATCTCAGCGTACGCTATGCGGGGACCGTCACGGCAGACTCGGAACGAAGCAATTCTGCCTGGGTGAAGTGGCGACCGTCTGACCCTATCTCGCCACGTTGGTACGACACGGAACAGTTTGTTGGACTGATTGCAGCCTACCTTTCCGCCGAGCAGGACGGCGCACCGGCGCAATCCATCCGCGAGTTCATCGCAAACTTTCGCGGCCTCAGCAGCACGGTGAGACAAAAGGAAATTCTCTCGGCCTTGAATCTCACCGGGGCGAAACTGTCCGACCTCGCCACCAACGGTGACGTGAACCGCGACCTTGCTGGCGAGTTGCTGTCCGCGATGAAAGCTGTGAGCCGTGAGGTCAAGCCGCAGACCCTCGGCATCATTGGCGAGGAACATATCCGGCGCGAGTTCCTGGACCGTGAGTGCAACAAGAATTCCATCCGCTACAAGCGAATTGTCGGTGTGGATAATCACGCCCGGCCGTACGTCATTGAAGCGGCTTTCGGCGTATTCGAAAATAAAGACCAGACACGCGAGGTTGTGACGGGCCTTAACTTCTCACCGTGTATCACCGACCCGTTCAAGGAATTGGCGCATTGGACATCACTATCGGGCAGGCTTGCCCAGAATTTTGTCAAGGATGATGCGCCGTGCCTCGTGTTGGTACATCTAACCGCGCCGCATCTGCAGTACTCCGACCGGGGCAAGAGTTCTGTTCAACTGCCGAGTAAGATTGCCGAAGCCATCACCAGCGCCGTCAATTCGGTTTCTGGCGAATACGCAAGGATCGTGAAAGCAACGATTCGCAGTCAAGAACGAGGCGAGCGTGAAATGGACCGTTTCCTCAAAGGCAGGAACCGGAAGCGCGACATCAAGGAGATCGTCTATGAACATCTTCCGGCGGTGTATGCACTGGTCAGCGGTAACGGCCAATACCCTGCCGCCGCCCGCCAGATTTTCTACGGCCTGCGCCCGATGGTGCTGGCGGAACTGACAGACAAGCAAGATTTGGATTCGCAGTATATCACCCAAACCTTGGTGCCGAACTTCATGGCGGAAGCCCCTGACGTGTGCGCCGACTGGGATGTTGTCTTTGATGCTCGCGGCCACTTTTCCGAGCCGCACACAGGGAAAAACTTTGGCCTGGGCACGCTGGAGGTGCGCCAATACCTCGACCTCTTCTCAATGCCGTCCGGTTTGCAGGACGCGCCCCCGCATCTCTCAACACGTTTCCCCACGGTTGGCCCATCCGGATGTTTTTGTAATGTCCTCTTCATAGAAAAAGAAGGTTTCCTGCCGCTCCTCGACAAGGTGAAGATTTCAACGCGGTTCGACTTGGCCATCATGAGCACGAAAGGACTCAGCAGCACTGCCGCCCGCAGGCTCATGGAGTCCATGCCCGGCGTCCGCTTCCTGACATTGCACGATTTCGACAAGGCCGGATTCAGCATCATCGGCACGCTTCAGCGCAACACTCGCCGCTATAAGTTCAAGAATCCGCCGGAGATAATTGACCTCGGCATCCGGCTTGAGGACGTGCGCCGTCTCAAGCTGGCAAGTGAACCCTTCACAATCAAAACCGCCGCCGCCAAGAATCTGAGAAGAAACGGAGCAACTGAAGCTGAAATCGGTTTCCTGCTCGGCGACGGCCACGGCCACGGCCAGCGAGTGGAACTCAACGCAATGACGTCGCCCCAGCTCATCAAATGGCTGGAAGGTAAACTCAAGAAACACAGCGTAAAGAAATTTGTTCCCGATAACGACGTGCTGAAAACGGCCTTCAAGCGGGCGACTCTGGCGCACAGTCTCAACTCGGAAATTGACAAGGCATTTTCCAAAATACGCCAGGAAACGGACAAGGCCAAGGTGCCCGAAGACTTGCGGATAATGATTCAAGCTTATCTGAAGGAAAACCCCGGTGCATCCTGGGATTTCGCCGTGGCCCAGATTGCAGGCAAATTTTGGGAAAGCGAGGACTTAGCAGCATGACCCGCTCCCCTACGTCAACGTCAGGTGCAGAGCAACCAGGTCACGAATGCATGACCAATGATCCGGTTCCAAATTTAATTAACCTTCTGGGCAAACCAGTGGTGTTCCTTGCTTGGCCCTCGGGTATCAAAGGTGGCAAAAAGAAATGGAAACACTTAACCGCGAGCGGAATGACCCCGGGTTATCTGGCGAAGTTGAAAGATGGAAATATCGGGGTCGCGCTTGGTGAGAAGTCTGGGGGGCTTTGCGTCATCGATTTCGACGTGGACGAATACGTACAACCGTTCCTCGATCTGAACCCGCATTTAAAGGCTACTCTCCAAACGCACGGTGCCCGTGGTCGAAGTCTCTGGATTCGATTCAAGGGAAACTTCCCGCAGAAATCAAGCATGCTCAAATCCCTAACAGGAAAGGAAATCGGCGAATTTCGGGGCAATGGGAATCAGAGCATTGTCTGGGGGATACACCCTGGAACTAAGGAACCCTACAAATTCGTCGTCAAAAAACCCGTGACTGAGATAGAATTCGACGAAATCAATTGGACGGGTGAAATTGCAAATCCTCCCAGGTGTACAGAAGGAACGGAAGAGACTGAAGGTACAGAAGTAACACAAGTCATGTCCTCCGTTCCTTCCGTTCCTTCCGTCTCATCTGTCCCATCTGTCCCATCTGTCCCATCTGTCTCTTCTGTACACTGTGATTGGTCATCCCCGATTAAGACTCTGGAGGATGCAATCAGGTGTTCGCTGCCGGTCACTCAGCACCAGAATAACCGCCGTCTGTTTTTATTTGCGCGGGCGATCCTGGCATTGGAATCGCAGGAAGGAACTTTTACACCCCAACAACTCCGGGATGCATTTAATCAATGGTACGCCAGAGCGGTAGATTTCTTGCGTCCGGATCAAACGAAAGAAGATTATCTAATGGAATTTCTGAATGCTCGGCAGCATGCGAAGTTTCCACTTGGGGGGAAGGCTATTCCGGAAGCCTGGAAGTTAGCTCAAGAACTACCGCTGCCTCCGGAAGCCGAGCAATTTGAGAATCAGCAGCGACGCCAACTTGTGGCGTTCTGTCGGCAACTGCAAATCCTCGCAGGTGATAAACCGTTTTATTTGGCATCGAGGACGTGCCAAAGACTCTTCGACCAGAAAAGCCACACGACAGCAGCCACGTGGTTGCAGGCTCTCTGTGCCCTCCAAATTATCAAAGAAACGGAAAAGGGCATAACTCCACGTGCATCCCGCTACCGCTACCTGCCTCCTTTAGACTCCGACAAAGGAACTTAAACCGCCAGTGTCGCATGAAAAGAACTCCACCAGTGAAAAAGAAGGGTTTTATGAACGGACAAATTGAAGTGATACCAACCGAACGCAACGTCACGGAAACCTTTCATTGTCGCGGCACCGAATTGAGCGCGCTCTTGGCGCAACTACGCGAGGAAGGCGCTGTCTTGCTCTGTCTGTCGATCGAATGCCAATCGGACTTCACGCTGACGGTTCGGCGAAACAATTTCTCGGCAATGACGCCGAGGGAACAAAACAAAGGATAAACAAATAAGCTTAGATACGATTGAGAGTCAAACACTGACACCCGAAGCTCTACGGAAACGCCGTTTTTAGCCGTCCGTAACGACCGCCAGCGCGTTTTTCGACTCCCGGAGTATCAACACAGCGGAATTGGTAGGATGGACGCCATCGCAACGGATTAACTCGCTCCCTGCGCGTTTTCTTCGAAGGTTCCGTGCGGATTTGCCAAAGGGACAACTTTCTCCCCTGGGCTAAACGATCGTCTTCGCCTCCGGGTTTTGCAGAAAACTGGAGGGTTCCGAGCAAGCTCACGTTTCAATTCCAGCATCTCGTGAGCGATAGAAAGTTGCTGGTTGATAAGACCAATCTTCAGGTCCATGAACCGAAGTTTCGTTTTGATGTCCAAACAATTATCGGCGATCCGCGCATCGCAATCGGCGATAGATTCGGAAACCTTTACGCTGGCCTGGACAAGCAGCGTTATTCCGACATATCGAATATCCTGGCTCAAATATTGACCGAGCTGCTCCACGTTCCGAATATTGCGCACCTTAATGCAGCCCGATCCATTGCGGACTATTTGATTCCTCGACGGATGACCTGAATCTAGCGAACACACCGCCTCGTTTTGGTCTTGATCCAGGACGTTCGCTACCTTCTCAGGGCTTTCCTCCCATCCGAGCCAACTGTCCAGGTTTCGAAGGGCTGCCGGGTGGAAAAAACTGGAATGCATCAACCAAATCAATCGCCTGCCAGATCCCGAAGGGCTTCGCTTGCCTTCGAACCATTTTCTGAGCGTGGCCAAAGGCAAGCCGAGCAACGCGGCGAGGGCTTCAACTGGAATTCGAAGGTGTTCGCGGACCTCGCAAAGCATTTTGCGACACCTTGCCGGAGACGGCGCGAGGACCTTCGTCCGTTTGGCGGAATGTTGACTCGTGACGAGGCGAAATAACCCGGCAATCTCCAGGCGCTCGTTTACCCAAATCGTTGGTTGAAAGCGAACTTGAACCATAAATATGGGGACAAGATAGCACACTGAGTGCTGAGCGTGAACTCAAGCGCGGGAAATAGCCCGTCTCAGAATTCTGCACACTCAACTTCACAATCTGAAGC
>JAQBVM010000041.1 GCA_027623095.1 Verrucomicrobiota bacterium
CCTCCTAATTCGAGAACGCTTCAGAACCGCTTCCCCGACTCAGTTCGTAGCGGTACAACACCTGCGTCTGCAAGTGAACTCGACCAAGAGCGGTACTGGGCAAGCCTGGGAACGGAAGTTTCTAGGAATTCGGATCAACCCGGAAGGGAAGATCGAAGTGGCCCCGCAAAGTGTGGAACGATTCCGGAACCAAGTCAGAGAACTGTGGCGGAGCTGCCAGAGTCTGAGCAGTAACGAGCTTAGAGACCGATGGCGCGCCTACGTGAAAGGGTGGTGGCAGTATTTTCGCCTCGCCCAGGAACGCCGTCCCATTTTCGCGATGGAAGGCTGGATTCGACGCCACATCCGCAAATGCTACTGGTTGCGTTGGCATGACTGGAGGGCCGCCTTAAGGCTCTGCGCCGATTGGGATTGAAGGGGCGGCAGCTCAAAGTCGCCCACAGTTCCAAAGGAGCGTGGCCGATAGCGCGCAGCCCCAGCCTGCAGACGGCACTCAACAATCAGCGGCTTCGGCGCTCGGGTTTCGTCATGCCATCTGACCTTGCGGCCACGATGGGATAAGGCCGCTGCTTTCAACCGCCGGATGCGGAAAACCGCACGTCCGGTGGTGTGGGAGGGACGGTGGGCGCAATCCTGCCGTCCCGACCCGATTTTTCAAATCTCCCTCCGGGAGGCGGAGTTTGTCGAAATGTCCAAACTCCGGTGCGGGCTGGGACAACCCGCGGTTCAACGATTATTCCAACAAGTCCGGGATGGACAGGTTGGGTCTATTGAAAAAGCTTTGGGGCGAACTCGTTAAGGTATTCCCGCCAATTGATCCAGGTATGCGCTCCCTCGGTTTCCTTGTATTGAACGTCGAATCCATGTTTTTTGAACATTTCAACCGTGGCGCGCGATGTTTCAATCAGAAAGTCATCCTTGCCAGTGGCGAACCAGAATAGCTTCAGACCATCCTTCAACTTCGAGTCATCCAGAATTTCCCGGTGCTGCTCTTCAAAACTGGGCCCCTGCCTGCGGTTGGCGCCCGGCCCGGTGCCCGTGATGCCGAAGATTCCCGAGCTGTAAACGCCGAGATACCCGAACTGGTCGAGATAGGGAATGCCGATGTTCAGTGTTTGACCGCCTCCCATCGAAAGGCCCGCCATGGCGCGGTGATTCGGGTCCGCGTAAACGCGGTACGTCTTCTCGATGTAGGGCATGATGTCTTTCACGAAATCTTCGGAAAACTCATCGACGGCCGGACGCGGCCCGCCAAAACCGTCCGCGCTCGTGTGACCGGCGGGCATCACAACAACCATTGGTTTGGCCGTCTTTTCAGCGATCAAATTGTCGAGAATGAATCCGGCGCGACCGACCGAAGTCCAGGCTTCGTCACAGTCCCCCGCGCCGTGTAGAAGATAGAACACCGGGAACTTGCCCGCGCCGGATTCGTACCCCGGCGGTGTGTAAACGTGCATCCTCCGGAAGCGTTTGAGGGCGGTCGAGTAGTAGGTGACTGCGGAGACGGCCCCGTGCGGGACTTCGCGTGCATCCATAAAAGACGCCCCTGGAACATGGACCAGGCTCCACACGTTGTTATTGGACTCGCTGATCGCCGAACTCCGGGGGTCGATCACCGAAACGCCATCGACATTAAAGTTATAGCGGTACGAGCCCGGATTGATCGGGCCGAGGGTGACCTCCCAGACGCCGTTTGTGCCCTTGGCCATATCGGTTCCCGGACCGTTGCCAGGAATGTCGCCGCCGGAAAGTTTCACGGTTTCAGCCTTTCGCGCGAGGATGCGAAACGTGATCTTTCGGTCCGCGGAAACTTCGGGCGACACGACGCGAGGGCCTTGTGGTCCCCGTGGCTGTGCGTGAAGGCTGGCTGCCAGGGTGATAGTTCCGAGGAAAGCGCCGACGAGAATTGCCCGGGATATTTGAGTGGTTCTCATTGGTCAGGAGAGTTTCTTCTTCGCGCCCTCGGGAACATCGACGGTGGTGGAGCCGATGTTGCTGATTTCGATCGTCGTCGTTCGATCGGTGTCGCGGTCGTTTCCGTTGAACGAGAAGGTGTACTGAAGGGAGTATTGATACTTCGAAATCAGGCCGTCCTTGATCCAGATTTTCACAGACCCTTTGGCATTGCTAATGGTGGGGCCGTCGTTGCCCAGACCGCCGAAACCGGACAATTCGATTACACCCGCTTCGCTTAGTTTTCCCGAGATGACACCGTCAGATTCGGTGAGGCTTTCGGCGTTCTTTGCCAAAGCGGCCGCTTCTTGGGCGGGAAGCTTGATATTCTGGAGACGCCGCGCAAAGAATCGCATGAATCCTTCGGCGTTTTCCAATTCGGAAAGCGATTGCCAGCCTTCGTCAGTTTCCAACGCCGCCTTTTTCCCATGGATCACGGCCTGCATGGTTCCGTCGCGGCGCGGGATCGTAAGAATCGCAGTTCCGTCTTTGCCAACCTTGCCACCACCCTCGCCTCCGCCGAATCCTCCTTCTGTGTTGGATTTCCAACTGTAGCCCCCCGCATCGGCGAGTTTGGCAGCCGCTTTCCACGCGTCGTCCTTCGGACTTGCGCTGACCGTGAGCAAAGAAATGGCGAGAACAGACGTTGTGGAGAGAAGTGTAAGTGCTTTCATTTTCTTGGACAGTTTTTGTGTTTGAATGCGCGCCCTGCCCCTGCCAAATCGGAATAGCCGAACGGTTTGATAAAGGCTCCGATATCCAGGCGCTGGGAACCACTCGGCAAAGCTAGCACTCTGAAAACAATCTGAAAAGCCGAAGTTTCGATGAGTCAACGAGCCGGTGCATCTCCGAGTTGGTGGTGGAGTTGTATTGTGCAACCGGACCGCGGCTTGTATCAATCCGCAGCGATCCCCTTCAAATCGATGCATCAGCTTGTTTCCGATGCGAGGAGGATTCTCCGGGTGCTGCGGGATGGGACAGCCTGCGGTCCAACGATTGTCTCGACAAGTCGCGGATGCACAGTCAAAGGGCGGGCGGGCGATCAAGGGGGCGCGATTGAGAGAAATGATTTGAGGCGGCCGCCCATAATTCCAAAGACGAGGTCTTTTCGTCCGTCACCATTCAAATCAGTCACGGCTCAGCGCCGGGCTTCTTCGCTAATCGAGATCCCGCTTTCAATTGAAACGAGCGGTTCAAAGTTCCCTTTCCCATTGCCAAGAAGCAGCAAGCTGATTCCTCCGTTCATCCTCCCCATCTCTCGATGAGGGTTTGTCCTTCAATCGTAAAAGGGCGTGGCGAGGCAGTGATTGTGTTTCCCTTCGGATTCAATTGGGGGGAGGGCGCCGAATCTGCCGAAACGCGTTTCGCCAAGTTGCCCACAATCTGAGCGAGGGCGAGGATGGACGCCGTCATCTTTGAGCCGAATGCCAGTCGCATGGTCTAGGTGGTTGCTTCGCCGGCGTTACTGAGAGAGTGGTGAGATCGTGCCATCCGAAAATGAAGATCCGCGAAGGGATCGTCGATTGCAGCGGCTTGCTCGAACGAAATAACCGCTTGTGCGAATGGCTCTTGGCATTTGCTGCGCGATGCCTGTTTCATAGAGCTTGTTCCATTCATTTGTCGCGGTGAGGTTCGGGGCAATGCGGTCCATCGAAGACTCGATCACTTGGCCGGATCGAGTTGCGCGCAAGGCGAGACTCGTCCGAATGAATGACAGTCCGGGTACGCTGGCGCCGAACACGCTGCCGGGTCCGTAGGGATCTACCACCTCGTTGTTTCCCATATAGACAATCCACAGATCTTCATTTCTTGATGCGCACTCCCGGGCGATTGGCAGAACGACATGGGAATTAATCGCGGTCATGGCCGCGTTGATGACCTCGAACTTCAAATCGGGATACCGATTTTCCAAGAGACTCTCAAGGATTCGATTTAAGCCGAAAGCCACGCCCCCCAAAGTCCAACTCCAAACTTTCCCGCACGTTCCAAAACCTTCAAACCGAACTCACTGACTACTTTGCACAACAGAAGGCTGCTTGAGAAATCTTGACTCAATTACTTTGAGTTTTCAGAGTCAAGGACTCTAGTAACTGCTGCTGGGCTGTAGCAGAGCGCGAAGAAGCCAATGACTGAAGAATGAAGAAAAAATCGTGGCGCGAAAAATTGGCGGACAGCAAAGGGTGTCCCAAGGTCTGTCCGATCGATGACACGAAGAGCAAGCGCTGGGGAACGGGAACGTTTGTGATTCCCGCACCCATGGAAGTGGACGGCCTTATGCGCCACGTGCCGAAGCGAAAGCTCACAACTATTGATTATTTGCGAAAGGCGCTGGCCACGCGGCATGGCGCAACGATCGGATGTCCTCTGACGACCGGAATATTCGCTTGGATCGCCGCGCACGCGTCTGCGGAAGCCGAGGCCGCGGGTGTTAAGCGTTCAACGGCATATTGGCGAACGCTCAAGTCTAACGGCGAACTGAACCCAAAGTACCCGGGAGGAATCGAAGGTCTGAAAGAACGCCTCGTTTCCGAAGGGCACACGGTGATTCAAAAAGGCAAACGGTATTTCGTAGAGGATTACGAGATGTCGCTCGCAAATTTGGAACCGTAGCGGATCCTCAATCTGACCCAGAATTCTTTCTAATCTCAGCGAGAATACCAATTGGGGGCTAAAGCTCGCTAATGTAGATGCTGCCGCCGGAAGTTTTAAGACTGACGCGGGGGCCGCCGCCGTTGAGCGTGCCGTTTAAGCTAGTCTTCTTGGCCGTACCATGAATTGTAACTGGCAGATCGCATGAGACTCGTCCACCCGAAGTTTCCGCATCAATGTCCGCCTTGAAACTCGGATCGATCGCCAATCGGATGCTCCCCCCCGAGGTTCTAAATTCGGCCGGTTCGCTAATCTGAGACTTCAAATCCGCATGAATGCTTCCACCCGAGGTTCGAGCGTTCACGTTGCCGCTGACGCCTCTTAGCTGAATGCTCCCGCCAGAAGTTCGGGCGTTTACAGGGCCGTTCACTTCGCCGACGGTGATGCCGCCTCCGGACGTGCTCAGATCCGCCGGACCATCGGATCCTTCCAAACGAATGCTGCCGCCCGATGTCTGAGCAACGACAGAGCCCTGGACTTTGCCGGCCGAAATGCTCCCGCCGGAGGTTCGCAGATTTGCTTCTCCTTGAAGGTCATCGACAGAAATGCTTCCCCCGGCAGTTCTTATTTTCAAACTGTACTCACGCGGCACCTGGATCTCGTAATGAATGCCCATTCGAACTCTTCGCCAGGATGTCCGATCCTTCCACTCTCCCAACACATCGACATTGTTACCTTCGGTTTCAAACGTGATGTCAAATCGATCGAACCACTCTTCCTCGTTTGATTTCAAGGTCGCGATGATTTTTACGGTGTCGCCGGCATGGCTTTGAACCGTGACCGAGCCCAATTCAGATTTGAGAGCAAAAGTTCCTCCCGCGCCAGTTTCGAACGTTTTCTCGACTCTTTTCTCATATTTGGCGCCCATGAAAGCGTATCCGCCCGAGACGGCGCAACCGCCGAAACTCATCAGAACCGCCAGAAACAAAACTGCTAATGAACCCATTGAAACCATTTTTTTCATCACATTTTCTCCAATACTCGTTTGCGTCGATTTCGGCAGCCCCGATCGCGATGTAGTTTCCAAATTAGGAAAACCTGCCCGCCCGGCGTTGCGAATTTTGAAATTCAGTACTCAATACACGATCAGGGCTCGAAGAGTTTCAATTATTTGTCAAATTCGAAAGTAACCGGCCCAGGCTGATCCAAATACTTGGCAATTTAGCTGCCAGCAAGAGCGCCGTTTCCTTCCGATTGCTTTGACAGGAGTGGCAAGTTCGCCAGTGGAAGTGCTCAATCTTGCCGAGATTTCGAATCCTTCGAAACGCTCGACCCAACGCCGCGAGCGTCAAAGATCTCTCCGAGCCTCTCGCCGGATCGGCGAGCAGATATCTCAACGATCGATTTAATTCGGAAGGGCAAGGATTACTGATGATCGCGTTTTGGAACATGAGCGCGATTTTGCCATTGATCTTTCGAGAACCGCGCACCGATTTGGCAATCGCGGCGCGGACTGCTGTTTCCTTCGGTTATGCGTGGAGTGGCTGCGGGTTGAAGCCGGGGCGGGATTGGTGCGGCGGGGTGCCGCAGCCAAGCATTGGAACGTCCTTGCATCGATCTTATCTTAACAAAGGATCAAACTTCGTGTCACATTTACATGATTTTGCGCGAAATGACGAAGAACTCGTGTGCGCGTCGCTGGAAGCCAAGCCCGCAGATTGAGGGCAAAACAAGCGGATCGACCTTCGCATGAACCTCGTAACAGCGGACGTGAGTCCGCTCCAATCATTTGCCGGAGTGTTCAAGCCGACTCACGTCGGCTGCTACAATTCATGGTCCGTGCGCAGTTCTTTATTTCAGACCTCGAGGCTCTCTCTCTCCATGAACCGAAAGAACCGGGACTATTTTTGATTTGCGATTTGCGTTTTGAGTCCTGTGCTCCAATTTCGCGGTTAATGGACCCAATGTGCGTGCGATTTTTGAAGGTCGGGGCTCTCCATGAACCGAAAGAACCGGACCGCGGCCATGCTGGCCGCAGCAGCTTCTGTACGACAGAGGTCCGGCATTGCTCCAACGGCGATGAAGAACATCGCAACTGCTGCGGCCAGGATGGCCGCGGTCCAATATTGTCCCGGTTCATGGCCCCGATTCGGGTCATCTCGTTTGACATTTTCACTCTCTCCACAAACCGGATCTTGCTGCGGGTCACAGACCCGCGCTCCGGAGCGCGCCTCTCCGAGGCGCAGCAGGTTGGGGATTGAAAACGTGAACCTCCCCGGGGAATTCGCTACCTATCCTTAGAGATCGCATTTGATTTGCTGCGCAGGCGCAATATGGTGTGCCTATGTCGGCAATTGCTGCCGCAATCTGAGGTCCAACTCGAACCCGCTTCCAAAGTATGAAAGCTCAGCTTCAATTGATTGTTTTGGTTTTGCTTTGCGAATGCCTGCCGCATAACGGATCAACTCTTGGCGCGACAGATGCCACTTACCAAGTCCCACAGCTCCCTGCGGACAACCTGGTGAAGAATCCGTGGTTTCGGAACCGAGACGGCACCAAGCCCGGCATGGATTCATGGATTTCGGACGGAAGGTGGGGTGCGACCGATAAAGACGGCAACCCGACTCCAGACAAAGTTTTGGGCACGGCCGCCCGGATTTCGACAGGTCGAGGCGAGGATCAAGTGGGCCAGACTGTTCAGCCGGGTGTGGACACGTACTTGTACCAGACTATTGCGCCGATCCGGCCAAGCGGATGCTCAAGTTCGACATGTACTGGGTCACTCATACTGTGAATCCGGGGGAGGTAATCATCTTTGGCGGCGAATCGCCGGACGGACCTTGGAATGAGGTTTGGAAGCCGTTCTATCAGGTCCACACAAAGGCGATCATCCCGGAATCCCGCCGAGGTCAGGATTTGTGGAAATATTATTCCGACAGCACTGATTTGGCGGTCACGACGCTGTCCCGAGGATGGCCCTACTACAAGTTGGAAGTGCATGCAATACTCCCGGATGAGTCGGGCGGTTTCAAAATCACCGGGATCTACTTCACCGTTGCAGGAGATCCGATCGGCGCTCTGCGAATCAATTCAACCGTCATCACAAACGTTGGCCTCCAGATTGGCTTCACTGCGACCGAGGGAACATCGTATTCAATGGAATACTGCGACTCCCTTTCCGGCGGCGTCTGGCAGGCATTCGCCGACGTTCCCGCCGGGGTGGCTCGCTCCGTGACGGTAACCGCCTCTTTGGTGATTGGTCATGCCCAGCGTTTCTACCGGATCGTTTTGCACGCTTCTCCCTGAGTGTTCTCCTGAAAATCGCGCTGGAAAGGGAGACGAGAACTCAGCCGATTTCAAACGTGAAGTTCTTACCGCCATCGCGTGACGCGGAAGACGCGGCCGTTTTGAAACTCACCAACACCACCACATCCTCCTTACTCCCAAACCCGTCAAACGGCGCGGCACCGTCGGTTTGCTCCGGCAATTCGGAAGTTGTCCGATTCCCATCGCCGCCCCCGATCGGCACCGAATGCCAGCCAAATATGTTTTCCAAAGGATCGGTGATGGAGCGGATACTTGACGAGCGTGAGACGCGATTGAAGTATCCGATTGCTATCGGGATCCAAGGCCACAATGCCTTTCTCGACGCCTTTCGATGGAGCTCAGAATAGTCCTTTGTCGGCCTCTTTTCGCAACTGTTCGACTTGTTTGCCAAACTCGAGCCGTCCTTCATGCTCCAGCCGCTCGAAATTCGCGTAGTCAAAGATCGGCGATTCCACCGAGAGACTGCCGCCTGAATCGTTTGGCATATCCTTGAGCATCCCGCCCACTCCTGCCACCAAACCGTCATATTGCTGGAGCTTGTTTCGTAATTTTTCTTCCGAGCGCGTTTGGAAGTATTCGCCGTCGTCGGTCACTTCCACGGCCACGCCAAGCTGTCGCCAAAAATCCAGCAGGCTGATGATTTGCCGATGGCACTTGAGAAAATGTTCCCAGCCGTGCTCGCCCGCGTATTGCGTCTTGCAAAAACCTTTGAGCAACCAGCCGCCCTCGAAACCTGTGGCGATTGACCCCGCGCGAAACGGAATTCGGCGTGGATACTGGCACAGGCCGAACAGCGCGTTCTCACAACCTTCACCCGGCCAGACTTCCACCACCCAACCGCGTTTCGCGGGAGCATTCCCAAAACAACAATTTTCTTCGCGCCCCACTCTGACAAAGAGCCCTGTGAATGGTGTGTCCGCTTCAACGCGAGTGGCTTCACCGACTTCCGCGCAGCCAATCTTCCGGGCATAAAGGGCCGTGCGTTTAACGAGTTCGTGAACCACAGCGGAAGAAATGTTTTCCTCTACAGACAACCCGTAATGGATCGTTAATCCGATATTCGCTTATGGTTGTTGCGGCTTTTTCTGTTTTGATTCACGGCGTGGTTTGCCGTGAGTCATCCAGAATTCCAACAAGCGCGCCAAATCGATTGCCTTCTTTTCATCACCCGTCCGGCTGCGAGCCAGTTCGTTTGCTTTTGCCGCAAGCGCGTCCAGGCGCGCCGTCAATCTGGCCTGCAAACTCTGCGCGGCTTTTTCCGTTTTAGGCAACCGCACCGCACCGTAAATGCCGCGTTGCGACAGCAAGTAAACCATTTCCGCGTGCGCCCGACTTGGCAACGAGAGCGGCGGCACGTCGGCCTTGCCGCCTTTGGTCAGCCGGAAGAAAACGGTGTTTGCGTCCAACATATCGTTGGCGTCGGGCAGGCTGGCGTGACCTTCCGGGATGTTCACCGTCAAACTATCGGTTACTTCGCTGGCAATCCACGGAACGAGCGGCTGCTTGTCTTCTTCCGGCAGGCTGTCCCACAAATCGGCGGCCAACTCGTCAGTGCGAAACTCTCGTCCTCCTGTTCCAGCGCGTTGCTCCTGCTTTTGGATGTCCAAGATGCGGTTATGCCGGAAGTGCGCGGTGGTTTCGTGATACAACTCGTCGCAAAGTTTCTCACGTTCGGCGGCATCGCTTACGCCCAGCAGTTCAAACACCGCCAGATCAAGCGCACGCCGGTCAGACATGGTTAATTCTATCGGCAAACTAATCGGTTTTTCGGCCAGCTTTTTGGCCCGCTCTGCCAACTGGCATTCCAAAAACTCTTCTTCAACGAAATGCTGCGTGTCGCGCCGGCAGAGCTTGGCGAAAGCGTCTTGTAATTTCCTGGCGACGGTTTTGGTTACGAGACGCGCATCGGGAAGTTCCAACAAGTTCACATCCACAACTTCCGTTTTCAAAGTTCCCTCTGTGCCTGCGTAGCGACCAAAATAAAACTTGAACAGACAGACCAACGTGGAATTCAAAACAGCCGCCAAGATTTCCGGCGAGCACTTTTCGTCAACTACAGTCACGTCATACAAATTGCAGTTCACGATGAGCTGATTCTTGTTGTGAACGATGACATGACGATATTTCTGGATTTTCGGCCAAATGAAATGTCCGTACTTTGTGAAAGTGAGATCATACCACGGTTCGCGTCCAACACACGTTGACCGCAGCGGCACGGGTACGGCTTTACTTTTCTTTGAAGCGAAAGAGGTTTTTTCGCCGTAGCGGAGATATTTCTGAACGTAAGTTCCTTTCAGCTTTTCCATCGGCTCGGACACAAACAAAATCAGCCGATTCAATTCCGCAGCGGTTAGGACTGGGCGCGTGATGTTCATCAAGCTGTGAACTTCTGGCCTGAGATATTCTGCTTCAATCGGATGCACCGTGCCGTCACCAGCCAGAATCAGCTTCACCTTGGCGGATTCAACCTCTGCCCGCTTGCAATGTGTATGCAATGGCGCGTCATTCCATTCGAGCTTGGAATATTCTTCCAAAAACTTCTCTGAAACGTCGCGTGGCATGAAGAAGGCATCGCAACCGCTGGTGATACCACGGCGAATGGTCGTGAGTTCGCCGAGTGGTACGAAGCGACTGGCGTAACGCTCCATAATTTGAAAATAAAGATTGGGCGCACGGAGATACTTGCCCCACTTGCCGCCACCATATTTCGGGCCGTAGCCAATACCCCCGTCATCGCGCAAAAGGCCGTTGCCGTTTTCGTCATACACGCCGTTGTCTTCGCCCTCTACTTCGTCGCCTTCCGCCGGATTGACGCTCTTGATTCCTTCCGCCGAGTCACGCTGTTTCTGCATTTCAAACAGTCGCCCGGCCCGCAGACCGTCTTCCCAGAGGTCTTTTTGTTTCTTCACCACCACGCGCCAGCCGTCGCGGGTCGCGTTCTTTTTGCAGGCCAGAATTTCAGCGCGGAATTCTTCCGCCGCCGTCTGCCGGGCGTTTTCGTCAGGGCGCTCACCAAGAATGGTTTTGAGTGGCGTGTCGAGCCGAACGAACTTGACCAGTTGCTTGTCGCGTTCGGCGTGATCGTCGCACCGTTGCATAATCACCGCGCACGTATTGACGCGGGCATCTTCAAACCACGGCTCGGCGTTGCTTTCCAAAATTGCGTGAAGTTTGAAATTGGTGAGAGCCCATGATTGCATGGCGAAGCCGTATTCGGCGTCGAGCCAACTGGACGAAACAACAAAACCAAACCAGCCATTTTCCTTCAGGAGATGTGCTGCGGTCGGCCAGAAATAGCAATGCAGGTCGCTCCGTCCGCTGAGTTTCAAGTTCGGCCAGAATTCGGCGCACAGTTCGAGCAAGTCTTCCTTCGCCTGCATCGGCTTGACGCCCTTTTGCCCGCGCCGGGGAATGAGTTCCTGCCGCACGTAAGGCGGATTGCCGACGACGGCGTCGAGCGGCGGCAGATAAACCGGACCGGGTGTGCGCTCGCCTTGCAATCCTTGCGGCAACAAACAGAACGGTTTTTTCTTCGCGACCGTTGCGGCGACTTCAAAGAAATTGCCGCGCCGGACGCGCGGGTAGTTTTCTTCGTCGCGAATGTCACGGGCGGCGAGGTTCAGCGTGCAGAGATGAGCCGCGAACAGAGATATGTCCACGACGTCCTCGTTGGTATAATGCTGGCCGAATTTGTGGCGTTCTTCCGGTGCGATCAGCTTCTTGAAGATGCCGCCCAAAATATCCGTGCGAATCTCTTTGAAGTTGAACGGGCGAAGGTTTTCCAGCACGGAACGCCAGGCTTCCAAAGAATGTTCATGACCAAAGATCAACGGCCCTGCCCAATCTTTTTCCGCAGGGTAGAACAGCGTTTCGTAATCGCCCGTGGCGTCAACGGCATTTTGAAACGTCTTTTGAAAATGCAGGTAGAGTTCGTCCGCCGGACTGGCCTTCTTCGGAACTTGAAGCTCTTTCAACTCGTCGAATTTGCGGCGGACGGATTCGTAAAACAGCAAACGGTTGGCGAAGACGTAACAGAGTGTGCGCGCCGCGCGGTCAATCAGCATCCGCCACACGTTCGGGTCATTGCGGATGACTTGCCAACCCTGATCGCCGGCCATCCATTCCTGCAAGAGCGCGTCGAATTGTTTTTCGGCGGCGGATTTCGCCCAAAGAAATTCCGCCGTGAGTTTCACCGGCCAGGAAATATGGCTTTCAAAGGCGCGGATGAAGAATTCGTCGGGCGGCATTCCCCAATCCGGCTGCTTGCCTTCCATGATGGCCTGCAAGTCAGCAAAGAAATCAGCGAGAAATTTCTGGATGCGTTTCTCGACTTCCGCGCGGGAAACATCGTCGGGATTATCGAGGTCAAGGCCGAGGTCATAATCCTTGACCCGGCGCTCCATGATCGGGAGATGCCACAGTTTGGCGTCGAACAGAACGAGCTTGTTGACATTCCAAGTGAAGAAAAACTCTGCCCCCATGTTGGAGGCTTTCTGGTAGGAGTCGTCAACCAGCGCGGCATTGTAAGCATTGCGGCCGTCCGGCGTCCCCGGCAGCTTTACTTCCCCGGCGAGAATCAACTGGTCGCTTTTTCCATAGACGCGCAGATCGGAACGTTTGCGCTTAATGCCTTTGGATTCCTCAATCTCAGTGCGCTTGAAAGACAAAGACGGGGTGTTTGCGAAAATGGAATCTGCCCACTTTGAAACACGGCTGCAAAAAGTGACTTCGTGAGTCCGAATATCCCGCTCGGCCATATCCAAGGTGTAAAGATTGGACCGGGATTTGACGACCAAATTGTTTGGTCCAGCGAATTCCAGCCTTAGTCATTAGCGTACGTTGCGCCGGCATAATCCTTCCTTAAAGCCTGACCAATGAGCCTCGTCATCTTCTAGGAGTCCCACGCGACGCCTTTAGGAGGGACCATTAAGGCCGTTGCATTTGCTTCGTGCCGCTCAAAAATTCTTTCGCCGTACGTAATATCCGGGCTAATATGAGCCCGTGATTTTCGTGAACTAAGTTCCGGATCGGTAGTTATGATAAACAAATAATGGAATGAAAAACATTTCGGCTGAATGCGTGTTTGAAGCGAAGGCTGTTCTGGGAGAAGGCCCCTCGTGGGATGCCGCAGGACAGAGAGTGTTGTGGGTGGACATCGAATCGTCGCTTGTTTGCCTGTTTGATCCGGCCAAGACAGAGAACAAATCGTTTTCGACAGGCTGCCACGTCGGATCCGCCGTTCTCAGCAAGCGAGGGGATGTCATTGCGGCCACTCAAAAAGGGTTTGCGCGCCTAGATCTGAACACAGGTCAACTCACTCCGATCTGCGATCCGGAATCGGATCTTCCCAATAACCGATTCAACGATGGGAAATGCGATCCCGCCGGCCGGTTTTGGGCGGGCACGATGGGATATGACGAAAGCAAAACAACCGGCAGCCTTTATGTTCTGGATGAACACCTAAACTCGAAGAAGATACTGGATGGCGTCGCAATATCAAACGGACTTGCCTGGACTGAAAACCGTCGGACCATGTATTTTATCGACACACCTACCATGTGTGTTGACGCATTCGATTTCGATCCAACGAACTCTTCAATTTCCAACCGCAGGACTGCGATTCGAATCCCCGAAGGAATCGGCTATCCGGACGGAATGACCATTGATCGCGAGGGCATGCTTTGGATTTGCCTTTGGGACGGATGGGCCGTCACTCGTTGGAATCCAAATACCGGCGAGCAATTGGGAAAAATCAACCTTCCGGTTGCACGCGCCACAGCGTGCTGCTTCGGCGGGAAAAACCTGGACGAACTTTATATTACATCCGCTTCGACGCGACTTTGCGAATCCGAGTTGGACAAGCAACCGCTCGCCGGAAGCCTTTTTCGCGCATTGACGGGGGTGTCGGGATTTCCTCCTTTCCTATTCGACGGATGAACAAAAACTTCCATAATCGGTAGCGAATCGGCGCCATCAACGAAACAGGTTAGTCACTGAAAACACAATCGAACCATCCGGCGCAATCAATACTCACAGAATTTTTCCTTTGTAACTCACAATTCACAACGATCCGCCTTACAATCCGGATATGCTGTTATACTGGCGGATCGCCCTTTCACGAATAAGCTAAGCGAACGATCGAAAACAGAATCGAAATAACTACTTCAAACCATGAACGAATCACATACGCCACAGAATGAACCGAATAGCCCAGGCCAAGATTCCGCTGACACTCCTAAGCCTCAGCCTGAATCGAATCAACTCCCGCCTAGGTGCGCATTTCAATCTCTTTGCGGCGCCGTAAACAGCGGCGCTTCACGCGCGAAGGCAGCCGCCGAAAAGGCCGCTCCGAATGTGCAAGCCGCGACGAAATCAGCTCTCTACTGGACAGCCTACGGACTTTCGTACGCATCGGTTTTTAGTTGGACCCTGGCAGCTCACCTCACTCCAGAATCGTCAAAGTCTGGTTTTCGGGCTGGCGTTGCTGCCGGAAAGGAGGCGGTTGGCAACTTGGTTGAGAAACTCAAGCGGTCCGGAGAAAAAACTGCAGCGGAGACTTCGTCCGACTCCGCCCCGCTCACAGCGGAGACTCAGCCCAGCCCCGCTTAGGGCCTCGCCGAAATCTCGAGCATCCGTTCGATCGGAATGCGAGCTCGCTGAATGACATCCTCAGCGAGCTCGACCGCTGGAGCTCGATTCGCCATGCAGTCGTATAGCTTCTCGAGTGTGTTCATCTTCATGAACCGGCATTCATTGCACATGCAGTTTTCAGTTGGGGCGGGAATGAATTCTTTTCCGGGGCATTCCTTCCGCAATCGGTGAAGCATCCCGGCTTCGGTCGCAACGATAAACGCGCAAGCTGGATTCTGCCGGCAATAACTGATCATTTTCTCAGTCGAACAGACTTCGTCCGCGAGCATTCGCACCGCCTTAATACACTCCGGATGCGCAATCAACGGAGCATCCGGAAACTCAGTCCGAATTCGTGTAATAGCGGCATGGGTCCATTCCACATGCACGTAACAATTGCCCTTCCAGAGCGTCATCGGGCGCCCGGTCTTTTCTATGACCCATGCGCCAAGATTCTCATCGGGAACAAACAACAGCTCACGATCTTTTGGCGCGGCATTAACAATTCTTTCAGCGTTGCCACTGGTGCAAATCACATCGCTCAGTGCCTTTACCTCCGCGCTGCAATTAATGTATGCAATGGTCCATAAATCTGGTCTTGTCTCCTGCAGCGCTTTCAATTTCGGTGCCGGACAACTCTCCTCGAGCGAACAACCGGCATCCCGATCCGGAAGCAACACGACCTTGCCCGGATTCAAGATCTTCGCCGTTTCAGCCATAAAATGCACCCCGCAGAAAACAATTACCTCCGCATCTGTTTTCGCGGCTTGCTGAGAAAGACCAAGCGAATCGCCGACGTAATCCGCGATATCTTGAATTTCAGGGACCTGATAGTTGTGAGCGAGAATCACAGCCTTCATCTCTCTTTTTAAGGCGAGAATATCTCGTGAGAGCGCGTCGAGCCGAGCGGGAGGAGTTGGCTGGCGAACTCCGAGCCGTTCACCCCTGCGGGGTTGGACTTCTGTCAAGTCGATCATCTCAACAACTTACGCTCCTCTTGGAACGGCGGCAACAATTGGTTCTTAGCCGGATTATTTGCTAAGCCCCCGCTCGGTGGCTCGTGAGAAACCAACGAGATGGGTCAATTCCGGGAGCTGCGGCAATTCCCGCTCAATGCGATCCAACGCTTTCGAAACAGTCAAGCCCTCCCGGAACAGGATTTTGTAGGCTTGCTTCAAAGCTGCTTGCGCTGTTTCCGAAACGCCGTTTCTCTCAAGCCCCACTTTGTTGATCGTGCGCGTCGCGGCTGGATTTCCGTCGGCAAGCATATATGGCGGCACATCTTGCACGACTTTCGAACAGCCCCCGACTATTGCGAGCGTTCCGATCCGGCAGAATTGATGGACGGCTGCCAGTCCGCCGATGACGGCGTAGTCCTCGACGGTGACATGACCTGCGAGTGTCGCCACATTGGACATGATCACATGATTGCCCAGGACAACGTTGTGCGCCACATGGGAGTAGGCCAGCAGGCTGTTGTTTGATCCGACGATGGTCGTTTCTCCGTCGCCGGTAGCACTGTTGATCGTGACAGACTCACGAAAAGTGTTGGAGTTGCCAATTCGTGTTCGCGTGACACCTCCATTCCATTTTAAATCCTGCGTCTTCAGCCCGATGCTCGCAAACGGAAAAATCTCATTCTCGCTTCCAAAAATCGTATCTCCATCAACCACCACGTGGGAGTGCAATCGACAACGATCGCCGAGAATCACTTTTTCTCCAATCACACAGTACGGGCCAATTGAGCAGTCGCTTCCAATCTGAGCATTCGGATGAATAATAGCGGAAGGATGGATCATAAGCCTCGGGCCGCGGAATGTCCGGCCCACCTGATCAAATTCGTATCGAGTGCGCCCATCGACTAATCGTTGATCAACATGAAAGAGACTTCAGCTTCGCTAACAGTCTCACCATCCACTGAGCAGACTCCTTTCGCTTTGCCAATCTTACCGCGCGTTTTCGTCAATTCAACTTCGATCACCAATCGATCTCCCGGTCGCACAGGTTTCCGCCATTTGACATGGTCGGCGGACATAAAGTAGGCAATTTTTCCCGTATTCTCCGCCTGTTTTAGCATAAGCACACCGGCGACCTGCGCAATGGCCTCCAACTGAAGAACTCCCGGCATAACTGGGTGGCCCGGGAAATGCCCCTGAAAATAGGACTCATTGACACTGACATTCTTTACGGCACTGATGCGATTGCCCTCGATTCGACTGACTTTGTCCACCATTAGGAATGGATACCGGTGTGGAAGGATCTTCATCAACTCCACAATATCAATCGCAGTCGGATCGGGCGATTCCTTCTCCGAAACATCCCGATTACCGGAAGGAGTAATTCTCGTCTGCGCGGGCGGAGGCGCAAACGCTTGCGCTGCCATCATTGGTTTACGCATCAAGATGTTTAACTGACGCGCCAACTCGCAGTTCAAATTGTGACTCGGACAAATCCCGACGACGTGCCCCAAGATCGGTCGGCCCAAAAGAGCCAAGTCACCCAGAATATCCAAAATTTTATGTCGAACAAACTCTTCTGGGAACCGTAGTGGCTCGGTCGTTAGCACCGCGTCATCCCGAATGACAACGGCATTCTCCAAGCTCCCCCCCTTAATCAATCCGTTCTTAATGAGGTATTCAATCTCCTCGAAGAAACAAAATGTCCGAGCCGATGCGAGGTCATTCCGAAACGATTCTGCAGAAACTTGGACACTGAAGAACTGTGTAAATCGCCCACGTTTGTCCGAACTTGTGCAACTGATTTTCAACCCGTGGAAAGGAAATACCGCCAGACTGGAATCTCCGGCGTGAACTTCAGTCGGTTCAGGAACGGCGAAAGATTCGCGCTTTTCTCCCTGCATGACGACCCCAGAAGTCTCAATCATCTCCGAATACTGGCGAGCACTTCCATCGCCGATGGGAGGTTCGTTCGCGTCGAGCTCGATCACGGCGTTGTCGATTCCAAATCCAGCGAATGTGGCGAGGACATGCTCGACCGTGTGAATTTTGACATTGCCTCTTCCGAGAGTTGTGGAACGGTTCGTCTCAACGACGTTCTCCACCAGCGCATCGATTTCAGGCTTTCCGTCCAGATCCACCCTCCGAAATCGTATCCCTGAATTGGGTGAGGCGGGCAAAAAAGTGAGGTTCACCCGGTTGCCACTGTGAAGACCGATCCCGGCGAAGCTTACCGGTTCCCGCAAAGTTTGCTGCTGCAACACGGCGCGATTAAACAAATGAGGCACCGCTTTGGCAAGCCGGGGATATGTGCCGCCGACAAACGAACCGCGATGCCTTCACTATCCTTTTCCCCAGAATGGGTCAGGTCTTTTCGGCCATTTCTTTGTCCCGATCTTCCATCGCCGCTTTCCTGGAGAGCCGCACTCGGCCTTTCTCATCAATGCCTATGCACTTGACAGTAATCTCATCCCCCATTTTGACGATGTCCTCGACCTGTTTGACTCGGAAATTCGCAAGCTCGCTAATGTGGCAAAGGCCGTCCTGACCGGGGAAAACCTCCACAAAACAGCCGAAATCCTTAATGCTGACCACCTTTCCTCGATAGACAGAATTCACTTCGATCTCCGCCGTTAGCGACTCGATCGATTTTCGGGCTATCTGCATTCCGTCTTCGCTGACGGAATAGATGTTCACCGTCCCGTCGTCCTCAATGTTAATCTCGCAACCGGACTCATCGACGATACGTTTAATGTTCTTTCCACCAGGACCGATCAGAGCGCCGATCTTTTCAGGATTAATCTTCAGTGTAATGATGCGCGGCGCGTACTTGCTCATCTCCTTGCGTGGCTCAGCCAAAACCTTCGCCATTTCACCCAAAATATGCAATCGAGCGATGCGCGCTTTTTCGATCGTTTCGACCATCTGCTGGTGCGGCAGACCTCTAAGCTTCAGATCCAACTGGAATCCCGTAATTCCCATTTCCGTGCCAGCGATCTTGCAATCCATATCACAGAACGCGTCTTCCCATCCGATGATATCCGTTAGCAACTGATAGCGTTTGAGCTCGTTCTGGTCGCCGGATTCCGTGCAAATCCCAATACTGATCCCGCCCACCGGGCGTTTCATAGGAACTCCCGCGTCCATCAACGCGAGACTGCCGCCACAGACAGACGCCATCGAACTTGAACCATTGGATTCCATGATTTCGCTGGTCACCCGAATGGCGTACGGAAACTCCTTCAATGGAATAACAGGCTCTAACGATCGCTCCGCCAAAGCTCCATGTCCGATTTCCCGCCGCCCTGGCCCCATAATCCGGCCGGTCTCACCAACGGAAAAATTTGGGAAATTATAGTGC
Organism: Verrucomicrobiota bacterium; assembly: GCA_027623095.1. GTDB lineage: Bacteria > Verrucomicrobiota > Verrucomicrobiia > Limisphaerales > SIBE01 > JAIPJX01. Next base: position 18,817 of record JAQBVM010000041.1, read on the forward strand.
AGAATGAACTGTTTTTCAGTTTTTCCACCGGTGTAAGCGTCGAAATTCTGTGAATCTTCGGTCGTTCCAAGCGTCACGACTGCGACTGCCTGTGTTTCCCCACGTGTAAACAGCGAAGAACCGTGAGCTCGCGGAAGCATCCCTATCTCACAACTCACGGGACGTACGGCATCAAAACTTCGTCCGTCCAACCGCTTGTTGTCGTTTAGAATCAGACCCCGCACTGCAGCCTTTTGAATGTAGTAGAAAGCATCTTTCAGAACAAACTCGGTAACCTTCTCGGCGCCAAACTTCTCCACAAGCTTCGCTCCAACCTCCTGTGTTACCGCCTTCACGGCCGCTTCACGCTCGAGTTTCTTAGGCGTGAGCAGCGCGGGAATCATACGATCTCCGGCAAGTGCCTGCGCTTCTTTCAGAATCTCGTCCGGAACCACATTCACCACGATGGCTCGTTTGGGTTTCCCAGCACGGTTGGCGAGATCTTTTTGCGCCGCAATAATCGGCTGACACGCCGAATGACCGAACTGAAGGGCAGCAAGAAAGTCAGCCTCCGAGACTTCTTTCGCAGCCCCCTCAAACATGACATGGTCCGAAATATTCCCCACGTAAACTAAATCGATATCGCTTTCCGCCATTTGCGTATGAGTGGGGTTCGCAATGAACTCACCGTTAACACGCCCGACGCGGACGGCACCAATTGGACCGTCCCAAGGAATATCACTAACGGTCAGCGCAGCGGACGCGCCGATGAGACTCAACATATCCGGGTCATTTTCGCCATCCGCGCTTAGAAGAATGCTTTGAACCTGGACTTCGTTGTACCATCCCTTTGGAAACAACGGACGAATTGGTCTGTCGATGAGGCGGCATGTGAGGATTTCCTTCTCCGTAGGGCGGCCCTCCCGCTTGAAGTAACCTCCAGGAAATTTGCCCGCTGCGGCCGCCCTTTCCCTATAGTCCACCGTTAATGGAAAAAATTCCTGACCAGGTCTGGCGTTGCTAGCCGCCACAGCGGCAACAAGAACAATTGTTTCACCGCAACGGACCGTTACCGAACCGTCGGCCTGTTTGGCCATTTTACCTGTTTCTATGTGTATTGAGTTTGTTCCAACTTGGAACGTGATCGATTCTGCCATATGAGTATTAACAATTAAACCCATCGGCCCGGAGGAACTTCAGTGAGCACCTGTCACGTCAGGTACTGAATGAAATTTCCCGGTGCCAATGGGTTAGATAAACACGACCTTCGAGCCAGCTTTTGGAATTTGGTCGCGTCTTCCAAATTCCCTCGGATGTTTATTACGCCGGACTGCAACTAGTAGAATGTCAAATGAAGAGAGGAGCTCTCGATCACAGCTGTTACCTGCGAAGCTTTAACCGTTTTGTGATCGCGTGATAACGACTTTCATCGCGATCAAGAAGGTAATCTAGCAAGCGCCGTCGCTGCCCAACCATCATCAACAACCCCCGGCGCGAACTGTGATCCTTTTTGAATTTTTGCAGATGCTCAGTCAGATGATTAATCCGATTCGTCAACAAAGCTATCTGCACATCAGGCGAACCGGTATCACGCTCGTGAACTCTGAAATCTGTTATCGTCTTCGATTTTCCGTCCATATCTGAAATCCACTACATTATTTAAGCGACCGAAGCCTATTTATTTCTTCATTGCCTGTAAAGCACTTTCAACACAGCCTATGAGCACTCAGCGGAATTGCAATCCCTCATCGAAACGGCTTTAAGGTAACTCATCGAACATTCTGTCCACAAATTCCTTAGCAACCAAAAAAAGACGACGGCCCCACCCGGGGCCGCCTTAGCGTGGAACGAGGGACTGCCTTTCGTTCTGTCGAAAACTGTAGAAGCAACAGGCATGCCATCTCATTTCTGATAACAATTTCTCTTTCAAGCCGCCTTTCCTGGCAGCAAACGAATTCACTCCCAGACTCGCTTCCCCTTATTTTCTTCCAATTCACATCGCACTCCTTGCATGATTCGGTAATCAATGAAATCTCATTTGGAATCACGACTCTTGGTACGCCCCTTTTCAGATTCCGGCGAGTTCGTTTGGATCACTCCTTCGACGGCGGGCTGGGAGCATTTGTACTTTGGCGCCCGCCGCATGCAGGAAGACGAATCATGGGAGTCAAAGACCGGCGATCTTGAATTCGGATTAGTGATTCTTGCCGGCGCCTGCTCAATCCGTTCCTCCAACGGAGAATGGCTGAAGATCGGACGCCGGCGAACCGTGTTTGATGGAATGCCCTACGCTCTCTATCTTCCTCGAAACACAGAGTTTAAGGTCACAGCGCACACGGACAATTTTCTTCTCGCATACGGCGCCTGCAAGTGCGAAGTAGATCATGTGCCCAAACTTGTTACACCAGAGGATGTGGCTGTCGAATTTCGAGGAGGTGGGAGCGCGTCCCGGCAAATCAATTCGCTGTTTCCGCCGGGGTTCAACTGTCATCGACTCGTTGCGGTGGAAGTCTATACACCCGCTGGAAACTGGAGTTCCTATCCGCCGCACAAGCACGATGTCCATCGAGTCGATGCCGATGGCAAAATCATCGAGGCGGACCTTGAAGAAATCTACTTCTATCAGTTCGACAGGCCGGAGGGTTACGCGATCCAACGCATCTATACGTCAGATCGGAGAGTAAATGAGACGATCACGGCTGAAAGTGGCGATGTGGTGCTCGTTCCGGAGGGATATCATCCGGTAGCGGCCGCGCATGGATACAACGCTTACTATCTCAACTTCTTGGCCGGCAGCGCTCAGTCGCTAGCTAACTCCGATGATCCCGATCATATTTGGATCAAAGAGAACTGGCCCTCAAAAGATCCTCGCGTTCCCGTTGTAACCTTGGAAATGGAGAAATGATCAGTGCTGAAAGCACCAAACCTGGAAATTGACGACCTTGCAGTTCTTCAATAGAATTCGCTCATGAACCCAAACGAAAATGGATGTCCGAAACCAGTTGCGCTTCCGAAACTGAACCGCGGCTTCACTTTGATCGAATTGCTTGTCGTGATCGCGATCATCGCAATTCTCGCAGGCATGCTCTTACCGGCGTTGTCGAAAGCCAAAGAAAAAGCAAATCACACTGCGTGCATCAACAATTTGAAGCAACTCGGCCTTGCGTTCGCAATGTACCTGGATGACAACGAGGATACGTTTCCAGGTGTCGCCTCTCGCGGCGCTTACAATGCAATGCAGGAAGATTGGATTTTCTGGAATATTAGTCGAACCGGAAGCGGCAGTTTTACGTCCGACATAATTCAGGACACAAAAAACAGCGCCATTGGACGTCACATTGGCAGCTTCACAACCAATCTCTTCCGATGCCCTTCGGACAAAGACTGGGACGCGCGGCGAAAAGCCAACAGCAATCCGTATATCTACAGCTATTCCATGGTGAGTTTTCTCGCAGGTGACAATCACGGACCGGGGTCGATATTCCCGGTCGTTGGCGGCTCAGCTCCCGCTCTCAAGTTCAAGCATTCCCAGATGAAATTGCCAAGTCAGAAAATGGTTCTTGTGGATGAGAATGGCGACACGAAGAACGGACAACCAATCATTGACGACGGGCGCTTTGTTCCCCCTGGAAACGTCTTGGGCGCCCGCCACCGCTACGGCCGCGGACAGCAGGTGGACAACAACAGCTACTACAAAAGTGGCAAAGGCTCCGTGCTGCTCGGGGATTGGCATGTGGAAACGTTTACTCCAGATCAAGCGCGCCAGCCGATGCATTACGATACTCAATGGGTCAGCGACAGGCGCTAAAGGACTAAGATCGGAGCGCATTCATCTAGGAAGATTCGCTACCCACGAAACCTCCGTCCCGTTACGGAAACCGTTTCGGATGAAAATGCCGATTCACGGAATGGCCCTCCTCCTTTTCGGGAAGGTGAGATTTCTGTCGAATCCATTCTTCAGCAGATACCTGGGTTTGGCGGGAGACTCACTCCAATTTTCGAACTAAACGACTGACCAATCTGGCAGGGCGGCACCGCTCTGCCATAAAAGGTGGGTTATGGCCAGCTGCGAAGCGTATGGTGTACAAACGATCCGGAAATAATACAAATCACCTGACCAGTTATAATTGTCAGTACTGACAAAAACTGGATAACTCCGAGACGCTTCGCTCACAAAAGGCGAACGTTCGAAAAATAGATCCGTCAGACAACTGAGAACAAAACCATGGGTATTCTAGATTTTTTAAAAGGACAGCTAATCGATATCATCGAGTGGAATGACGATTCGCGCGACACGCTCTCGTACCGATTCCCTGATGAAGACAAAGAGATTAAGCGCGGCGCACAACTGATCGTCCGCGAATCCCAAAAGGTGCAATGCGTCTATCTGGGAGAGTTCGGTGATACTTTTAACCCTGGAAAACACACGCTCACCACGGACAACATCCCCATTTTAACAACGATCAAGTCCTGGAAATTTGGGTTCGAATCCCCGTTCAAGGCGGACATTTACTACCTGAACACACGCGTATTCACCGGCAACAAGTGGGGCACCTCCAACCCAGTCATGATGCGTGACAACGATTTTGGAATTGTCCGCGCCCGGGCCTTCGGCACCTACGACTTTCGGATTATCGAACCGAGGCTGTTTTTAAAAGAAGTCGCCGGAACTGATCATCAGTTCAGACTCGACGAATTCGCCGAAACGATGCGGTCGCGAATCGTCAGTGTTTTTAGCGAAGCACTGGCCAGTGCCAATATTCCGGTTCTGGATGTGGCCCAGCGCTACTCCGAACTCGGCTCGTCGCTTCTGCCCTTGATCAATCCGGTCGTCGGAGCGAAGTACGGCCTGGAGATGACCAGTTTCATCGTGGAAAATGTTTCGGTTCCACCGGAAGTCGAAGCCGCGATCGACAAGAGATCGAGCATGTCAGCGGTGGGAAACTTGAACGATTTCGTGAAGTTTCAAATGGCTCAAGGAATGGAAAAAGGCGGTGGAGGCGCCGGTGGAATGGCAACCGAGATGGCCGTGGGTCTGGCAATCGCCCAACAGATGATGAAAGAGCAGAATGTACCATCGGTGCCAGTTCAAGGCACCACGATGGTTTCAAACAACTCCGCCAAGTTCGATCTGCTGACTCCCACCGAAGCCGCAGAACTCTTGGGAGTGAGTGAATCGGACGTCGTGGCAACCATTGAATCGGGCGATTTGAAAGGCAAAAAGATCGGTTCCACCTATCGAATCTCCAGGACTGCCCTCAACGAGTTTCTGAACTCTTAATTCTGAGTTTACCGGCATTGACATGGCAGAGGCCGAAGCGCTCAAGAAGCATCATTGTCCCTCATGCGGCGCGGACGCGCATTGGAATCCGGACAAACAGGCGCTCGTGTGCGTTTATTGCGGCACGGTCGCTCCAGCAAGTCTCGACAAGGCCACGGGGGAAATCCTCGAGCACGACCTGGTCTCGGCCTTTCGCGAGTTTGGAAAGGATCGCCGCGGATGGCAGGCGGAAAAAACTTCGGTTCGGTGTCAGAGCTGCAAGGCGATTTCGGTATTCGATCCGGGCAGGGTTGCCCAACGTTGCGATTTCTGCGGCGCTGCCGCACTCGTGCCTTATGAACAAATTGAAGCCCCCATTCACCCGGAAAGTTTGCTTCCTTTTAAGATCAGCGAAAGCGATGTTCGCGAATCCATCCGCAAATGGTACAGAAGCCGATGGTTTGCTCCGAACCGGCTCAAGTCCGGCGCTCTGACCGACACTGTCCAAGGTGTCTATCTCCCTTATTGGACTTTCGATGCTCAAGCCCACTCAGACTGGACCGCCCAATCCGGCTACTACTACTACACGACCGAAACCTACCGGGACGCGAACGGAAAGTCTCAAACTCGCCAAGTACGGCACACGCGCTGGGTTCCTTCTTCTGGATCGGTAAACCATTTCTTCGATGACGAAATGGTCCCTGCCAGCAAAGGAGTCAATGAGGCCCTGCTCCGCAAGATCGAACCGTTTCCGACGAAAGAACTGATTGCCTATAGCCCATCCTATCTCGCTGGCTGGCTCGCAGAGCATTATCAGATCGACCTGATCGCAGCAGCGCAACGTTCACGGGAGTCCATGGACTCGGAACTCAGGAGCATGTGCGCATCGCAAGTTCCGGGTGATACCCATCGTTTCCTTAACGTACACTCCAATTATTCGCGGCAGACGTTCAAACACATTCTCGTTCCGGTGTGGCTGCTAACCTACAATTTTGGAAAGCGTGCGTTTCAGGTCGTGGTCAACGGCTACACCGGAGAGATCGCAGGCCATTATCCGAAAAGTTGGGTTAAGATCACCGGCCTCATCCTGACCATCGCGGCTATTGCGGGCATCGCTTGGCTCGCGTTCGCCCAATAGTAGAAATGGGTACTTAGCTGTAATATTGAAACTGACTATTCCAGGTCAAGCCGTCCCCAATCTTCGGGGCGCCCCTGTACTCCCGACTGCGAAGCCCACGCAATCCTCGATTCGTTGATGTTTTCGCCGATCGCGGCATCCGCCTTGTCGCCATCATAAATGATGAGATTGAATCCGAGCCGCCGCGTGTTTCGCGGATCAAACCCAATTTCCGAAAACGGGATAGCGGCAAGTATTCGGTATCCTGTGGGTGTGCGCTCGGAATGGATCCGCGTTCCCGGCGCGGTAACTTCGACCGGCCCCTGGTTGGCGTCGGCGTCGCGCGCGGCCCTCACAGTCCCCGCCGTATCAAAGGGGAAGATGCCCAGCTTGAAGCAACCGAGTGTGTGCTCCGAACCGGGATTCGGATCGATGCAGATCTCGACGGAATCACTCCTCCAATGCCCGCGAATGTCATTTGGCGCGATATTCGAAACAACCGATTCATCCGAAACTTCTACGGCTGCATAGAGGTTTCGCCCGTCATGAGCCAAGCGAAATTCCGCCTGGCTGTCGGTTGAATCGATCACTCGGCCCTGCACAAGATCGGATCGTGTCACCAGATGCACCGGAAGCGCGCGCCAGGATTCATCAAATCGAGTCAGTATTGGAGGCGTCTCGATCTTTGGCACCAATGTCTTCGGCACTGGGTGCAGGCGCGCCACTGCTTCATGGGTCACTCCGGCAAACTCGCCCGAAGCTGTTACCGACGCTTCCTCCAAGGCATCGCTTGGCGGAGCGATATCCAAAGTAATTACGATCCTCCCATTCGCGGGAATGCGACACTCCGAAATGCCCGGTGTGACAGTCCAGCTATCGAGGATTGCCTCGACAGCCGTTGGTTGCGAATCGGGAACTTGCCTCCCCTTTTCGGTCGGGCTGTGCTGCTGTGCAGCTCTGATATCCGGATTGCGCGGCAGCGCCACCCCACCAGGTGGATGGGGCTTTTGACGGAAAGAAAATCGAACAACGCCACTGACCGGAGCCGAAGTGCGATTCTCAATCTCCAACTGAATCGCGTTCGATTCTCCAGCAACGACCGGAATATCGGACGTTAAGGACTCAGCCATTTGGGGAATCCCTTGAGCAAGCGCCCATTCTCGAAACCGAACAATGGCCGGCCGCGGACGAAACACCAAAGAGACGGGCATTGATTTGGGCCGGTCCTGTTCTTCTGCCGCGAAAGGAGTCCTCGGGTTCTCGATCGGCAAACCTCGAAGCAGATCGCTCTCCTCCTGAACCCAAGGCACGGCACTCTTGATCAATGTGAACACTTGAGGACGGCGTAACCAGGCTGCGCGGGAGAAATTCCCAAACGCCTGAGACCGGTGATTCGCCAGCGCCAAGCCTGCGATCTCCGCGGGCGTAGTGCCATTCGTCAGAGAATCGGTTACTTGGATCGCCGCTTGAATGCCGGGCCCAGTCCCGGTGTAGTAGAGCTTTCGGACCTGCCACGCGCCCAATCCCTCAGACACAATCTGATCTGGAAACCGGCTCGGATCCGCCGCTGCGGTCGCCGCTTCCGTGGCAAGGATTCCCGCTGATTGATGATGTCCATGCTGCCCGGGACGGGGCGTTGGATTCATGGTCACGATCACGTCCGGGCGCAGCGCGCGGACCAGGCGAACCAAACGCCGCAGCGCCTCCTCGCGGTCCCATTTCTGAAGAGTCATCGCCGCGCTTTCCGTATAAGCCCAATCGACTTGATCGAGAAAATAACAATAGCGAACCCCAAGCGTGGACAGGCCGTCGCGCAGTTCCGCCTCACGCAACACTCCCAAAGACGGTCCCCAATGCGTGCCGGCCATATTACCGCCCCCTTCGCCCCGCGTGCAATAGATCGATGCCACTACCGATCCTCTGCCGTGGGAATAGTATGCGAGGGTGGCCGCCATCCCTGTTTCATCATCCGGATGGGCGAAGATACCCATGATATCGGTCTTTAACAGATCCGCGCCTTGTTTGGCTGGAGCGATGTCCGCCGCGAATAGAAACTCGGCGGCAATAGAGAATACGGCGACTGTGATCCATCTGGGTGCTGTCATTGTGTGGGAAGTTTGAAAACTTCGGCCCCAGTTGTCGAGCATAACACTCCGCCGGCACTTCTTTCCCGGCTTTTCGGTTCATTCATTTTTCGGTTGCGCCTTCGCCGCGCTGCGTATTTCGTGGACTGCACGAACTCGCATAGGCACACACTGAACCGGAACGAATCTCAAACAAACTTCAAAAACTATGGCCCGAAAAATCAGCTCAATTGCCCCGGACTGGTGGGATTACACCACGATCGATGACGACCTTGTGCGCGATGCCGCGAGTCTTTCTCCAAAGAGACTTATCGGCCTTTCGCGCCCAGGATTCAAGATTGTCGTTCACGACACTTTAGAGGAATTCTATCTTGCCGAAGCCCTCGAGTATATCGAATCCTGGAAACAATCCACACCGGACAATCCCGTCGGTGTGTGCGGTCCGATTGGGCCCACCGAACAACTCCCGCTGGTCGCCCGCATTGTCAATGCGATCGGCCTCAACCTGTGCCACAGCCACTTTTGGGGGATGGACGAATGGGTCTTGAGCGGCAAGGCCGTTCCGGTTTCACATCCGCTCTCCTTCGAGAAGACGGATCGCGTGTTGTGCTTCAACCGAATTGAAAAGAAACTTGCGATGCCCAACTCGAACCTTCATTTTCCAAAATCAGATACAACCGCATTCCGGAAGAGCTGGGAAGGTATTCGCTGCGCCGTGATGCAGGGCGGCCAAGGCGATGTGAAACACTGGGCCTTCAACGATCCGGTGCGCCGCAAGGGCAAATTCAAGAACCAGCCACCAACACCGTCCGAGTATCGGAAACTGGCCACACGGGTTGTCGATCTGCATCCCCTTACCATCACCCAAAACGCCCGGACGTCGGGCGGCGGCAATATCTCTCTGGTTCCCACACAAGCCGTCACCGTCGGCCCGGTCGAAACATGGCAATCGGAAAAAGTATCCATTTGGCACGCCGGCCATCACGACAATCCTTTCGGAATGCGACTAACCACCTTGATGATTTCCAAAGGAATTGCGGACAGCGCGGTTCCGATGTCGCTGCTCGCGGACCATCCTAACGTTCAGTTTAATTTCTTTCGCGGCGGTTTGGGAGAATGCGCCGTGCGGATGCACTGACCTGTCTTTGTGCATCACTCAACACTCACAATTACTGGAGTATTATCACGAGCGGATGGAAAGGCAGACGCCGAACGATAGAGACCGCGCTCTCTATCCATGAATCACGGTGGGGCGACACTCGGTGGAGCCCTGACTCCTTTCGAGCGCCGGAGAGTGTTTGGGCTTCACAGAGTGTCGCCCCACTCAAAATTTAATTCTAGTATTTTCTCAGCACTAGTCATGTTTACGATCGAAAAACTCACCGCTCTGGAAATTCTCGATAGTCGCGGACGCCCAACCATTCGAACCGCCTGCCACCTGACGAGCGGCTTTGTGGGAATCGCGTCGGTTCCATCGGGTGCTTCAACCGGCAAAGCGGAAGCACTCGAACTGAGAGATGGCGACGCGAAGCGGTATCGGGGCTTGGGCTGCCGCCATGCTGTCGGCCATGTAAATTTGGAATTGAATGCCGCGATCAACAACAAACCGATTTCAAGCCTATCCGAGCTGGATCAACTCATGATTCAATTGGATGGCACTCCGAACAAATCCGCACTGGGCGCGAACGCGATCCTTTCGGTGAGCCTCGCATTCGCGCGCGCGACCGCGCTGCAACAGGGTCTTCCGCTCTACCAATTCTTTGCGAACCTTATTGGTTCCCCAGCCAGAACCCTCCCTCGGCCAACGATCAATCTGTTCAGCGGCGGCAAACACGCAGGCGGCCAAGTGCCGATTCAGGATGTGTTGGTGGTTCCAGCGTCTGCTGCGACAATCGATCAAGCTTTGGCGATGACATACGCTGTGTATCAATGCGCCGCGGAGATTACCTGCAAGAAATACGGAACACGCGCTTTGAAAGCCGATGAAGGAGGATTAGCGCCCCCCTTCCCCAGTGCCGAGGCAATGCTCGATGACGCGGTCCAATCCATCAATGCCGCCGGATTCGCGCCGGGCACAGATGTGGCGCTGGCTGTGGATGTGGCGTCCAGTCATTTTTTTGAGAACGGCATCTATCGTTTGGGGAACCTCTCGCTGAATTCCGAATCGATGATCGAACATTTGACCGGCTGGGTTTCCCGGTATCCGATCGTCAGTATCGAGGACGGATTGGCGGAGGATGATTGGGACCATTGGCCCGCTTTGCGAAAACGGATTGGAAATCAATCGCGAGTTGTCGGAGACGACCTGCTCTGCACAAATCCCGGGCGAATCCAGAGAGCCATCGACACCGGATCGGCGAACACGCTGCTCCTCAAAGTCAATCAGATCGGCACTCTTACCGAAGCGGCGGAAGCCCTACGACTTGCTCGCGCGGCCAGTTGGCAAGTCACCATCAGCGCACGAAGCGGCGAAACGGAAGACAACTGGCTTGCCGATCTGGCGGTCGGCTGGCGCGGCGATCAAATCAAAGTCGGATCAATCACGCAGTCGGAGCGCTTGAGCAAATACAATCGTCTTCTGGAAATCGAAGCGGAAACGAATTTCCCAATTGTTCCGTGGCCGAATAACGCGAATTGATTCCTTCCGACCTCTTTCTGGGATCACAGTGAAATTGAAGTTGCGCGCCCAACGCAACCTGCGTTACCAACCGTAATGCCGAATTCCTATTGGCTCGTTAAACAGGAACCGTCCACTTACTCGTGGTCCACCTTCGTCCAGGACAAAGGAACTAACTGGACCGGTGTGCGAAACTATCAGGCCCGGAATAATCTTCGCGCGATGAAAAAAGGCGACCTGGCATTCTTCTATCATAGCGGCGACGAGAAACAGGTTGTCGGAATCGCAAAAGTCGCGAAAGGCCCTTATGCCGATCCAACCGCGACGGAGGGTGACTGGGTCGCCGTCGATTTAGTTCCCATAAAGCCATTAAAGCAAAATGTGACGCTGGCGACCATCAAAGCCGATTCCGTCCTCAAAGAGATGCTTCTAGCGCGGAATTCGCGCCTGTCCGTTTCAGGAGTGACCGAAACGGAGTTTCGATATCTTTTAAAACTCGCTGGAACGACAATCTAACTCGGCAGTGACAGTCCGGTTGCGACGATCCGCCGCGCTCGGATGAGCAATAAATGTTTCAAGCCTCGTGAAAGAAAGCGACTGCCACTATGTCTCGGTCTATGGCTCGCTTCGACGCGACACCGCAGGCAAAATCCATCCGCTACTTGAACCGGCTGAATTTCTTGGCAGCGGGTGGTTCGCGGGAACACTTTACGATCTGGGCGAATTTCCAGGAGCGATCGTCACACAAAACCTGTCCCGAAAAGTGAAGGTCGAGATATATCGACTGCTTTCGCCCGAGACCGCGTGGGCGGGCCTTGATGAATACGAAGACTGCGATCCTGCCCGGAAATCGGACGCGTTGTTCCATCGAACGATCCTCGCCGTCGAGTTGGATTCAGGCGGTCAACTTTCCACATGGGTCTATCTCTACAACAGATCCACGGAAACGCTTTCGCCAATCCAATCAGGTGATTGGGTTTCTCATCCCTAAATAAAATGGCAGGCAGAGCAGCATACGCGATTTGAAGTGTGCTTCCGGGAACAGTGAAGATGTTGTTCACTGCACGTCAAATCGGTAGCCAACATCCCGGATCGTCTTGATAAAAACAGGACGCTGAGGATCGGCCTCAATCTTGTTCCGTAGCGTGTTGATGCAGCGATTCACACTTCGCTGAGTGACAATCAAGTCTTCACCCCACACGTCATCCAGAATCTTGTCCCGCGTCAAAGCGCGTCCGGCATTCTTGACGAAGTAAGCGAGCAGCCGGTATTCCTTCGGTGTCAGATCCACTTCCTCACCGGCGCGAAACAGCTTGTGCGCCTCCCGATCTAGCCGGCAATCGCCGAACGCACAATGGCCCGTGCCCTCCTCCGGATGCTCCCGCAAACGCGCCTTCACCCTGGCCAGAAGCACGTCGATGCTGAACGGCTTCGTGACGTAATCGTCCGCGCCCAAATCGAGCCCACGCACGATGTCGGATTCCTGGCCTTTCGCCGTCAGCATGATGATCGGCGCTGCAAACCCACTCTGGCGGAGGCGGCGGCAAATTTCGTATCCGTTGACTTCCGGCAGCATGACGTCCAGAAGGATTAAATCCGGCTTGAAATCGAGCGCGGCCTTGAGGCCTTTCTTGCCGTCGTTGGCTGTGCGGACGCGGTAGCCCACGAACTCGAAGTTGCCTTTCAACGCTTCGAGCATCGTCGGATCATCTTCTATGATCAAAATAAGCTTCATGTAACCGCGGTTCAGATTGCGCCGCTTCGAATATTCCACAGCCTCCGTGTCTTCACTCATCCAAAAATCCCCTAATCCATCAATCCAAAAACTCCATACCCCCATCTTTTCGTTGGCCAACCGGCAACCGCACAGTGAAGGTGCTGCCGTTCCCGATCTCGCTCGCCACCTCGACCGAACCGCCGTGGCCCTTTACAATAAATTGAACGATGCTCAGCCCAAGTCCACAGCCGGTGGATTTTCGCGTCAAGCTTTGGTCCGCCTGATGAAATCGGTCAAACACTTTGCCCGCCTGAAGACGCTCGATCCCAATCCCATTGTCCCGCACTTCCAACATAACCGAACCGTTTCGAGCGTGCGCTTTGATCAGAATGAGTTTCTCTTCGCCCGTGTATTTCCAGGCGTTTTCGAGCAGGTTAATGAGAACCATGGTGAGCGCCTCGCGATCGCCGCGAATTTCGGGCAAGTCGGGCGCGATCTGGATTTCCAGCCGGCAGTTGGGCCCGTTTAGGCGATCTTGCAACGAATTAAC
>JAQBVM010000397.1 GCA_027623095.1 Verrucomicrobiota bacterium
CGCTCCGGAGCGCGGGTCTGTGACCCGCAGCAACTTCAAGTTCATGGGGAGTGAAAATGTCTAACGAGATGACCCGAATCGAGGCCATGAACCGGGACAATATTGGACCGCGGCCATCCTGGCCGCGGTCCGGTTCTTTCGGTTCATGGAGAGGAGCACGAAGGCAGGTGATCCCGGGAGAGCTATTAGGGATCAATGCTGCGACTGGCTAGACTCGAGTTTCAGCCCCCTGCAGTTCGGTGGGGCGACACTGCTTTTCGCGAAGCGAACATCTCATGTGGGCACCCAAATTGCAGGGCTTGGGAAGCCAGTCCGTGGAGCCCATATCTATCCCCGAGGAGATCAAACTGAAGAAAAAGGCGCAATGGAAACACGGAGAACTCTGGAAACTCTCCGTTCCCACAACCCCATTCCGGGAGGCCGGACACCTCGGGGAGAAGTTAGGGCTCCACAGAGTGTCGCCCCACCTTTGTTTATGGGAAGAGGAAACACCTTCATGAAATGAATGCGAACGTCGAACGTTCATTTCGATGTTGAACGTTGAACGATGGGTGTTGAAAGTTGAGCGTTTTGTGTAGGAAAATCCTCTAAAGTGTTGAGGTGAATCGGACCATGAACATCCTGTTGTGGAGCGCCGAGCATTGCTCGGCGCTCCTGCTCGCCCGCAACACTTTTTGAAGGTTCGCATCTCACATAACGATTCACTGGATTCCTCAGATCAGGCGAGATTCGGCACCACGAAGGGCGGGCGATAGTCGCGCTTCAAAAACTCATTCGCCTGGTCCGCGAAATCGCGTACAAACCGCTCCCGCTTGGAATCGAAGGTGACCCACGGACCGAGAGCGGCCCGAGTCGCGCCCAAGTCAACGCCGTTTTCACGTAAATGCTGACCGCATCGCTCCAACGCGTCGGATAGTTCACTATTCGATTTGATCGTTTCTCGAATGGCGTCCGGCGCTGACTGTTTGCCGAGCCGATAGGAAATGTTCGCCATATGGCAGCACGCGGCGGAGAGGTGCCCTTGCAGCGCCTCGGCGACGAGATCGTCGGCGTTCCGGTTGCGGACGGCCGTCACGAAGTTCGACAAATGGGAAACTTCCAGTACTCGGGACTCGCCGTTGTCCGCGATTTCCTCAATCTTCTTCCCCTGCTTATCAAAGAGGTTTCCGCCGGATGCATTGCCTGCGAAGTAACCGCCTTCACAGTCAATCACGATGCCGGAGTTTTGGTTTCGGAATTTACCGATGGCGTCGGCGCCTGTGGCGGTGCGCACGTTTCGAACCTCACAAATGAGGGGAGCCGGTTGATAGTCAAACATGGCAATGTGCGTGTTTGCCGTCTCGCCGCAATCGTCGAAAGCAAAACGGCCGCCAATGCTGAGGGCTCGCGGCGGCGGCTGGTTTTGTCCCAAAGCCCACCTGCAAATGTCGATCACGTGAATCCCATTGTTGCCAATCTCGCCGTTGCCAGTGGCCCAGAACCAGTGCCATTCGTAGTGCAACTGATTGCGCATAAGCGGCACTTTGGGCGCCGGGCCGCACCACAGATCATAATCCACTCCTGATGGCACCGGGGTCGGAGAGCTGACCTTGCCGATGCTTTCTCGTGGCCGGTACACAAGCGCGTGCGCGTAGCGAATGGGACCGAGTTTTCCGCCGCGTAGGGATTCAAAGGTTTTTCCCAGGAGCGAGCTCGAACGATTCTGAGTCCCCACCTGGACCATGCGCCCATACTTACGGGCGGCGGCGACCATTTGCCGGCCCTCCCAAATATTGTGAGAAAACGGCTTTTCGACATAGACATCCTTGCCGGCTTGGCAAGCCCAGACCGTCGCCAGCGCATGCCAATGATTGGGAGTGGCGACAACGACGGCGTCAATGGTCTTATCATCAAGAACCTTGCGCAAATCCGTGTAAGTGCGGATCTCTTCGCCCCGGTTTTTGAATGGCTGGACTTCGCGGTCCAGAAAATCCTGGTCCACGTCGCAAAGTGCGGTGATCCGTGCGCCAGGCACTCCGCGCAAGCTGCCAATGAGCTGATGACCTCGTCCGCCCACGCCGCCGACGGTTGTGGTTCCACCGAGTCCGATAACCGCCAGACGGACCACATCGTTGGCGGACGGATTTGCGCCGCGGATAGTGAGTCTCGGCAAGCCAATAGCCGCACCGGCGGCCAATGAAGTCTTCAGGAAATCTCTGCGCGTTGTTTGTTTCATATCTTTGTTCGGCGTGTTCTGCAGGCTCAACTGCTTTTGCCACGTTGAATTATGGACGATCCCAAACCGCCGGCAGCGTCTTTGAATCTGGGCCGTAGGTTTGCGAAACGACAAAACCGCTGGCTTGGGAGATGTAGAAAATGCGTCCGTTCGAGACGACGGCGCCCAGGCATTCGCGCGAATCGATCGCCGGCCCGGTCGAGACGAGTTTGCCGTTATCCGACAGGTCGATCATGTCCATGTTGGCGCCGAGCACGTAGGGTTCGGAAAGCGTGAACCGGCAGCACGCGTAGTTGTGCCCGACGCTGCTGACGATCTTGCCGGTGTCCCGATCAAAGACATTTCCCTTGCCGCGCAGCGCGTTTGAGAAAATGAACTTCTTGCCAACCGTGACCACGTTCAATGCCGAGGTGACAGGATCGGATTGCCACACCAGCGACCCGTCCCTGGCGTCCAGGCATGAGACGAAACGGTCGGTTGTTCCCTCATTCGCCTGATTGTTTCCGCCAATGTAGATGCGTCCGTCCCGTGCGCTGAGCGTGCATTTCGAGGTGACGTAGTATTGTGTCGTGCGCCACAGGACCTCGCCCGTCTGCGGATCGAGACATGCGGTCAAACCGTTGTTCTCCACTGGCAACCCGCGCCGGGCGCGCTTGCTGGCTGCGTAGCCGAAGAAGGTTGAGTAGTACAATTTGCCGTCGAGCAGGCAGATGCCGCAATCGTTGCCGCCGCGCCCGTATTCGGAAAAGTCCTTCTCCCAGACGACCTTGCCCGTATTGAGATCCCAAGCCCAGAGCCGCGGATGATTGTCCTTGGGATAGTAAGGATTGTCGTTCGAATAAATCCAGCTCATGACCTCGCGTCCGCCCGCATCGACCGGCGTGCCGCCAAATGTAAAGGGAGGTTCCGTTCCCTGGGTTGCGTATTCGCCGGACCCGGAAGCGTAAATCGCAATGTTACCATGCACGACTGGCGGGAATTGCCGGCTCCAGCTTGGCGAGCCCGTGAATGGCGTTTCCCAAAGCAGTTCTCCGGTGGCCGCGTCCAGACAACGCATCAGCGAACGCTTCATCCCCGCCTGCGGAACGAGAAGTTTTCCCGCAATATAGAGTGGTGATGTGAACGACAGATACACATCCGGCCAATAGCGCCGCCACAACAGACGGCCAGTGTCCTGCTCGACCGCAATGATCTGTCCCTCGGCAGTGTGCATGTACATCCGTCCTCCGCCGCATACCGGCAGATGTTTCACCGTGCCTTCCAACCGGCGCGCCCAGCGCATTCGCAACGGCGGTTTCAATCCTTGATCATTGGCGTTGGAACCTTGGAAATCTCCGTAATTGGTGTACCAGTCGAACTCGGGTCCGGCCAGTGACCCTGTCAGGGGACTGCGAATCTTGGATACTTGCAAATTATTCTTCGGCAGAGGCGCGTTCCCGTTGGGGCCGAGCACATAGAGATAACCATCCTCGCAGGAAACAAAGAGCCGGCCGTTCGCAAGGGCGACCGGAGCCGTGATTGGCGAGCCGAACGCCGTGGCGAACGTCCATGCCTCGCCTCCTGCCAGCGGGACAACATACAGCTTGCCATCCAGCCCTCCATACACGGCGTGATCGCGCGTCAACACCGGCGGGCAGATCGAGCCCGCCGCGTTCAGCGGTTCCGGCTTTTCCGTCCCGGAAGTGTGGCGGCACAAGCCGAGTCCTTGCTCCGGACGAACGCGATAGACATCGTCACCGCGGATGCTTACCGAAGCAAAACTCAGCAACCCGGGAAGGCGGATTAGTGTCTCCGTGCCCTTCACGAAATCCATCTCCAGCTTGTCACCCACCAGGCGCATCTTCTCGACACGGCCCGAGTTGTCGCGTCGATGCCACTGCACATAAACGTTTCCAGCCGCATCCGCGCTCTGGCCGAACGTGGCCGGAAATTCATTGCCGGCATATTCGGGAATCTCACCCACCGCGCGCAGCCGCGGACCTTTTCCCTCATCCTCAAGAAACACCGTGCGTCCCCCGGCCGGTATGACCACCGTTTTTCCGATCAGACAAATATCGCGTGAGCAGACAAAATGATCGCGCCAAGTCACCCGATCCTTGCGACTCGCCAGCCAGTCCGCCCCGCTCCAGCGGTTGCCTTCGAATTGGACGACCTCCTTCACGAAATCCCAGGTCCAGGCGGCATCGCCATTCGGTTCCACCGCATAAACCCGCGCTCCAAGCGTGGCGAAATAAACGCGATCCGATCCGGCGGCGGGCGAGGAGAGAATCGGCTCCTGGCAGTCGATCTCCTTCACCACGGCGCCGCTGTTGCGATCAAGGACATAGTAATAGCCCGCCGCCGTCCCGACATGCAGATAGTCTCCGATGATCGCGGGCGTTGCGACATTGTTGCAATTCCCCAAGCCACCCCGCGTGGCAAAGCGCCACGACACTTTGTGCGTCGCGGCGTCGATCGCGAAGACAACTCCCGATCCGTCGATCACAAAGACTCTGCCTTCACTGACAACCGGTGATGCAAAGATGGCATCAGTCAGCGGAACTGCCGCGACGAGACCAAGCGGCGTCTGCAATGCGGCCTCGGGAACATTGCCCGATCGCAGTGCGTCACCCTGAAGCTGCGGCCAATCCGCGGAGACAGTCCCAACGGAGGTGAGTCCTGAGGCGCAGATGAGCGCGGCGGTGAGTGTTGAAAAGCTGGCTGGGGTATTCATCTCCGCCATCTTCCCCGGGTCGCCGAACCCATGCAAAACAAATTTAGTCCCTCCTTTCGCCTCCGGTGCATCTCCGAGTTGTGGGTGGAGTTGCATCGTGCCATAGGCCCGCTGAGCTCTGCTTCTTTCACATAATCCGTTGCCGCGAAATCAGTCGCTCTGGTCCGACCGAAATCTCCACGAACTCCGCGCCAAGCCGGCAGGTAACCAGACACCGGCCACTTGCTTGCGGCGGTCCGCGTCATAAACTTGGCGAATCGCTTGCAAATGCGCGCGCAGAGGCTCGATGGTAACGTGCGCCAACGGCACCAGCCGATCCTTGTCGCCTTTCCCTCCGCGCACTGTCATGATCTCCTGCTCCAAATCCACATCCTTGACCCGCAACCGCAGCAATTCCATGAGACGCAATCCACCCCCGAACGCCACC
>JAQBVM010000398.1 GCA_027623095.1 Verrucomicrobiota bacterium
ATTGGCAAGCACTTTCTCCAACCTCAACAACAGCAACCCTTCATAAATTTAAACAAAATTACCGTGCCGAAATTGCTGATACTTCGACTTTCGAATTGCGCATTCCGCCACTCACCCTAGAGTAAGCAAAACCCTATTCAGAGAATAAATTATTATGTACTTTGGAGCTGACTACTACCCAGAGCACTGGGTCTTTCCTTATGCCGGAACCGTCGAAGAGCCGGAGGCGCGATGGGAGATTGACGCGAAGTTGATGTCCGCCGCCGGAATTAATGTCGTCAGAATGGGTGAGTTTGGCTGGGGGATCAGTGAGCCCGAGGAGGGTAAGTTCAGTTTTGAATGGCTTCGACGCGCGATGGATCTGATGCGCAAATATGAGATCCAGGTTGTCTTGGGAACCCCTACTGCCGCGCCGCCACTTTGGCTCAGCAGAAAACACCCTGAGATCCTTCCCATTGATGAGCAGGGGCATAAGCGCTTTCCGGGCACCCGGCGGGCCTATTGTCTGAACAGCGACGTCTATTGGGACTACAGCAAACGGATTGTTCGGGCGATGGTATCGGCACTCGGAAACCATCCCCAATTGATCGCGTGGCAGATCGATAATGGAATCGGAGCTCATGATACGGATGTTTCGTTCAATGAAGAAACGCGCCGCGATTGGATTGCGTGGTTGAGGGCGAAATATGAAACGCTGGACCGGCTCAATGGCATGATGGGCACCCGTTTCTGGGGCCAGGTTATTTGTGACTGGAATGAGGTTCCAATGCCGATGGCTGCACCCACAGTGCACAACCCGGCTTTGGTCACCGACTGGAGACGTTTCTGCAGTGATACGTGCGTTGCATATGTCCGAATGCAGGCGGATCTTTTGCGCGAACTCACTCCACAGATTCCGGTGACGACGAGCATGCGTTCGCCGGATCACAAATTTGACCATTTCGATATGGCAGGCGCGGTGGATTTTGTTTCGGTGGTCAGCAACGCGACGATCCGGGCGAAATCGGGGGAAAACGCGTGTGAAATCGACATGCTGCGCTCGCTGAAAAAGGACGACATTCGAACACCGGACGGCGACCACGGTTTTTGGGTGATTGAACAAAAGGCGGCTCAGGTGAATTGGCAAGCCGTCAACTCGCTCGTACGGCCGGGAGTTGTCCGGTTGTTCTCCTATCAATTGATATCGAGAGGCGCCGCGGGAGTTTTCTACTTTTTCTGGCGCCAGCCGCGGATTGGATCGGAGAAATTCTATGGGGGAATCCTAAGCCATGACGGAAGCAACAAGAGCCGCGTTTACAAGGAGATCAGTCAGATTGGAGAGGAAATCAAGAGTCTTGCGCCGGTATTGAAAGGAACGCGCGTGGTGTCGGATGTATGCATTCTCCACAGCCACGATAACGAGTGGACGCTTCGGCAGCCGAGGCAGCCGAACAGTCATTTTAGCCTGCGCGAGCATATTCAGCTATTCTACAACGCCTTTCACGACAGGAATATATCGGTAGATTTCGCGCATCCGACGGAAGATCTATCGAAATACAAGCTGGTCATCGCGCCTTCATTGCACCTTCTGGCCGGTGGAGAAGCCGATCTTCTGAAGCTCTATGTTCAGAATGGCGGCACTCTGGTTGGAACTTTTAACACGGGGCTGGTTGACGAACACTGCATCGCGCCGGACACCGGGTATCCGCACGATCTCACGGACGTCTTTGGCATGGAGGTGATGGAATTCGATCCACTGCCTCCAAACGAGGACAACCACTTGACTTTCAAAGGCTCTTTTCCAACGAGCCATTTGCATCCGGCTCGAATCTGGTGCGATTTGATCGAGCCGAAGGGCTGCCAAATTCTCGCGAATTATTCGAAAGATTTCTATACCGGGCAGGCCGCGATGACGATGAACACCTATGGCTTGGGCTCCGCAATTTATATCGGAACGATGAGCCACCAGTACTTTTACTATGACCTCGTTGTTTGGCTTCGCCAGAAATGCAGCCTTTTCCCGCTGCTCAAGGTCCCGGATACTGTCGAGGTGAGCATGCGCCAGAAAGAAAATACGCAGGTCTATTTTCTGCTGAATCATCAGCACTCATCTGTGCGCATTCAGTTCTACAAGCCGATGCACGATTACCTGTCGGGCGCTATCCTGTCAGGAAACTACGACTTGCCGCCCCATGGGGTGCTCGTTCTCGATGAACACCAAGCGAAACCTGAAGCCTAGAAAAGGCAATTCCTTCGCCTTGTCTCAGGCTCGCCGATCGGTGCTGTCCGAGTGGCGCGGTGTTGATCTCGCGCCGCTGGAAACCGTGCTCGCATCATCTGCAAAATCGGCGGCGGCGCTGATGCCCAATGTCCTGACTAGCATAGGTTTCGATCAGCGCCGAATTCACGCGGAAGTTTTCAAAGTGTGGAACCACCTCATTGACGCAAGCCTCGTTCCTCACGCCCAACCTACGGGTCTGCGACGCGGGACTTTATTTGTGACAGTGGACAGCAGCGTCTGGCTTAACGAAATTGTCCGCTATCGGAGAAAAGAAATTCTCGAACGCCTTCAGCACAGCTTTGGCCGGGAACTGATCGCGAGAATCTCATTTCGACTCGGCTAATTGGCCCGAACGTCACTCTAGCGATTTGCGAAAGCCCAATTCCGCAGAAGGTCTTCGCGGCTCGCGCGATACGACTCCCTGAGAGCATCCGCCTCGTTTTTTCCATTTTTCAAAAGGATGATGAATTTATGAAAGGCCTGCGGATTCGAACGAATCATAAAACGAATCAGGCTTTGAGCGACCCCGTACTCGGAATAATTCAAGCGCTTCTTATCAAGGATTTTCGAAAGGCCGCCTCGTTCCAACTCTCTGCGCGCTGATTTGGCGTATTTCAGATTTGCATCCGAAAGCGGCACCAAGGTTGCAGCCATAAAATCGGCGAAACCCTCCTCAACCCAGACTGGAATCGTGCGGCCGGTAACGTAGCGGTTCATGAACGCGTGTGTTCCTTCATGCACCAAAACCTCATAGAAACGCTGAATCGCTCCATCGCGTGTCTGGCCGAAATCCTCCGCGCCATTGAGGACGATGTGCGAGAAGAGGCCGCGGGTGGAATGGTAGCCCGCGGCATGAAACACATCCGCCCTCCGCGCCGAAGTCTTGTCCACCTCAGCGGTGAACCGCAAATAGTCCTGGGTTTTCCAAAAAACGTAAATCGGGCATTTCCCAATCCAGACCGGCTCGGAGGGCATGACGTTGAGTTGACGGCTCAGCTTTGCATACATCTCCTCGCAAACATTTCTCAGAGCCCGGTCGTTGGAAGGGTTCCAAGCGCTGAAGATGAGAAAATGATCCGTTTCCACAAGATGCATCGTCGGCACAATTGTCCGTCGCGCGGTCTCGGCCCAGGCGATCGCCTGGCTTCGATTCTGTTCGATTACGGGAATGGCTGGAATTGGGTATTTGATGACTCCGGCTCCAGGATTCCCAGTGGTCCAGGCCGTGGAACCATTGAATCGCGAAGAGCGGTCTGGCACTTGCGCCTCGGTCCGAGCAATGGAAAGGAGAATCGCGAGAATTGCAAAGGCGCGTCGAGCCGAGGCGGAACTCAACAAGCGTCGAAAAGGAAACCATACAGGCTGAAGGTCCAATCGCCAGGACACTGAGTTTGGCAAATCAAGCTTGTCTGATCCCATGTTCTAGGGGCAAACGCTAGTGTAGTGTCTTTCAAATAACTATACATACGCCGAGGCACAATGTGGCCTAAAAAGGCCGAAAAGCGAAGATTTCGAATGTATAGACATTTCGGAGACACTACACTAGCAATCTTCTTGCCAGGAGACCAGGGCTACGATCAAGCGGTGTCAAATGGCGTGGACAGCAATTGTTTCTTCGGCTACTTTTCGCGTCGTTTGAGAAAAGCGGTGCGAACTGAAATTCCCCGTAAGGCGATTTATCGATTGTCTGTCTATCTCCGGTGTCTGCGTCTTCTCCAGCGGAATAAAATCCGCACCGTCTCCAGCGAAACGCTTGCTCGCTCCGCTCACGTGAAGCCGACTCAACTCAGAAAAGACCTTACCTACTTCGGCCAATTCGGAATACGAGGGCTCGGATATGATGTGGAACAACTCTGCCTGATGATTTCTGACCTGTTGAAGACCACTAGCTTGCAGCCGGTGATTCTCGTAGGCGTAGGCAATCTCGGTCTCGCGCTATTGTCGTATCGTGGATTCGAACAAGAGGGTTTCGAGATAATCGCCGCGTTCGATGTGGACTTAAGCCGCAAGCGGAACAAGCAGATCACTCAGCCGATTTTTCCAATCGAACAATTGGCCGCTTTTGTCCATGCGCATCAAGTGAAAATGGCAATTTTGACGGTTCCGACTTCCGAAGCGCAAGAGGTTGCGAACGCTCTTGTGGCCTGTGGAGTATCCGGGATCTTGAACTTTGCCCCGATCGTTCTCCACGTTCCGCAAGAGGTGATCGTAAACGATGTCAATCTGGCAATCGCGCTGGAGAATCTCAGCTACTTCATTCAGCAGTAGGCTCAGCGAATACTGGTCCGCTTCATTAACCAGCCGAAATCCCCTCGGTCAGCGACGTCAACGGCAAAGGGCAATCCGGCTGCGTCGGGCCGGGACGGCTTGAGTGTGCTTGGCCGCAGCCATCGATGGTTCTCCGCGTGGCCGTCGGCAAACGCTATATTCGCCGTCTCTCCATGGTAGGAAGCGGGCAGATCGGTCCACTCGAAATCGTAAGGTCTGTTCAGGACCCAGGGCTGCCTGGGCATTCAGCAGGATATTGGTATTGTCCGCGTCCAATTCCCAGTTCAACACGCTGTTGGCCCAGTTATAACCTTGGCCTCTCCGGAGGATTTCCTTGATCTCTGTCGCTCCCAAATTGTAAGCTAAACGATCTTCACTGTCCTGCGCGTATAACAGCCAGGCTAGAGTCAACTGCCGATGATTGCTCAGACAGAGTATCTGGTTTCCTTTGCTCTTCGCTTGGGTGAGCGATGAGAGAAGCAGCGACGACAATATGGAGATGATCGCGATGACGACCAGGAGTTCAACCAGTGTGAAACCGGCCGGCAATGCGTGGCGCCGCGTGGCGCGTCGAGTTGCTAGGATTCTCATCTGGACAACCGGAATCTATACCACACGCGGCAGGTTTCAACCCGATTGCAGCCAGCTGTTTCGAATAATGTTTTCCCGTCGTTGCGATTGGGCGCGTCTCCGAATCAGGACACGCCTGAACCGCTCCTTCTTCTTCGGATTGAGGAGAGGAGCGCGGAGGCTGGTGATTCCAGGAGAACTATTGGGGAGAAATGC
>JAQBVM010000399.1 GCA_027623095.1 Verrucomicrobiota bacterium
TTTCGAGCGCCCGAGAATGTCACGGCTCCACAGAGTGTCGCCCCACCTTTGTTCATGAGGAGCGTCGCAGGTAACCTTTGATGCCCGAATTTTTTATGGGAGCAAACTTCATGCGGGTCACTGGCAGAGTGCGATTGCGGGACAATCGTCCGATATCCGACGAGGAATTCCGTAGGGCAGTCGGAATCTGCTCGGCTATTCGAAGGCTTGTGGATTCCAGGGCGGATTACATTGCCGAAAAGCGCTTGGATCCTGAAATCGCGCTGCCAGGGAACAACTGGGATCCCAATGCGGATCAGCCCTTCCAAAACAGGTATCGACATATCGTTGAAGGCAACTATGACGTGCTGAACCGGCTTCGTTTGTACGCGCAATTCTCCAGTTTCGATCTTGTGACGCAATCGATTGTGACGAGAGGCCGCGAAGTTCCGAAGATTCCGGACGATTTCGATGAGCGGTTCGAACATCGGTTTCCGGGGCCGGATCATTGGATTGAGCGCTATCGAATGATCACTCGATTCGTTCCGGTCGATATTCGCGCGCGATTCCCGAAGGTACTTGGAGAAATTGGATGGGAAATGGAAGGGCATCCCGTCAACCATGACGTCTATGCTTACCAAGAGCGTGTCAATCTAATGTATGAAGCGGGTTTGATCGACGAATTGCGACGCCGGATCCGAGCACGCGGTGTGGTGAATATTTTGGAAATTGGCGGCGGGTACGGAGGTTTGGCCCACGCGCTGACGGGTTTGCTTCATGGCGCGGTCAACTATACGATTTGCGATCTGCCCGAGTCGCTGCTCTCCTCCGCGATCTATCTCGGCGTCACGCATCCGAAGCTCAGGCACGTACTTTACGAAGGCAACGATCCATCCTCACTCGCAACATCGGAGCAGTGGATGGGATTCCGGTACATTCCCAACGCTTTCTTCGATGATTTTTGCGAACTGGATGAAGGGGTCGATCTAGCCATCAACACGCTCTCCTTTCCGGAGATGGCGCAGGCACAGGTGCGTTACTACGGGGACCGGCTCAAGCGGCTGATCGGCGACGGCGGGGCTTTGTTCGAACAGAACGAAGACGGCCGTTGGATGGGCATGCTTGACTGCAAATCGATTCTGGCTGAATCGTTCCCCTGCAAGCGCAGAATCTCACCCAAGACAATCCCGGTGGTTTCAAAAGGGGAGGCGGATGTTTGGTCGAATCAACCCCTCGACACAATCTTAGCTTCGCGAACTTTGCCGTTCGAGGGACTGCCGGTGAGAATGCAGCTCTCGCTCTGGCGCCTGTCTTGCCTGATGACGACTCCGAGTCTGGGGCTGATTTGGTTGCGTCAAATGCTCCAACGGCAACTCAGCCCGGGCTTGTTCGCGATGATCAAGAGACTGTGGAACCGTCTCGGCGGGCGGATGAGGGCGTAGGATCACTAACTAATCCAGGCGCTGCATGTTTTATCTCGCTGCGCATCGGTGGAAAAGAGGTTACAGTGTTCCGGAACTGTAATTCGCTCATAACAATGCGCTGCGAGGGACTATGAATATTCGAAATCAAATTAGCGTGTGGGCTGCGACACTTCTGGCGCTGTTTTCCGGAACTTTAGTGGTTGGAGCTGGCTCGCCGAACACGCCACCCACCATCTCGGTGATCCGAGATCAAACGATTGAAAGGAATGGCGTGCTGGCAACTTCATTCACAATTAACGATGCCGAAACTCAGGGCGATGAATTGAGCGTTTCCGTTACCTCGTCGAACATGGAACTGATACCAGAAATGAGCATCGTCCTGAGCGGATCTGGTCTCACTCGCAATTTGGCAGTGATTCCGATGAGCGATCAGACCGGACAGACGATAATCACGATCACTGTGACGGATGAGCAGGGCCTCGCCGCGAGGGCCACGTTTACGCTCCGAGTAGGTTCGGACACTCCTCCGCTGGAAGGTAATACGCCACCCAGCATCGCTCCCCTTGGCGACCTTTCAGTCGATGACGTTTTCCCCGCACCGTTCGTGTTACGAGTGAGTGATGCGGAAACGCCGAGCTGCGAGTTGATCGTAACGGGAAGTTCCTCGAATCAGGAAGTGGTCCCAGACGAAAATATTCTTATCGGTCGGATCGACGGAGACGGGAATGTCCGCGGCTCGATCATTCCGTCTGATTCGGGTACACGCGGCTCAACGAGGATTACGATCGTTGTGGCAGATCCTCAAGGCCTTTCGGCCAGCGCTACGTTTACGTTTGATTTCGCCGTCACAGTGGTCGAAGTCCGGCCGATGGCGGGCGATTTTAATAGGGATGGAAATGCCGATATCCTTTTTCAAGATGCAGACGGGTACCTCGCCGTTTGGTTGATGAACGGTTTCAGTCTATTGGGGGCGCAATTTCTCACACCGAACAATGTTTCCGATCCGGCTTATCGGGTAGCCGGTCTCGGGCGCTTCGGCTCCGACGATCGGGATAGTATTCTGTTCCAGCACGAAAATGGAACTCTTGCGGTTTGGCGAATGAACGGTCCCTCGCTGCTTGCGGCGGAGTTGCTCAGTCCTAGCAGGCCCAGTGACAGAAATTGGAGTGTCGTTGGAGTGGCAGACATAGATTTGGATGGGGGGTCGGATCTGCTTTTCCAACATACTGACGGCACTCTGGCGGCCTGGCTCATGGATGGAGTTCGTCTTTCATCCGCCTCGTTGATTTCACCCGCGAATCCCGGGGACCCGCATTGGAGAGTCGCGGGAGCGGCTGATTTTAATGGAGATAATAGACCCGACCTTCTATTTCAGCATCAGGACGGCACGCTTGCTGTCTGGCGGATGAATGGGCTGAGTCTCGCTTCAGCCACCTTGCTCGATCCACCGAATCCCGGTGACCCAGCGTGGCGCGTCGCGGGCGTAATCGATCTGAATCGGGATGGAAAGACGGATCTGCTTTTTCAAAACAGCCGGGACAATTCGCTGGCTGGCTGGCTTATGGACGGCACTCGCATGACCGCAGCCCGGCTGCTTGATCCGATCAACCCGGGTGGAACTTGGCGGGCAATTCCGCGCTAGCATTCAAACGGAATTGGCGATCGTACCTTGTTAAACGACTGCGGATGCGTATGATCGTCTCCGCGTCCTAAGCGCTGGAAAATTTTGTTTCCAACGCACGTGATGGCAAAGGTATTCGATTTCTCGCGCAACGTATGAAGAAGTATCCAGCGGCCTTGAGGCAGGGCACAAACAGGTTCGTCGAGTTCCTTTATCAATTTCGATTCTGTAAACTTGGGCTTTCCTTCGTGTTCACCTTATTGATTGCCGGGAATTCGTATTGTCGCGACGACGTCACGGTTGGCCCGACGCAAGCGCCAGCCGCGAAAGCGCCTGTTGAGTCGAACCTTCCCGATCCGATTCCTGAAGGTCGGTTTGAATTGAAACAGAACGACGTGGTGGCTTTTGTCGGTGGAGCGGACGTTTCCAGCGCGCAGTACGCCGGACATCTGGAGGCGCTCTTGACGGCTCGGTATAGCGGGTCAGGCGTTCGGTTTCGTAATTTCGGCTGGGAGGGCGATACGGTAAACGATCAGCCGCGGGATGTAGGGTTTCCTTCGCTGATCGACCACCTGGCTCAGAATGGTGTGACGGTTATTATCGTTCAGTATGGCCGCGGCGAGTCGCTCAGCGGTTCTGCCGGGCTTCCCGGTTTTATTACCGCTTACTCTCAGTTGATGGAAGAATTCTCGAAATTGACGCCGCGGCTTCTGCTGGTGACGCCGCACCCATTCGAAAAGGGAGGAGGTTCCCTACCCGACTTGTCCCAACGCAATTCGGACCTCGAGCAGTACTCGATTATCATTCGCGCCATCGCTCGGCAACGGAAGCTGCCGGTAATCGATCTGTTCGCTGAGTTTGGAGGAGAATCACACAGTGTTCTCCAGTTGACACAGGATGGCCTTCAGGTCACGCCGCGAGGTCACGGCTTGCTGGCTGCGGCCTTCGTTCGCCAATTGGGCTTTTCCGAACTGGCGGGATCCGCTGGCGCACCTAGCGCGAACGGAGTGTGGCCAGTCGAGAATTTCGAGAAACTGCGGCAGGCCGTCATCGCAAAGAACACGCTTTGGTTTAACTACTGGCGCCCACAAAATTGGGCGTTCCTCGGTGGCGACCGTACCAGTCAGCCCAGCAGCCGTGATCACAGGGATCCGAGTATCCGCTGGTTTCCAGAGGAAATGCACAACTTCGTTTCTTTGATCGAGGCGAAGGAGGCCGAGATTGCAAAACTGGCGGCCGATGGGAAACCGTGAGGTGACTGTATGGGAAGGTCGTTATTGAAAGGAAGTCACCGTCCCGAACGATTTATTGATCGCAAGAGTTTAACCAACGCAGCAGTATGAGTCTCTTTTGTTCATCTCCGCATCCACACCTGATTCAAATAGGATCCGCTTCCCTTCGGACGCTGCCGCCCACAGTCCGGATTCCGGCAATCCTGGCGGCAGTTCTATTCCTTTCTTCCGCCCTCCTTAGCCGATCGCAGGAGGCGGATGATCCCGCATCCGAGTTGGCGTCATTCGAAATTGCGGATGGCTTCGAGGTAAACCTGTTCGCTTCGGAGGCGGACGGTGTTATCAAGCCGATTCAAATTCGTTTTGACGCCACCGGAAGGATTTGGGTGATCGGAAGCACCGTGTACCCGCAAATCCAACCCGGCCAAATTCCGAATGACAAAGTGCTGATTCTCGAGGACGTGAACGGAGACGGGCGAAGCGACAAGACGACGGTTTTCGCGGATGGACTAATGATTCCAACAGGACTCGAGGTCGGCCACGGAGGCGCCTATGTCGGCCAAGGAACAGAATTGTTGTTCCTTAAGGATACCGACGGCGATGGCAAAGCCGATGAACGCCGCGTAGTCCTTCGTGGATTTGGCACAGGCGACAATCATCAGAATATCAATTCGTTTCTCTGGGGACCGGGAGGTGAATTGTGGATGTCGCAAGGCTTGCACATTCATTCGAACGTCGAGACACCCTGGGGAATCGTCCGGCTCAATCAGGCCGGGATTTGGCGATTGTGGCCGCGGCGTTTAAAGTTGGAAGGATTCTACGGGTCGCAGTACGAACCGCAGAATCCATGGGGTTTCGTATTTACAGATTCTCGTGAGCCGATCGTCTTGGCAGGAAACAATAGTTCGGCAATTTATCCAGTCCCGGGACTCGTTCCGAATCGCCGGGATATTCCACCTCACTTAATTTGGAAGAATGGGAACGGGCGGAAAGTGAGCGGTGGCGATACCGTCGGCACGAGCCACTTTCCCGA
>JAQBVM010000042.1 GCA_027623095.1 Verrucomicrobiota bacterium
CGATTGTTCGCGGCAAAGACTAGCCGACCGCCTCCCCGAGCGTCACACACAGTTACCGAAGCAACACCGCGTATCAGAGCGGAGACGGCGGAATCCGATTCGTGGCCGATTCTCCCAAGCGTTTCGACGATTTCCAGGCGGACACTCATGCCCTCGTCAATTCGGTTCAACCGCGACACAAGTGTCGGAATCGCCGCGGCCGCGGATATTCCCAATCTGCTCAATCCTTTGGCGGCCGCCATTCGATCTTCGATATTGGGCAGCATCAGTTGGCAGGTCATTCGTTTTACCTGCAGCTCCGTGCAATCTCGCACAGAGTCACTCGCAAACCGAGCCGCAAGCGCCCCGACTTGAGCCACGACGGTCTCGGGGATTCTAAACGCATCCGCCTTAACAAGAAACGTCTGATGCAATACTCTAAAGAATCGTCGAACGGGATCAGATTTCTCGGCGGCGCCAGCGATTTCATTTAGGATCAAGCCCCATTCATTCGAGTCGCTCCCGCACATTTCACAGATGTGGAGCGCGGCAAAATGATGCGCCAAAGGTTCTGACCGAACTCTCACTTTCCCATCGGTGATATCTCCGCAACGAATGAGCCGAAGCCGTTTTTCCAGATAGCTTATCCGTTCATGTGCTCGAGTTTGATCATCGAATGCTCTTTGGACATCCGTTCGGTTTGCCGCACCGGCACGATCCCCGCTTTTCAAGCATTGCCATGCAAGTTTCTTGAGAGTCTGGATCACGACCGCAAGATCCAACCGATCGCCGGCGGGAACCGAATCGTTTCTCGCTTCTACGTGCCGCACGAGCAGTTCGGCAAGATGTTTGGGACGCTCCCGGATACCCGCACCGTTTTTGGAACGGACCATCGAATCCGCCCACAATCGGGCAATCCAAACAGGGATCGCAGGCCACCCGGCGGCGCGGTGAACATCGACGCACGCTTCGAGCAATTCGCCATCGCGAAATTGGTCTCGCTCACCTGTTTCTCCCAGGCAATTGTGAAAAAACCTCCCCAAGTTCGAAATCTCAACCGGCATAGGTTCAACCACCAAATCGAAACTCTCGCGATTTGGTTCTCGCAACGGAGTGCAGACAATTAGGGCGCGCAGCAACTCTTTTGCAACTGCGTTCGTCCTCAGAAGCGAGCTGAGGCTCCGGAACGTCGCGATCGCGTCGTCGAGAATGAGCAGGAGCCTCTTTGTTCGAAGCAAGTGCAAAGTCAATGCTGTCCCACGACCTTCGGTTGCTCCCAGCACTGAGGAAAGCGCTCTTTCAATTCTCGTGATCCACTCATCCAAATTCGTTGTGGCCTCGTTCTGGAATTTCTCCTCGATCAAAACGGGCACCATTCGATGATCCGCCAAGCAATCCGAAAGCGACTCGGACATGGCCCAACGCGCGATCCGAAATGCGAGGCTCGTTTTCCCCATGCCCTCCCCGCCATGAATCAACACTGAGACAGAAGGGCACCGAAAAGCGTGTCTGAAGTCCTCGGCTACAAGTTCCCGAGGCTTGCCTCCGTTAAACGAAGCTTGAACCGGCGCATGCACCCTACGTTCCCCGACGACGTCAATCGATTCGAACGCCGCGCGAATCGCGGGCCACAGTTCATCCAGCCAAGCGTCCAGCACTCGCGGGTGGTATTGGAAAAGCGAAATCAGAAGATACCCGCGCAGTCCAAAAGGGAGATTCAACCCGGAAGGGGCTTTTGATTCAGGGAATCTCTCCAGCAGCGCGTTTATTCTCCAAATCCATTTAGGACTCCGGCTTAAGAGGATATACCACACAGGCAAACATAAGAGAGGCGGCAAGAGAAGCATCAGAGGCCATGACCACGGATCCTTGAGAAACGTCACCCACGCGCGACTTGCTTTTGAAACCGACTCCTGTTTAAGACGCAAACCTTGAATGACAGGTTCCAACTTCGAAATCATTTCGGGGCGCTTCTCCTCCAAAATGCGCTGAATCTCTGAAACCACTGCCAAGGTCTGGTTCAGATTCCCAATCGCGCTTGCCTCTCCATCCGAAGTCGCCGCCAATTCAACTGCAAATGCTACAAGCGTTTGAGCGACAGCACCGCGAAAACGCTCCTCTTCGGATAAGTCCACGAGGAGCGAAGCAAGATCATTTCGAAACGCCAGCGCCTGCGGAACCGTCAACACAAGTGCATTCAAGGCGGCGGTGCGCATTTCAAACGCGTCCTGGTTATTTTTTATCACAACCATCAAAGCCGGGACCGTGCGCGCGGCAGCGGACTTCTTGCGCATCGCATCGAGAGCCGCCAGGCGCAACTTCGGTAATTCGGTTCGATCCACGAGAACCGAAAGCAGCGCCGAAACTCCATCTTCCGCGATGGCATCGACCCGGGCAAGCTGCTGGATCGCCACTAACCGGTTTTCGACCGGCTCGTCCTCCTTGCCCAATCGAGAGATCAGGCTACCCGTTTCCTCGGCCGCCTGGCCCCGAGGATTCGCGGATAATCCAATCAGCAAGATCAAACTCAGTACACGGAACCACATGGGGTCATAGGTCACATTGAGAGCGCGTCTTCGGTGACTAAAGTCGATTCCGCTTCCAAAATCAAAACAACTTTCAAGGAGCCCCAGTTTCCTCAAGCAAATGTTCCGCGCCGATAGGCCACTGGTCTTGCGGTTCCCAGCCAAGGAGCCGTTTCGTCGGTTCAAGATCGAAATAGACTCTGTCAACCGGGCGGCTGGCAAGCCACACGACGGAATACCCCGGCTCCAAAGACGCTTCCATCGTCCGGGCGAAGAAACGTCCGGCGTCGCCGGGACTCAGATAGATGTTCGGCCCTCGGGGCGTCTGAACGAGTTCGGCGGCATGCTCTGCCGTCCTTGGAAACCAGCCCAGCCTCAAAGCCACAACAGTGATGCCATAACTCGTTGCATAAACCCGGCCAGCGGCTTCGGCCGCGATCTTGGTTACCGCGTACCAATGCCGGGGCGAAATGGGCGCATCGGCTTCGACGGGCCACGGTCCGTTAAGCAACCGCCACCAGACGACTTGCCCCGTGCTGGCCAAAACGACGCGCGGCACACCCTCAAGACGCGCCGCTTCGAGAACATTGTGCAAGCCGATGAGATTGCTCGGCAGCAGGCGCGTGAGGAAATCGTCGTCGTCCGGCACAGCCGCCAGGTGAATGATTGCTCCCGCTCCGCGGGCGGCTTTTCGCACTGCCGCCGCATCGGTGAGATCGCCGACCACGGATTCGCTCGTCCCGGAAGTGGGCCTGCAATCGAAACCGCGCACGCGCCAGCCGGCTGCCACAAGGCCGGTCACGGCCGCTTGTCCGATGCTTCCGGCAGATCCGGTTACCAAGATGGGAGCCGCCCTGTCAATTTGCATATTCCTGTTTCAATGGTATGGGTCCGGATCGCGGGCATCGATTAAACTTTCACCGTCTTCCCACAAACTCTTGACGGTGAGTGGGTCGAGCCATTCTTGGAGATGATACGCCATGAATTTAATTATCCGCGAAAAGATAGCCATCAATTCGCGAATTTCCACATCAATGTCCGATTCGGTTTGGACGATGGCCGGCGTTTCTGCCGACCTGCTGTGCCCTGCCTGCGAGACGAGACATACACCGCCGGAGATTGACCGAGACAGGTCGTTGGGTTGGAGAAGTATTCACTTCCTTGCGTCCCGGTGATACAAGGTTCGGTGAATGAAGACGCGTTTTCCATGGCTCTGGGATACCGAATTGGACAATGCCGAGTTTGAAGCCCTTCTCAGGAGCTACGTGGCCAAGCCGCCTCATGACGCACGTTGGGCGATGCTGCGCCTCATTGAGTACCCACCTTACTCGAGTGTTCGACGATTGCTTCCTCGTGAGCGCTTTCTGAATGCCTGGCCCGAGCTCGGTTCCCGTGTCCGGTCGCGCGCTCGCCGCGAAGGCATGGAATTCCTCTATCAGTGGTATCGCTGTCAGTCGTCGTGCCATGCCTAGCGCGTGGGACCAGCTTTACGCGGTGCAGGACTGGGTTTTGGCTCGTTTCAAAACGGTCCCGCACGGTTTTCATTTGAGCGGCCGCACGGCGCTCAGCCGCGGTTACTATGTTTGAAAGTTTCCACTTTCCAAGAACTTGACAAGTCATTGTCTTCCAGAAATCACCGTGCATGTTTTAACAAAAACAATTGGATCGCCAAAAGTCGTAAGGCAACAGCGGTGTGTTCGTGCGCATGAGCGATCAGAAAGACTGGCTGAATACCGGCTTGGAAATTCAGATCCTACCCACGAAAGGAACCACGACGCACTCCACCGTTGCTCTCTACGACTTAGTGCCGCCCCCGGCGCGCGCTGCCGTTCGCGAAAAAGACTGGAACAACGTTCATATCCTTTGCAGCGGCCCAATCGTCGCCCGCACCATGAACGGCGTCGAAACATCCCGCATCGACCTCCGAGATGAAAAATGGAAGACGCCTCAAGGCAAGTTCGCGCTGCCTTACGCTTCCCTGCCACGGAAAGGATGGATCATGCTTCAAGATCACGGGGACAAAGTGTCGTTCCGAAACATCCGCGTCCGGCCGCTTCGATAACTCGGATTCGAAAAACCTGCCGAAATCTCGGAGGACAGCGTTTACGGTGCATTCCCGAGCTGTTGGTGGAGTTGCATCGTGCAATCGGAGCGCAGCTTGTCCCAAGCCGCAGCCTGGAGGTTGGAGGTTTTTCGAGTCGAGAAAACCAGTTCTTCACCGGAAACCTTGTCGGAAACTTATCAACGCATAAGGGACTTAAAAAACGGCTCAACATTGCAGTGATTCGTCCTATCAATTCCATTCCGGCGAATGTCAGCTTCAATACCCCCCGCTGTCTTGGAAAAGTCTCCGACAAAGTTTCCGCTTCAGGGCGAGTCATTACTGCTTGACCGGGTAGTCTTAGACCTGGCTTCACCGAGTTTCTCTGCTGCCTCACGCCTAGCCGCCGCATCATCGTCGCCAAGGGATTCTTCGAGAGCTGCAATTGCCGTAGAACGATCACCCCCGACCTTCCAGAGTGCTTCGGCGGCGAAGACGCGCGCTCTGCCCCGTTTCGTTCGGATGACAGATTCGAGCATAGGGATCGAAGCGTTCGCATCAGGCCCGACTTGTCCTAGAGCAACAATCCCATTTATATCCTCGTTCCCGGTATTCGTGCGAAGCCTACTTTGCAGCAAGTTGATAATGATTGGGACAGTTGATTTTGCTCCTGGTCCCATCAGGCAAAGCGCCTGTCCGGCAATCGCTCTTACCTCGTGGTCATGGTGGTTCAACGCTCCGGCCAGTGTTGTCAATGCGGCGATATTCGTCGAATAGGCCCAGAATCTGATGGTCTTAATGGCGAGTCTGTTGATCTGCACTGCTGTCTGGGGACCATTAGATTCCAGCCTGTATTTAAGGCGACCCGGAAGTTTAGGCCATGCCGCAATATACAACTTCCTCATCCACGAGTCCTGTTGATAGACCTTGTTCGAGATGTAATTGAAGGAATCTGCCTCTTCAGCACGCAAGGCTTGGACTAGCCTAAGTTCCCGACGCCAGAAAACAGAAGCGTTGCGCAGGAAGCGCTTACAGAATTTTTACTTGCTACGTCGCAAGTAATTTCTTGATAGCTTCTCGTGAAGCCCGTAACATTGAATTCATGTAACATATTGGCTATCAGAAAGAAACCGCCAATGTAGCAAGTAATTTTCATTAGTACGCTTGCTAATCAAGGGCTTACGAATCGCACCCTGGAACTTAGGCTAGACCGTCGGGTCCTATCGTTCCTTCCCGGATTAACTTCTCGATGGTGTAGGGATCTTGACCAAATACTCTGCGACCTACGTCGGATTGGCGGTGAATGAGGAGCCATGCCGTGATTGCGACAGCTAGCGTGAGAACATACCCCAGCACCAATACCCGCTTGCGCTTTAGCATATAATCCGCGTTCCAGTGAGTTCTAGATGGACTTAAGTTCGGTCCTTCATGGACGGTGACACGTAGCGGGAATCGTGTACGGAAAGCAAGTCTTGGTAGCCGGAAACCGTTCGCCAATTCGAGTACATGGTGGTAGTGAATTAGCGTCGAATTTTCCTTTGAACCGCTGGTGGTGTCTTAGCAAACCAAAGAGAGAATCATGAACGTGAATTTCATAAAATCAAAGGAGCGGGCCGGAGCGGTCGTTTTCGCTTTGGCTTTAGTCGGTTTTCTGATCGTGAGCCTGACCAAAACAGACCCTGTTTTCGAGATCGAAACATCCGGGGGATCAATCGATATGAAGAATTGGCAAACTTCACGGAAAATGGTGTGGCTCGATAAATTGGTGTCAAGCGAGGTAAGCCGTTGGATATCTCGGAAGTTCCAAGGAAGAGGTGCGATTGTCGGAATGACCCTGCCTGCACATACTACCGATGAATACTTGGCTCTTCTGGATGATCTGCCTCGGCTCGAACGGCTCAGCCTCAATAACGCCAATCGAATAACCGACACGGGCTTGCGTCATCTTAAAGATTTGGACGAACTTTGGACCTTGGATCTCCGTGGCACTCAAACCACTGACGCCGGTCTGGTTCATCTTGCGGGATTACGCAATCTCCGCAGCTTGTATCTCGGCGATACCCAAGTAACCGATGCCAGAGTGTTGCTTCCTGATGGGAGCGGCTTGGGTGCCGGTCGGGTGGACGGCGGCACAGGGCCACCGGATTTAGCCGACAAGCGGCGGTTTCTCCGTTATGGAGTAACAAAAACCCAACCGGACACCGCCATGAGTTTTCCATCCTCCGTAGCCCAATTCCAGCGCGAACATGTCGTCGTGGCGCTGGAATGCACGTATCTCAACGCCTACATCCCCAAACTCACCACCGAGGGGGCGATGTGAGCAACGCGTACCCAAGGCAAAATCAAACACCTCGAATTATGAGCAATCCGGGGAAGGTTGTGCTGGTAGCGCTCTTTTTTGGAACGCCGAGAAACTGGTCGCGCAAGTTCAACTGCCGGGGAGCCGAACTCCAATTGCGCGAGCAGTTGACTCAAACGTTCGGTGGCCTGGCGACGCGCGTGAATTCTCGTCGTGACTGAGCTGTGCGGGAAACCCTCTTTCAGCAAACGCTGGAGCCCTTGGGTGTTGATTCAGTTCGCGCCGATTACGAGAGGCGCCTTTCGCGTTTCATCCCCCGGTTTCGCAGCAATCTCTCGGCGTTTTAACCTTCTTGATCTTTTCAGTTTTGCGGCCCCCCGCAATCGCACGAGAATTTGGAGCCGTTGATTTTCCGTTTTTCTAGTCGAAAACTCTAAAGGCCAGCCCTTACATTCGGTCGAAATAAATATGAACCAACCGATTCCTTCGGAAACAAAGGTCGTGATCGTCGGCGGCGGGATCGTGGGATGCAGCCTTGCGTACCACCTCGCCCAGTTCGGATGGAAAGACGTCGTGGTGCTGGAGCAAAATCAATTGGCCGGCGGAACCACGTGGCACGCGGCGGGACTGGTTGGACGCTTGCGGACCAGCAACAGTCTGACTCGGATCAATAAGTACAGCGCGGAACTTTACGCCGGCCTCGAGAAAGAAACCGGGCATGCAACGGGCTGGAAACAGGTCGGCAGTTTGATTGTCGCACGATCCGAGGATCGAATGACACAACTGCGTCGCACGGCGGCGATGGCTGAATTATTCGGAGTCGAGGTGCAACTGATTTCTCCCAGCGTGGCGCAGGAAAAATGGCCGCTCATGCGCGTCGATGATCTCATCGGCGCGGCGTGGCTTCCCCATGACGGAAAAGTGATTCCAAAGGACGTTACGATCGCGCTTGCGAAAGCGGCTAGTCACCGGGGCGCTCAAATTATCGAGAACGTTCGTGTGACGAAGATTCTGAACCGCGACGGAAGAGTGACTGGGGTAGAAACGGATTCAGGTCCCATGAAAGCGGAATATGTCGTGTTGTGCGGCGGCATGTGGACGCGGCAGCTCGGACTGAATTGCGGTGTCACAATCCCACTCTATCCGGTCGAGCATCATTACGTGGTGAGCAGTGAAATTGAGGGCGCGCACGATGATCTGCCCGTCGGGCGCGATCCGGATTTGTGCATTTATTATCGAGGCGAGCAGAATTCCGTCATGCTGGGCGCGTTTCAGAAAAACACCAAGCCGTGGACTGCCAATCCGATCCCTGACAAATTCTCGTTTCAGCTCCTCGAGCCGGACTGGGACAAATACAGGGAACCGTTGGAAGCCGGGCGCTGGCGTATTCCGTCTCTTTGCAACGCGTCTTTTCCAAGATTTGTCAACGGTCCTGAGAGCTTCACACCGGACAACAACTTTATCATGGGGGAAACGCCCGAACTCCGAAACCTGTTTGTCGGCGCCGGGTTCAACTCCGTGGGCATTGCAAGCGCCGGCGGTGCCGGAAAGTTTCTGGCGGAATGGATCATTGAAGGAGAGCCCACAATGGATTTGTGGTCTGTTGATATCCGCAGGTTCGGTCCGCTTGCAAACAACCTTGGATTCATTCGCGAACGCGTCACCGAAATCCTTGGGCTTCATTACCAATTGGCCTGGCCGAACCGCGAATTCGAATCAGCGCGCGGACTTCGAAAAGGCCCGCTCCATGATCGTCTCGATCGGCAAGGCGCGTGCTTCGGAACAAAGAACGGATGGGAACGCCCCAACTGGTTTGCCAGAGACGGGGTTGTTCCGGTTGCCGAATATTCGTTCCACCGACAAAACTGGTTTCCGTTTCACGCCGCTGAACATCGAGCTGCCAGGGAGGGAGTCGCGGTTTTCGATCAAACCGGTTTCTCGAAATACCGATTTCGAGGAAACGACGCGCTCCGTGTCCTCCAGCGCGTCTGCGGCAATGACGTTGACGTGCCAATTGGAAACGCGGTCTATACGGGTCTTTTTAACAGACACGGCAAGTTCGAAAGCGATCTCACGATAATTCGTTTCGCGCGCGACGAGTTCTACATGGTTTCCGGAACGGCGCAAACCGTCCGCGACATCGATTGGATCAACCGGCACATTCAGCCTGGGGAAAGGGCGCAAATCGAAAATATCACCGAGTTGTTCAGCGTGATCGGAGTCATGGGGCCGTGGTCTCGCCAATTGCTCGGTTCTCTGACGGACGCCGATCTTTCAAGCACCGCGTTCCCGTTCGGGACATGCCGGCGGATCGAAGTCGGACGAACGACCCTCTTCGCAGTCCGGATCACTTACGTCGGCGAACTCGGATGGGAACTTCATGTCCCCACAAGTCAAGCGAGCCTGCTTTATGACAC
Organism: Verrucomicrobiota bacterium; assembly: GCA_027623095.1. Lineage (GTDB taxonomy): Bacteria > Verrucomicrobiota > Verrucomicrobiia > Limisphaerales > SIBE01 > JAIPJX01. The sequence goes on from JAQBVM010000042.1 coordinate 9,262, forward strand.
ACTGATGAAGAATGGCGAGAAATTCAATCTCGCAAACGCCGGCCATTACGCGATCAATTCTCTCCGGCTCGAGAAAGGATACCGCGCTTGGGGCGCGGACATTTCTCCGGACGACACGCCGATTGAGGCCGGACTCGCGTTTGCGGTTGCTTGGGAGAAACCGGTTTCATTCATTGGCCGGGACGCCCTCCTGAAACAGAAGCAGCGAGGCGTGAAACGGCGGCTGGTCACGTTTGTGCTCGAGGATCCTGACCCAATCCTCTGGGGGGGCGAACCCATTCATCGCAATGGCACGCCGGTGGGTTATACAACCTCTGGATCGTACGGACATACTCTCGGAGCAGCGGTCGGAATGGGTTACGTCAACAACAAGGACTTTTTCGCGTCCGATTTCATCAAAGACGGTCAATACGAGATCGAGATCAATGGAGCACGGTTCAAAGCAATCCCTCACCTCCGCGCTCCCTACGATCCGTCTCGAGTTCGGATTTTGCAGGGGGGCATTGCTGTGCCGTAGCAAAGCTCCGCTGTTCTTAGGCTTGAAATACCCTGAATAATCTCGAAAAGTCTCGGAATGCAAAATCGAAAACTGCGCGCTCCCTCCTGCTTTCTTCTGACGCTGCTCTTGGGAGCGTCCACTGTCTTTGCGGCCAACCGCCGTCCCAACGTCCTTTTCATTCTGACCGACGACCAGCGCTGGGACGCGATGAGCCTGGCTGGAAATCCGCATTTGCGAACCCCGAATATCGACCGCCTGGGCCGGGAAGGCGTCTATTTCAAGTATGCGTTCTGCACGACATCGCTCTGCTCGCCAAGCCGCGCGAGCATCCTGAGCGGACTCTACGCGCACGCGCACGGTGTAGTGGACAATTTCACGGAGTACCCTTCAGATTTCCGCAGCTTCCCAGTGGTGCTTCAGAGCTCTGGATACGAAACCGCCTACATCGGAAAGTGGCATATGGGCGAGGCGAACGACAACCCGCGACCCGGCTTCGACTGGTTCGTCACACACAAGGGACAAGGGAAATACTGGGACACGGAATTCAATTTTAATGGCGCGAAACGCGAAGTGAAGAAGGGCTATTATACCACGGTCCTCTCCGCGATGGCTGAGGAATGGCTCGCGGGCCGGCGCGGGGACAAACCGTGGATGCTCATGCTGGGCCACAAGGCGCCCCATAGCTTTTATTTTCCTGAAGAGAAATACGCGAAGACATTCGAGAACGTTTGGATTCCCTACCCCGAAACTTCATTTATGCTTAACGACAAGCCCGCATGGATGAAGGAACGGCTTTACACCTGGCACGGGATTTATGGTCCCTTGTTTGAATGGCGAAAGAACTTTCCTGACGATCGGCCGGAAGCGGTTGTCGATTTTGCCAATATGACACGCGCCTACTGGGGCACTATTCTGTCCGTGGACGACAGTGTGGGCCAGCTCTATCAATTCTTGAAAGAACGCGGCGAACTCGACAATACCGTGATCATCCACATGGGGGACAACGGTCTTTTGAACGGAGAGCACGGCATGGTGGACAAACGAACCATGCACGAAGCGAGCATCCGGCTGCCGCTCGTCATTCGATATCCCGGGCTCACCCCGCCCGGCGAGCCGAAGGTAATTTCGGAGCAGGTTCTGACGGAGGACATGGCGCCCAGCATTCTGGAATTGTGCTCTGCGCCGCCTCTGAAAAACATTCACGGCAAGTCTTGGGTCAAACTCGTCCGCAACGGCGACCGATCATGGCGCAAATCATGGCTCTACCATTACAATTATGAAAAGCAGTTCCCCTACACACCGAATGTGAGGGGCGTCCGCACCGAAACGTGGAAGTATATGCGTTACCCGCATGGAGACGGCAGTCCCGACCGGCACATGGCGGAGCTGTACAACATCGAGTTCGATCCGGACGAAAGGTACAATCTTATCGACAATCCAAAGTACGTTCGCGTTTTGAATGACATGAAAGCTGAGCTTGTGAAGGTTCTCAAGGCCACGGGTCTCACGCCGGCGACCGACAAGATGCCCTTGGATGAGGGTATTAAGAAAGAACTTCCAGACGCGAAGATTAGGTGAAAGGCAAGCACGCGGTCGAGCGGAGCACGGAATTGTTTCGGACGAATGAAAGTCGAGTTTGAGATCATTTATGACATGCCGATTGAAAACCCGATGGAACTTGATAGAGATGGAAGAAGGCAAATGAGAATCTCGGATATTAAGAGAATGCGCGATCGCGCTCCGTTTCGCGCTTTTCAGTTGCACCTCACAAACGGCGAGACGCTGCCAGTTCGACATCCCGAATACCTCGCCGCCCCTCCAGAGGCAGGTTCCGAACTCTTTGTAGTTTGGGTGGGACCGGATTGGAACTTGGTGGACGCCGGGCAAGTTGCCCGCGTCAGCTTGCTAGACGGAAAAACGGGGAAGACGAAAACGCGCTAAAGTAACAGGTTAAATACTTTGGAACGAAAATCCGAAGACTCTTCAACTTGAGGTTTGTTGTACCAGCGGCTGAAGCGCTGCTTGAGCTCCTTCATGAACACGGACACGTCGTTCATACGGTGCAGCAGAGGTTCGCGCAGATCCTTGGAGATGGAGCCGGACTATGAACGCCGAGCAATCTTTTGACGGCAATCCGAATTGCAATCGCGAGCGAAACGGGAAATAGTGCTTTCCATGCTGGACGAAGTGACCTGGGCGCAAATCAACGGCCGATACGATTGCGGACCGGACGCCGGCCCCGCCTGGCGCGAAGCGGTGGCAGCCGGAATCGACATGTCGCTTATCGAGCACGCGCTGGAGTTGACTCCCGAGCAGCGATTGGCTGAGCACCAGCAGGTCATTGATTTCTTGTCCAGCGTTAGAGACGCTGGCGTTTCGAATGGCGCAAAATGATCAAGCCTTACTGACTCGGCTTCAGCGGCAAGGTATCGAGTTCGTCATCATCGGCGGAGTCTGCGTGGTTTACCACGGCGTGCCAATGGCGACGTTCGATCTGGATATCTGCTGCCGATTCGGCGAAGAGAACGTGAGCCGCATTGAATCGGCTGTGAGTGACCTGCATCCCGTTCATCGGTTTACAACCGGCAAGCTGCCGCTGCACACGACGCGAGATCGTTTTGCTGATTTCAAGAATCTTTATCTCCAGACAGATCTGGGCAAACTCGACTGCCTGAGCGAAGTGGCCGGAATCGGGACTTTTGACGAAGCGTTTCGGCGAAGCGTAGCCGCGCGATTCTCCTATGGCGAATTCCGTTTCTTAGGCCTTGATGCTTTGATTGAGGCGAAGATTGCCGCCGGACGGGAACACGATCTCGCCGCGGTGAAACGCTTGCGGGCGGTCAAAGAACGGCTCGAAAGCCGCACAACATCGTGATCAACGCAAAAACTGTTTGGGTGCTTCGTTCTTCTCGTAGAAATCGCCTGCATCACGATTCCCCCCCGCCTCTGGTTTCTCTCGGTGGGGCGACACTCCGTGAAGCCCTGATTTCTCCTTGTGGGACGGCTATCTTGCAAATCGGAGCTGTGGAAAAGCCGGATTGCTTGGATGTCTTGGTGTTTCCGTGGCGCCTATTCGTTCGGGTTTTTCACCTCAAGGTTGCTCAGGGCTCCGCGGAGTGTCGCCCCACCGTACCGCAGGGGCTGAAACTCGAATTTTACCGGTTGCACCGTTCATCCTTAGTCGTTTCCACTGGAGCGCTGATGCGCGGATCCCATCCCTCTGGCCCGTGACTATCGCCGTTGAAGAAGCGCTTTGAACGGGTGCCCTAAATGCTCCGGATGCGTTAGTGTTTGAAACTGGCGAGTGTGGCTAACGGACCAATCGCCAAACCGATTCTTCGGTTTAAGCGCTTCGGCAGCGATTTCTGTGAGAAGACGGCTTTGTGTGCAAAAGGCTTCGGTTTGCAAGCCCTCATTCTCACCCACTGCCCGCAGTGAGTCGAAATGAATGTGCGCGGTTAGATCCTGCTCCCCTGGATTCGCCAAGGGATTTTCTGCGTGACGGTGCTCACGGTACGCGCGCAGTGTCCCACCGGATCGCTGTGGCGACAGCAACTCCTCGGTCGTCAGGCCGTAATCGAAAGTCAGAAGCCAGCCACATTTTAACGCCATCGAGGCATCCCGCCACCAAGACTCCGCCTTCAGGCTGATCTCGGTCGTGAATCCATCCGGGAGAATTTCCAGCAGCGCTCCCGGAATACTCATTTCATGGACTCGGTTCAAAGATTCGCTGCCTCCGGATTCCACGGGCAATCGTTGCCACAGAAAGTTCCCGCACTGCCCGGCAACCCCCCACTCGAACCAACGCCGTTCAGTCGCGCTCCAACCGATTCGATGAACGGGAAAGGCGTCCAGCAATTCATTACTGAAAATGACACCGGATACACCGCGGGCTTGAACCGCTTCCCAATTCGGCGCCCAACGAACCTTTTGGTCGAACACCGCCAGCTTCGAACGTTGCCAATCTTTTCGCCTGGGAGAGGGTTCGATAATCCAATACTCGAGAGCCCCGAACAATTCCGGACGCGCCTTTTGAAACCATGACAAGATATCGAACGCCAACTGACCGTCGTGAGCGCCGCACTCGACTATTTGAAAAGCGCGACGCGCAACACTTCCAGAATTCCTACTTTGCTCGCCGGGTGAACGACTTCCCAGTTCGCTGCGGCGCTTTTCGCTATCAATGGATAGCTGCACCATCCATTCCGCGAATCGAAACCCAAGCAACTCGCCGAAAAGGGGGCCGACGCTTACGCTCGTGTAGAAATCGCCATGCCGCCCCACTTTGGCGCGGCCAGTCTCGTAGTAGCCGAAATCCGGATGGTACAGCGCGAGCTCCATGAAGCGCGCAAACGAAATCGAGCCGGAAGCTTCGATTTCCCGCTCCAGAATTCGTTGCAGCTCATTCATTGGCTTGCAGTTCGGTTTCATCCTTGCTAGGTCTCAACTCAGGCGAACCTATTGCGTTATGGCTAAAATCGATGCGTTTTTCAATTTGATGTTCGAGCAAAAGGCGTCGGACTTGCACCTATCTTCGGGAAACCCTCCAATGCTTCGAATCAACGGAGAACTTCAGCGGGTCGAATTCCCGCCGCTCGAAAGCGATGAATTGAAAGCAATGCTCTACGAAATTGCGCCTGAATACAAAATCAAAGTCTATGAGGAGACTGGGGACGTTGATTTTGGGTATGAGATTCCCAAGGTTTCCCGATTCCGCGCGAATTTCTTCAATCAAAAAAATGGTTGTTCCGCGGTCTTTCGGCAGATCCCATCCACAGTCCTGTCGTTCGAAGATTTTGAGAAGTTCGACGCGCCGTTGCCTCCCGTACTTAAGAAATTCGCGATGCTCCACAAGGGGTTGGTCGTTGTGACGGGCCCGACTGGATCCGGAAAATCGACGACCCTTGCGGCGATCATTGATTACGCAAACAAAAACCGCAAAGACCATATTTTGACGGTTGAAGATCCCATCGAATTTGTTCACGAAAGCAAAAACAGCCTTATCAACCATCGTGAAGTGGGAATTCACACAAAATCGTTTTCAGCGGCGTTGCGCGGCGCACTGCGGGAAGATCCGGACATCATCATGGTTGGAGAGCTGAGAGACCTCGAAACGATCGAACTGGCTATCACCGCCGCGAGCACTGGGCATCTCGTCTTCGGCACACTCCACACTCCAAGCGCCGCAAAGACAGTGGACCGGATCATCGATGTGTTTCCAGGCGACCAACAGAACAAGATTCGAGCAACGCTTTCGGAAGCTCTCAAGGGCGTCATCGCGCAGAATCTTTTCAGGAGAATCGATAAAAAGAGACGCGTGGCGGCGTTGGAGATCCTCGTTTTCACAAGCGCGATTGCCAACCTCGTTCGGGAGGGCAAAACGCATCAGATCCCCGGAATGATCCAGGTGGGTAAAAAACTTGGCAATCAGCCGCTGGACGACGCCATCATGGAACACGTCCGAATGAAACGAATCTCTCCCGAAGAAGCTTACGACAAATGTTTGGACAAAAAGAAATTTCGTCCGTTCCTGGCCAATCCGCCCGCCGACGATGATGCCTGAGAAATCTCAAATCTCAGATTTGAAATTTCAAATTCCTGAATATGCGCCGCAACGAACTTGATTACGTTCTGGGAACGATGCTGGATTCCAGCAAAGATGTGTCGGACCTCAACATCACCGTGGACAAACCTTTGCAGGTCGAATCCTCGGGACAACTCGTCCCCGTTGCAATTGAACCATCGGTGGATCAGTTGACACCGTTTCAGACCGAAATGATCGCTCTAAATCTGGTTGGAGGGAGCCGGCGGTTAACGGAAGATTTGCTCAAAACGGGCTCGTGCGACTCCTCGTATTCCGTCGGCGGAAAGGCGCGTTTTCGCGTGAACATTTTCTCGCAGCGCGGCAATTATTCCGTTGTCCTCCGAAAACTCAGCACCAAGATTCCCACACTTGCGGACCTCAAACTGCCGGCCATTTTTCACGAGGCCGCAAAGGAAAAGACCGGCTTGATCTTGGTGACCGGTGCGACCGGATCCGGTAAATCGACAACGCTTGCCGCGCTTCTCAATGAGATCAATGAGTCGAAGTCGATTCATGTCATCACTTTGGAGGATCCCGTTGAATTCGTGCATCCGCAGAAGAAAGCCACATTCAACCAGCGCGAGATGGGCACGGATTTCGACACGTTCGCGAGCGGTCTGCGCGCAGCTCTGCGTCAGGCCCCAAAAGTGATCCTTGTTGGGGAAATGAGAGATCGCGAAACGGTTGAGATCGGCTTGAGCGCCGCGGAAACCGGACATCTCGTTGTGAGCACTCTGCACACGATCGACGCGGGACAGACCATTAACCGCATATTGGGAATGTTCGATCAGGATGAACAAAAGCAGATTCGTGTTCGGCTGGCAGATACAGTCCGGTGGGTGATTAGCCAGCGCCTCTCCCCGAAAATCGGAGGCGGCAGGAGCGCGCTCCTGGAAATCATGGGATCAAACCTTCGCATCAAGGACAGTATAATCATGGGCGAAGGCGAGGGGAGAACATTCTACGAGATCATCGAGGCGAATTATCCATTCGGATGGCGCACGTTCGATCAGGCGTGTCTGGACGCCTATGAGCAAGAGTTGATTTCGGAGGAATCCGCGTTGCTTTACTGCAGCAAACGCGGCCCGGTCACACGAGGCATTGACAATATCAAGAAAAAGCGCGGCGAATCGACCACGACGCTTACGCAATTGCAAATGAAGAAGGCGTAATCGTAAAGCTGCGCAAATGAGCTCCCTCAGTTCAAACTCAGGCAGTCCGATTCGTTTCTATGTCCGCTGAATTCGATCTCTTAAGTCCCTCGGACAAACCGGCGCTGATTACCGCAAGCAGCGGGAACCTTTTGGAAGCATCCAAAGGCGCGCTTCTTGGTCTTGGATATAAAGTTCACTGGGTGTCCGATCCTGTTGAGTTTTCGTCCCGATTCGCCCAAGCGGCCTATCAGGTTGTCATTTTGGAAGAATCCGCATCCCCTCCCGAATCCGATTCCGCGCTGCGAATTCTTAAAACGATGCCGATGAATCAGAGGCGTCATGCGACCACAATTTTGGTTGGAGACGGTTTTCAAACGTTAAATCCGTTGCAGGCATTTCAACAGAGTGTCCATGCGGTGATCAATCGTACGGATCTCGGTCAACTGCCGGAGATTTTCCAGAAGGTCATTTCGGACAATGATCTCTTTTACGGGATTTACCGCGACACTCAACTGCGGATGGCGGAAGGGAAGTAGCGTGCCATCTTCGAGATCGCGACCGCTTGGATTTCCTCATCGTACAGCTTCAACCGACTCCATTGAACAAAGATGACACGGCTTGACCAGGTGTTAGTGGACCGTGGACTTTGCGAAAGCCGCGAAAAAGCGAAACGCGCGGTGATCGCGGGGAGCGTCCGCGTCAACAATCAGCCCGCCCGAAAACCGAGCGACGCCATACGCGATACTGACACGGTGAGGATTGAGGCGGGCGAGAAATATGTCAGCCGGGGCGGACTGAAATTGGAACATGCGCTGCGTTTTTTTCGAGTTCCCGTTGAAAATCTCATCGCGATCGATCTGGGTGCTTCGACAGGTGGTTTTACCGATTGTCTGCTTCAGAACGGAGCGGCCCACGTGTACGCGGTGGACGTGGGACGGGGACAACTTGCATGGAAACTGCGTCAAGACGCCCGGGTCACGGTCATGGAACGTACCAACGCACGGGAACTGACAGCCCTCAATTTTCCACCCCAGTTTGTTCCGGCCGACTTGATAACCATTGATTGCTCATTTATTTCGTTGAAAAAACTAATTCCACCCGCCGTTGCATTACTGGGCGGCTCGGGTAGAATCATCGCTCTGATAAAACCACAGTTTGAAGCCGGTAAAGCGGAAGCGGACCGCGGCAGTGATTCACAGTCGTGTGCTGAACGAATTAGAGACATTCACTCAATCGTTATCTCGCCTGAAGTGGGCGGGTGTGACCGAATCGCCTCTGATGGGTCCGGCGGGAAACAGGGAATTTCTGGCACTACTTGAAAGATCGAACTAGAAACATCGGCACGGTTGGGATCATTGCGAATTCCGAAAAAATTCCATCGCGAGATCTTGTTCGAAACGCCGTGCGGGCGATCACTGCCACGGGGCGCAAAGTATTTTGCGACGCGGGCACGGCTTCGCTAATTGGCAAGTGCCCAAACGTATGCGCCAACGCTTCGTCCTTGAGCCGGAAGTCAGACTTGATCCTGATCTTCGGCGGCGATGGCACAATGTTGCGGGCCGCTCGCGAAGTGTGCGGTTCCAGAACGCCGCTGCTGGGAATTAATACTGGAACCTTGGGATTTCTTACCGATGTTTCGTCCTCAGAACTCACCCAGACGCTGAAACGGCTCTGGAAAGGGGAATTCACGGTTGAATCCCGGAGCATGCTCGAAGCAAACGGACGAGCGCTCGATCTGCGATTTCGTTCGATCGCATTGAACGAATTCGTCATTAGCCGCCGAATGGTATCGCGCTTGATCGAACTCGAAGTTTCAGTCGATGACCAGACTTTGACTCGCTACCGAGGCGACGGTTTGATTGTCAGTTCGCCCACCGGCACAACCGCCTACTCGCTCGCTGCCGGAGGAGCGGTGGTATTTCCCACTGCGGAAGTTCTTATCCTCACACCGATTTGCGCGCATACCCTCTCCAGCCGGCCTGTGATCGTGAATTTAAGCTCGAAGATATCTGTGCGAGTGATTCACCAAGATCCAGAGACCATACTGAGCGCGGACGGCCAAAGCGAAAGCCGGCTTGGCGCCGGAGACATCATTACGATACGAAAGAGCCGGAAATCGATACGGCTGGCGCACTTGACGGGCAGCTCATTTTCCGAAACCCTCCGCAGGAAACTTAATTGGAGCGGGTCCAATCTTGCCGCTCGATAATCTGGGAATGGTTCGACTAAAGGATATTTCAGCCCGGGCCGGTGTTTCGGTCATGACGGTCTCTAAGGTCCTTAGAGATGCCTCTGATGTTTCCGCAAGCACGAAAGCGCGAGTTCGGCAGCTCGCACAAGACATGGGGTATGTGCCGGATTTTCTCGCTCAAGGACTCCGGACTCGGACAACGAAACTTTTTGGCTTGGTCATTTCAACGATCGCCAACCCGATCTATGCACGGACCGCCATGGCGCTGGAAGATCGCGCGCATGAACTCGGTTACGGATTAATCCTCACGCATTCACTGAACGACACAGAGCGGGAGGCTGTGTGTATTCGACGCTTGCTCTCGCGGAGAGTGGACGGCTTATTTATCTCACCGGTTTACAGATTAGCGCCGGCGGCGCGGGTTTATGAGGAACTTGAACGAAACGGCACACCCACAGTTCTTTTGGGCCATCGAGCTCCATTCTGCAGCCAGTTCGTGAATGTGGAGTGCGATGATATGCCGGCAGGTCATGCCGTGACCCGCCACCTGATCGGTCTCGGGCACCGCCGAATCGCCTTCTTCGCTGGCCCAACGTCGGCCGAATGGGCGAAACAGCGACTCGAAGGATACTGCAAAGCGTTGAGGGAGTCTGAAATCGAGGTGGACGACCGTTTGATCTTCAATGCCGGGAGAACCATCCAGGAGGGGCGGGATGCCGCCAAACAGATGCTTGCGGAGTCCGTCAAACCAACGGCAGTACAGGCCGTCAACGATCTGGTCGCGATCGGCGCCGCCACCGAATTTCTGAATCACGGAATCCGAATTCCTCAGGATCTCTCGATTACTGGCTTCGGAGATATCGTCACAAGCGAGTATTTCAAAGTTCCGCTCACCACAACGCGGCAGCCGAAATTCCGTTTGGGCGATTCGGCGATGGAACTAATGATCAACGTTCTCCGGGGTGACCCTGTCGAAAACCGCCGGCTGGCTGCCGAATTGCTCATCCGGGAGAGCTCGGGGCCAGCTCCCGTTGAAAACCAAGCATGAGGCGTTGCCTCAATTCCGAAGACACTCCACGAAATTTAGTTGCGACATCAAACCCGCGTCTTGGTGGGGCTGTACTGCCGCGCGACTCTAATTGGAAGTCGGCCCGGAAACGCTGCCTGCGAGGCTACCCGAAATTGGGAGGGTGAGGCTCCCGCCGAACCCTGGATTGCTCTTATGCGCCTATCATACCCGATTTACGGGCGTAGTTGAACAGCCCGCCAGCATCGACGACAGGACGGACGTCACCCAAAGGCTTGAACGGGTAGGCAATACCGGTGGACTCGACGGTTACTGTGCATTGATCCAGATCTACGGTTACAATATCCCCAGTCTTTACAATTTCGCAGAGCCGATCGGAGCACTCGCAAGGATAGAGCTCTCCAGTTGCAACCGAATTTCGGAAAAAAATGCGGGCAAAACTTTCCGCAAGGACAACCCGAGTATTCGCGGACCCCAACGCAATAGGAGCGTGTTCACGCGAACTACCGCACCCGAAATTGCGTCCCCCAACGATGATTGGATATTCGCTATCCAGTTCCCCCTCTCGGATGAATCGGGTGGGATAAAGAGAGTCCGGGAGACCGCACATTGCAAATGAACCGAGTTTCTCGTACTCGTCCGGAATTGTTGGAACGAGTGTAAGATATTGAGCCGGAATAATCTGGTCAGTATCAATGTTGTCCTTCACCACGTACGCAGGACCCTTAAATACAGATTGCATTCGGAGAATCTGAAGCTCTGTTTTAGAGATTTCAACTCATTTATTGAGGTCGGGCAAATGAATCACCGCATCTCAAATCCGTTGATGACAACCTCTTAACGATTACGATAGGGTGGCGGGGCTGGCATCGAGCATGCATGGAAACCGGAGTACAAGCCAACGGCGAACGAGTCGATCAGATTCGAGAGTATATCGACCGAATGCCGTCTCTCTCGACAACGGTCACGAAAGTTCTCGAAATCTGCAACCACCCGAACACATCGGCTAATGATTTAAACAGGATCATCTCCCTCGACCCTGTTTTGACTGGCCGGGTTTTGAAACTAATCAATTCCGCGTATTACGCGCTCTCAGACCACATTTCTTCGCTGACTCGAGCGATCATCATGCTCGGTATTAACACCGTGAAAAACCTGGCGTTGAGCACTTCGGTTGTCGGCGCGCTTAAAGGAATAAAATCGCACGAGATTCTGGCAAGCGATCAATTTTGGACTCACTCCCTCAGCGTGGGAATCACTGCCAAGGCTCTCGCGGCAAAAAGGGGCGTAAGTGGCAATGAGCGCGAGGATTTCTTTGTCGCGGGTTTGCTGCACGATTTGGGGAAGATTCCGATGCTCCAGTGTTTCGCGGAGGATTACGCTACGGCAATCGCTCACGCCAAAGAAGTGCAGATACCCCTTTGCCGGGCTGAACAGGAGCTTTTCGGATTCCATCACGGTTGGGTCGGAAGAGAGATCGCCGAAAAGTGGAAACTAAGCAATGGAATCTCGGAATGTCTTGGTTTTCACCATGAACCGGAACGTGCTTCCAAGGAGTTCGCGGACTTAGTCGCCACCGTTGAACTCGCGAATATCTTTACGAACAAGGAAGAGATCGGAGGTGCCGGCGATTTTCATCCGAACTTCACGCCCATTCCTGAAATCCTGAGCGGCCTGAACCTTGAGTGGAAAGATGTCGAAGAACTCAAAGAGACCGTGCTTCAGGAGTTGGACAAAGCGCAGGCATTTGTAAAAACAGCATGAGCCTCGGAGCCGACATGCGAGTCATGTTTTGGGGGGTGCGCGGTTCAATTCCTTGTCCCGGCCCCAACACGGTTCGGTACGGAGGCAACACGCCATCGATTGAACTCCGTTTTCCGAATGCGGGCGATCGTTTGATCATTATTGACGCGGGTTCCGGAATTCGCGAACTCGGGCTTAACTTGATGGCAAATGATTTCAAGAAAGGACCGATCCACGCGGATTTGTTTCTGTCCCATACGCATTGGGATCATATCCAAGGGTTTCCGTTCTTTACTCCCATCTTCATCAAAGGCACCCAACTTAAGGTCTGGGGGCCTAAAACTCACGATAGCGAAGGATTGGAACAGACAATGGGCGACCAAATGAGTTACCGGTATTTTCCCATTCGCGGAGTTGAGCTGTCGGCCAAGATGGAATACGTCCACTTGCAGGAAGGAAAATTCGAGCTCGGCGACGGTATTACGGTTTGCACGAAGTATCTGAATCATCCCGTGATCTGCTTAGGGTATCGATTCGAATATGCCGGAAAAATCTTCTGCACGTTTTTTGATACGGAACCGTATCGGAACCTGTTTTGCGCGGATCCAAACGATCCGGCTTATGATGAAAACATGGCCATCGAGGGAGAGGCAGCCGCCCGCGAACAGAACCTAAAAGCGGAAAAATTCATCGCTGGAGCTGACTTGGTTGTTTACGACGCTCAATACACTCATGAAGAATACGCTGCCGGAAAACGCGGATGGGGCCACACTTCCATGGAACAGGCTTGCGAAACAGCGGCGCGCTGCTCTGTTAAGAATCTTGTTCTTTTTCACCACGACCCCTTAAGATCCGATCAACAATTGGACCAGCTCGCGCAGAGGTATTGCCGGCCCGGAACATACGGAAACACGAGCGTTTTCTTTGCCCGCGAAGGTATGGAAGTGTCGGTGTAACCAAAGCGCGCAACCCCCCTCGCCAACTTGGTCAATTGCGCAATCGATTTACGCGCCAACGGCGGCCAATCAAACCGCACCGCATTCCCCCAAACTCTCCACGTGACGGCGTATCTCGTTCGCGAGCGCCTCCATCACTCTTGTCGGTTTCCCGCACCAAACCACTCCGAGCGTCACCTTCGGGAACTCGGGCAGGGGAAGATAGCGAAGCCCGGGCGGCACTTTGGACTTCGGCGGAAGCACGGAAACACCCACTCCGAAACCGTTGCGGACGTACGCCTCGATCAGCGCAAGCGAGCTCACTTCGATTCCGACAAACCAATCGACTCGTATTCGATTCAATCCTTTTAGAAAAATCTTTGTTATGGCTTCGTTTTGCGGAAGGCAAATTAGTTTCTCTTCGATTCGGTCGCGACTCCAAAGCTCCTCGGCGGATCGTAATCGGCTCGATTTCTCCACCACCAAAACCAAAGGGAGTTCAAGAAGCGGGATCGTTTCGGTTCCTGACGCGGGTTTTCCATCGAGAAGCGTGATGATTAAATCAAGTTCACGTTTGTGGAGCCATCCCCCCAATTCCGACTGATACCCTTCCTGCAGCGAAACTCTGAGCTTGGGATGCACCTTTCGGACCGAGCGGAGAATTACAGGAAGATGCTCTCGAAGAATGATCTCCGCGGCTCCGATACGGACCTGTTGCGAAATATCTCCGCGGATCTTCCCCGCGACGCTTTCGAGGTTCCCAAAGAACGGCTCGATAAACGCGTACAGTTCTTTTCCCGAGGCTGTTAGCTCGAATGGACGTCGTCGAAACAGAGTGACCCCGAGGTGTTCCTCGAGCTGTATCACCTGGCTGCTCACCGCCGGTTGTTGAATTCCGTAAGGAATATTGCGAACGGCTTCGCTAATTCCACCGAATCGTGCAACGTAGTAAAAGAGTTCCAGGTGATGGACATTCAATCTATTTCTCCACGGGTTTGCCGGCGTTTATCCATCCCTTGATTCCATCGTCCAAATGGTAGATCTGCAGGAAGCCGAGGTTTTTCATGAGATCCCGCGCTTTCGCGCTCCTTCCACCGGACGCGCAATGGACGAGGTAGGTTTTCTTCTTGTCGAGCGACTCCAAGTTCTTCTGGAAATCACTCTCATAGAAATCGATATTCTTCGCGTGAGACAAATGTCCACTCTTGAATTCCGCCGGAGTCCGGATATCGAGAATGACAATTTGCTTCTCTTTCTTTAGTACTTGATCCGCTTCTTCCGCCTGGACGTTTTTGACAAAAGGCGCGTTCGCGTTTTTCCCGTTATTTGAGCCGCTTTCCTGTTCAGCATAAATGTGTGTCGAGCCATGCGAAAACGCCAGAATAAGGAGTGCGGAGATAAGTCGTTTCATAGAGCCCAGAATCAACAATTGTCTATTCTCCCGCAAGCGTATTCCGGTCAGAAGAAAAGCCGCCACGATGCACCTCCGAGTTGTTGGTGGAGTAGCATCCATTAATCAAACCCCTGCCAATCTTGACGAAACACGGATTCGAGCGCTTTCCCCGTTTTGTGCGGGAGGGTTAGACTCCTGTCGAACCCATTCTTGGCAGGATTCCAGGGTTCGGCGGGAGCCTCGCCCTCCCATTCCACCCCGCAATGAGGAAGTTTGGGTCACAGTCTTGGCTCAATCCGCGGTTTCAGTGATCGTGAGCAGTTTATTGACTGCGATTCCATTCTCGATTGTTTGCACTTTTCCTGAGGGCCAGCGCACTTCTACAGAGGCAACCTTTGACGCGTTGCCGAGCCCGAAGTAGAGCGGTTCTGAGCTTTGGGAAAGATATCCCGACTTGCCATCGTGATAACTGGTCAGGGATCGGCCTTCCGTTTTCACGGTCACTGTGGCACCCAGACCGTCGCGGTTCGATTTGGTCCCAATCAACTTGACCTTAAGAAAATGAATTGGGCGTCTCTCCGTCAAATCACTGACCAGCACTTGGGGATGATCGTTGAACTCGTTCGTCACGATGTCGAGATCGCCGTCGCCGTCAAGGTCGAGGATCGCGGAAGATCGAGTGCTGAGGGTGCCAAGCACTTCGATTGTCCCTGACTTTCCGTTGCATTCGGGATGCTGCTTGTCGGGGCCGTTACAATTGAGAGTGAACCAGACTTTTTCGGTGCGTCCATCCGCGCGGGGTTCGACACCCAGCAGGAATTCACTGTCGAAAAAACGCGTTCCAGATTCATTCAGAAGCACCGAATTGATTCCGTGCCGGAATGGATACCCCATGCCGGCTGTCACGAAAATGTCGTCGAACCCGTCCGCGTTTAAATCGCCCACGCTGAAACCCCAAGGCCAATAAGTCTCAACTCCGAGCGAATCCGAACGTTCGACGAATTTTCCGTTTCCTTGATTCTGGTAAAACGCGTTCCCGAAAATGTTGTTCGAGGCTCCTTGAAGATAGGCTTCTGTCCACTGAATCGCGCAGAAGGCCTCGCTCTTTGCTTTCTCCGCGCTCTCGTTGAATTGGAGCGCCTGCATCGTTTGACCTTGCGTCATGTCCGAGTGCATATCGGTGACATAGAGATCCAATAAACCGTCTCGATTTGCGTCGAAGAACTTTACACCCATTGCGCCCCAGGGTGTCTTTGGGAAAGCTGCCGAGGTTTTATCCACGAAGGATTGTCCATCTTGATTCTCGTAGTAGTGATCGTCACCTTGCATGTTGACGACATATAGATCTGGAAATCCATCCAAGTTGAAATCCGTGATTGTGGCGTCGCCGCTCCAACTTCCGTCCCGCAATCCGGTTTCCGCGGAGACATCTTTGAATCTCTTGTTGCCGAGGTTTCTGTAAAGGATGCTGTATTCTGTTCGTTCAGGAAACAGATGTCCCGAGAAGGCGTCAGGAAAAGCGAGATAAAATCCGTGCCGTCCGCGCTCCGCAATGGTGTAAACTCCAACGTTCACCAGAAATAGATCCAGCAATCCGTCGCGATCGTAATCTAAGAAGACTGCTCCGGAAGAGTGTCCCACGTAATCGAGGTGCGATGCCTCAGAAATATCCTTGAACCGGCCGTTGCCCAAGTTTTCGAAAAGATGGTTCCCGTGACGCACTGTCGTAACAAATAGATCCGGGTCACCGTCGTTGTCGATATCGGCGAATGACGCAGTCACGACGCATTGGTCGGGCAATCCCACTCCGGCTTCATCTGTAATATCGGCAAATCGTCCATGCCCTAAGTTCTTCCAAAGCTGGCTTGTTCCCACCTGAGTTGCGAAATACAGATCGGGTAGCGAGTCTCCATTAACATCGGCCACCGCCAGCCCGTTGCCGTGATCATAGTGCGCGGCTTTGTACGAGACTGAAGCATCATCGACCACTTGATTGTCAAAGCGAATTCCGCTTTGCGAAAACCTGTCCGCGAATCGGAAACCGTAGAATGCCTTGAAGCGCTTTGCATCGGCAATCTGCTGGTTCTTGCGAATCTCCAGTTGATTTCGAGTGAATGCATGTTCCGGTGATGTTGTTGCTGCGTAACCGTACTCCGTGCCGATGAGGCAGACGAGCGCCGCGGTCAGAATGCCGCGAAAACCAGGTCTGCGTTTCACGGATCGCTGAGTTGGGTAGAGAGGCATTAAAGGGGATTGAGTCAATCCAGGATGCATAGTGGACATTGGTTTCAATCGAATCGTAAATCTCAAGAAAGAATCTAAGCCGCAATGAACGGTTCGAACCTAGCAGGGCAGCAAGGTGTGCTCAAGGTATATTCAGGAAGGACAATAAGGACCGTTCCAACCTTCTGGTTCACGAGAAATGAAAATCTCCAAAATTCGGACACGAATCGAGACCATAAACCTCTTGGTGGAGTCGCATCCTGCAATCGAAACGCGGCTTGTCGCAAGGCGCAGCGATCGCAATCAAACTGATGCATCAGCCTGTTTCCGATGCGAGGAAGACTCTCCGGGTGCTGCGGACTGGGACGGCCCGCGGTCCAACGATTGTTTCAACAAGTCGGAGAGCACTGTTGTCACACTCCCATTACGTTTTTCACTAACCATCCGATACCGGATCGTGTATAGATGCTAGGAAAATTCCAATACTCCTTATCCTATGAAGATCACACGCAGAATTCTAATTAAACGAGCAAGCCTCGGTATGGGAGCGCTGATGACCGGAGGGTCGGCGCTTCTCGTTTCGGAACCGGCCGCTTTGGCGGCGTCGGCTTCCGGCACATCGAGCATGCGGCTGGGAACAGTCACCTACAACTTGGCGAAAGACTGGGACATTGCCACGATCCTTAAAAACTGCGAGGAAACGAAATTCGAAGGCGTGGAGTTGCGAACGACTCACGCTCACAAAGTCGAGGTGGATCTTTCCAAAGCGGAACGGCAGGAAGTGCGGAAACGGTTCCAGGATTCAGCGGTTGAGCTTATGGGGCTTGGAAGCGCGTTTGATTATCATACTCCGGATCAATCGAAACTGCGGAGCGACGTAGAAGCAACAAAGGAATACATCGTTCTCGCCCACGACGTCGGGGCGACAGGCGTCAAAGTGCGGCCGAACGGTTTGCCTCGGGAAGTGCCGGTCGAAAAGACGATCGAACAGATCGGCGCTTCGTTGCGCGAAGTGGGTGAGTTTGGACAAGGACACGGCGTTCAAATTCGATTGGAAGTGCATGGCAGAGACACCTCGCTGCTTCCCAACATTCGTAAGATCATGGATGCCGCGAATCACAAGAACGTCGGTGTGTGCTGGAATTCCAACCAGACGGATCTTGAAGGCGAAGGATTCGATTCCAACTTCAACCTGGTCAAGGAACGGGTTTTCTCGGTTCACATGCGCGACCTTTTCCTCGATGAATATCCATTCCGCAAACTGTTTGCGCGTCTCAAGTCGATCGATTTCGGTGGATTCTGTCTCGCCGAGATACCGGCGACGGCAGATCCGGTTCGTGTCATGAAGTACTACCGAGCCCTCTGGCTGGCGCAGCAGGCGGAACCGAAGCAATTTTAAATCCTACATGCGCACCCCCATGAACCGACCCACCCCTGCACCCCTCCCAGGAGGGGATCTGAAAGCCGCGCTCGCATAGGGCGTGCGGACTCCCTAAAAACATCATGAGATCCAATAGTGAAAGTGACAGCTTCGGCGTGACACTCCTGCACCCAATCACGCGGTTGCGCCAAGCCGCGACAATTCTCGTTGTGCTGGCTTCGTGTATCGCACTGGACACATTCGGCGGGGAGGCAAGCAAACTCACAGCCTCGCAACGAAGCGCATTTGGCGGAGTATTTCCGCGATTGTCGCCGGATGGCGGACAAATCGCGGTTTCATACCAGGGATCCATCTGCACAATTCCGATTCAGGGAGGGAAACTCTCAAGGCTTTCGAGAGGCGAAGGCCTCGATATCGAGCCCGCCTGGTCGCCTGATGGAGAAACCCTGGCGTTCGTGAACAGCTCCGGATTCTTTGGAGGCCAGCTTGGATTGATTCGCGCGGGCGATGGATCTCCCGTTCAGCTTCGCAATCCGGCGCGAGCTCAAGGGCCGCTGTTTTTTCATCCAAATGGACGTCGTTTGCTCGGGCGATTCGGGGCGTCGGGTTCGCAACTGAAAGTGTCCTGGTATGATCTCGAATCTGGCGAGATTCAGCCAATCTCAATTCAAAATTTGAATTCTCGGTCCGGCATCGGTTCGTATGCCTTGTCAAACGACGGCGATTGGATCGTGCTTGTTTCTTCTCAGGATGTTCCGGGAGAGCAAGGCGGTAACGACGGCCCGCAAGCGGATGTCTGGCGTATTCCCTCGGGTGGTGGCGAAGCGCTCAGACTCTTCCAGCATCCGGCTCGAATCTATAATCTGTGTTGGGATGCCAAAGACCAGGGTCTGTTTGTTTCCACGGATTTAGGTGTTTCACACAATGACCTGTGGCATCTGCCACTCAACGATCCGCTCAGAGCCGCTCGCAAGCTCACGTTCGGGCAGGCGGACGAAGATTGGCCCTCGACGAGCCGCGGAGGCGGCCTGTTGGTTCACACAGAAAACCCTGCCGGCGCCACATCGTTGATTCGCATGGACACAGAGACGGGAGCGACATCTCCGGTTGTCGTCGAAGATGTAGATTTCAGGGAACCGACCGCGTCGCTCCGAATTCAAGTTGTTGACCGCGAGAGCGGTTCTCCGACTGTGGCAAAGGTCTTCGTAAAGCTTGTGAACGGCAAGTTTCATGCGCCGATGGGAGCCCTGTATCGCGTTACGGGCGGCTTGTCTCATTTCTATTTGCGAGGCGAAACGGAATTCTCGGTGCCCGCCGGCAAATACGAAATCATCGTCATGCGAGGACTCGAGTATCGAGTGCATCGGAGCGAACTGGAACTGAAGGGTGGAGACCGGCGCACCCATTCGATTTCATTGGAGCGCTGGACCGACTCGTACGGCAGTGGATGGTTTTCCGGCGAGAATCACATTCATGCCAATTATGGTTATGGAGCCTGGTACAATACGCCTTCATCGGTGCTCGATCAGTGCGAGGGCGAAGATCTAAACGTGTGCAATATCATGGTGGCCAACTCCGATGGCAACGGCGTTTTTGACCGCGAGTTCTTCCGAGGGAGGCCAGATGGCTATTCCGGATCGAGAACGATCCTTTACTGGAATCAGGAATTTCGCAGCACGATTTGGGGACACATGACGCTGGTCAATCTACCTCAGCTTGTGGAGCCCATTTTCACCGGCTTCAAAGACACCACGAATCCTTGGGACGTTCCCACGAACGCCGATATCGCGGAACGCACCCGACAGGCGCAGGGGCTTGCCAGTTATACCCATCCGGCAAGCAACACACGTGATCCATACACAGGCGCTTATTCCGCGAAAGGCCTTCCGGTGGATGCCGCGCTTGGACGCATTGACGCGCTGGACGTGATGGGGCACGGCTATGACGCTTCCCTTCCACTGTGGTACCGGCTTCTCAATTGCGGTTTTCACATTCCCATTTCAGCCGGAACCGACTGTTTTCTGAATCGAATTCCAAGCCTGCCTCCTGGATGGGGACGCGCGTATGTACGCCTGAACACGGGCTTGTCATATCGAGGCTGGGTCGAAGGGCTTCGAGCCGGACGATCGTTTGTCAGCAACGGACCGATGATTGAGTTTCACGTGGGAGAGTCCGGTGCGGGCGACGCGATTCAATTGGACCAACCGGGAAGCATTCGTGTGAGAGCGAAAGCTTGGGCTCAGTTTCCGCTGGAACAGTTGGAGATCGTGTACAATGGGAATGTCGTTGGAACCGGGACCGTTGCAGACGACAATCTCTCCGCATCGTTTGACGCGACCTTGCCGCTTGAAAATAGTGGCTGGCTTGCGGCACGGACTGCCGGCCCGATAGTGCCATTTTTTGTGGGATCGCGATTCAACGCCCACACAAGCCCCGTCTATATCGTGCTGAAGAACCGGCCGCTCCACGCGAAGGCCGACGCGGAATACTTCCTCGAGTGGATTGATCGGCTGGAAGTCGCCCTCAAGCAACGGGATCGAATTCCAGTGAGAAAGGATCACGTCGAACTTCAACTGCGCACCGCCCGATCTGTGTATCGCAAGATCGCCGGACCGGAAGCAAAATAGGGAGGCTTAGAGGGACGTGTTCACGGTAGTTTCCTGAGTGAATTTGGCTTGTGTGACGCCGAATCACTTCGGATTCCCAGACCCCGCATCTCGACACCCTCTTGCAGATTTCCGCAGACTTTCGCGCAATCGGCTCATGTCACGCTTGCGAGACCAATTTTTCTGCGCCAACAACGCTCGAATGCCCTTGGTTCTTCTGTGGCTCGCATTCTCGGGTGGAGCACTGCGAACATGAGATTGAGGCCGGGATTCAGCGGTCCGTCCGAACCCAACGCCAGCGGGACGCAGTCTTCCCGCGAACTGCGCAACAGGAAGTGCGATTGATTGGTGCCGAAGAGATCGAACACGGGGTTCATCGCCGGATCGAAGTGCGTCGGATTCTGCACGACGATCACCCCAAGTCTTTTCGAGCGCGGAACAAGGTCAGCCAACAAGCCATTTCCATGTTCGAGGCGAACGCTATCCCCGAGTCCGACGGACAATGGAGTTTTCGATTGGATCTTCAAATTCAAGTCGAGTCCGAGTGATAACCCCAAGGGCAATAGTATAGACCGCTGTCGAAGAGTTCTCAGCTTGGGTTCAATCTAATTGTGATTCGTCACCGCATGATTGCGGTTGATCGGCGATTGTTCAGTTGTTATGAAGTCGCCTCATGACGCTCGAAGACCATTGCGGGGATGTTATTGGAAAAGCGCGGCGTTCAGCCGGCGTTTCTATCGAATCGGCGGCGAGAGCAGCGAACCTGAGCGTTCGGGAGTTCGATGATTTAGAGCAAACTGGACGCGCATCGAAACAGCCGGACTTCAAAGGCCTTGGCAATCTGTTGCAACTGCACGGCGTGAAACTTCAGCAAGTCGCCGAAG
This sequence comes from Verrucomicrobiota bacterium, assembly GCA_027623095.1. Lineage (GTDB taxonomy): Bacteria > Verrucomicrobiota > Verrucomicrobiia > Limisphaerales > SIBE01 > JAIPJX01. The sequence goes on from JAQBVM010000042.1 coordinate 30,882, forward strand.
GTTGGCTGCCGCAGCCAATCGACCTTTCTCGTTGGCAGAGTCTTCGCCAGATCACGACTTCGGGCTCGAACTTCACTGTAAATGCTTACATGGTCTGGGATGCGGTAACGCGCGAAACCGCGTTGTTCGACACAGGATTCAGCGCGGAGCCGATTTTTTCTCTAATTGAAGAGGAACATCTTCAACCCTCTCATCTGTTCATCACGCATTCCCACCATGACCATATCGAAGCGCTCGGGCCGATTCGGCGGAGATTTCCTGAGATCCGCCTTCATTCGAGCTCGAATGGCGCACCCTCCGATCAACGGAATCAGACAGGTCAAATCATTCGGGTCGGCGGTATGTCCGTGAGCAACCGACCCACACCGGGGCACGCGGAGGACGGTGTGACCTACTTGATTAATGGCTTCCCGGGAGGAGTTCCGAGCGTAGCCGTCGTTGGAGATGCGATCTTTGCCGGTTCGATCGGAGGCGCCAGAGAGCTTGCCGACCTCGCAAAGCGAGCGATTCGCGAACATATTTTCAGTCTTCCCGCAGAGACATTAATCTGTCCTGGGCACGGTCCCGTTACCACTGTTTCGGAAGAGACGGCGCACAATCCGTTTTTCGTTTGAGCTGCTAATTCCTCAAATGCTTGCTATAGACAATCACAATGAACGGTTGTCGCTACGAAATTAAATACGGCACTTCGGCTTTGGATGACCTCGACCATTTGCTGGCACGCGAACGCACAAATTCTTCGCAAGATTGAACGATTATCTCGATTTGACCGAAGCCCGCGCGCGCGACCACATCCGGAATCTCAAGGGACACTGGCATGGGAGAAAGTTATCGCGAGTGTGGATCGTTTAGCGCATTGCGTCCATCCGGTGTTCCTTCCGCGCTCAAGTGAGCGCGGCCTGGAGTTTGGACGTTTTTGCGGTCTCCGCCTCCCGGAGGGAGACATGAGAATAGCCCGGCAGTTCACT
>JAQBVM010000043.1 GCA_027623095.1 Verrucomicrobiota bacterium
AAACTCGATTGTCCCGCAAATTCGTTAAACCCTTCCCACTCCAATCCTATCTGTCTTTCTCAGTGCAGCCCTGGTGCCGCAGCAACCGGATCGAAGCTGCTGATTTGCCTCCGGAAGTGTGCTCCGCCGAGGGGGTCTCATCGGAAGGAATCGACGCTCCACGCGACGAAAGAATGGAAATTGAACGCGCTCTGAAGCAGGCGCGGGGAAACCGGTCCCGTGCTGCGAAAATCCTTGGATGGAGCCGGGCAACGTTCTATCGGAAGATTGCGGTTTACGAAAACGCGTAACTGAAACCGCGCATGAATTCCTCTCAACATTGCGGGGGTTGGAATGAATTCTCATTGCGTCGTCCTGATAAAAAGAATTCCGAGTACGGCCGGACTGTCCAGTTGAACAGATGACTACACAGAACTCTCCGCAAATTCTGCTGGTTGGCGGAACGGCGGACCAGGTTTCGCTTTACATGGCGGAGTTGGAGCTCATCGGTTTCTGGGGGTGTGTCCAAACGGTCTCGGATTTCAAAGCGGCGTCCGACCGTCTCTTGATGGACGTGGCCGATTTGGTGATCTGGATTCGCGCGGAAGGTCAGCCGGAGGCGGGACCGGTAGTAGGGTCATTTCAGGGGACGAACCGGATCCCGATTCTCGTTATCGGAGACGGGCCTGCCCTTGAGGAGCCAATCGTTGCCGCGTCTTTGAGCGGCTCGCACTCATTTGCCGAATTCCTTCAGAGCGTGACGCGTTTCGTCCGGGCGGATCGGCTGGTGCCCTCTGGCGATTCCGACAGCGATTCCTCTGAATCGGACGCTCACCTACGGTACCGCTCGCTGTTCGATCTGGCCAGCGATGGCATCCTCTTGGTGGAGCAAAGAACGCACACAATCATCGATGCGAACCTGCAAGCGGTGGCGTTATATGGGTTCCCGCGTGAAGAGTTGGTGGGCATGAATCTGCTTTTTCTCGTTCCGCGCGATCAACATATTTCGGTGTGGCTCGATTCTAGAAAAATGTCCGAGTCTCGGAACGTCCTGAGTGCGATCCGGCGAACTCATATCCGCAAGGACGGCAGTCTTATGGAGGTTTCAATAAGCACCTCCCTTATTCCGTACATGGGCCGCGTTGTATTGCAGGATATTGTTCGAAACGAGACGGACCGCAATCGCATGGAGCGCGAACTGTTGAAATCCAAGGAAACGGCTGAAACGGCGAGCCGGTTCAAAAGTGAATTCCTCGCAAACGCGAGTCACGAGATTCGGACTCCACTGAATGGCATTTTGGGAATGGCGCGGCTCCTGTTCACAACGAATCTGTCTTCCGAACAGGCGGAGTTTTTGCAAATGCTGGATGCCTCCGCGAAATCCTTGCTCGGGATCGTGAATGAAATTCTGGATCTCTCGAGAGTCGAGGTTGGCAAGTTATCCCTCCAAACAGTCGAGTTTAGTGTGAGAGATATCATTGGGGACGCGGCGAATTCGCAGGCGTGGCGCGCTCATGAGAAGGGGCTGGAGCTTGCGTGCCAGATTCAATCGGATGTTCCGGACTCCTTGATCGGAGATCCAGGCCGGTTGCGCCAGGTATTGATCAATCTGATCGGAAATGCGGTCAAGTTCACTGCCAGCGGCGAAGTTGTGATTCGTGTAACTAGAGACGAAGCGGATGCGCCGGCCAAGGTTCGCCTCCATTTTGAAGTCAGCGATACCGGCATTGGCATTGACCGGTCGAAGCACCTTGAGATCTTTCAGCGCTTTAGACAGGCTGACATCAAGATCGCGCGTGAGTTTGGAGGTTCGGGCCTTGGGCTGACAATCTGCAGTAAGCTCGTCGAGATGATGGGAGGGCGGATTTGGCTCGAAAGCCGGCCCGATGAAGGCAGCACCTTTCATTTCACGGCGGACTTTTCGTTAAGTTCCGTTCGTCCGATTGAGCCGGTTTCCGAGAAAACGCCCGGCCTTGAAGGCCGCAAGGTTCTTGTGGTGGCGAATTCCCAAACCGTTCGAGAAATTCTCGGCGATCTTTTCACAGGATGGAAGATGCGTCCAACTTTGGTTCACGATGAATCGGGGGCGTTCGCGGCAATTTCCGCGGTTCGCGAGCTTGGAGACAACTTTTCCGTAATCTTGATTGAAGCGCGGATCTCCAACGTGGACGGTTTTGTTCTCGCCGATAAATGCGTCCATGAGGGCGCGATTGGGAAATCGGGAATCATCATGCTCACATCCGTGAGCGAAAAAGGGCACCTCGCTCTCTGCGAACAAAGGGGCTTCAATCATGTTTCCAAGCCCGTTCGTCAACGAGATTTGCATTACACGATTTCGCGTGTTCTGGGAGCGGACACGCCTGCCAAAACGGATGCTTCGCAGATTGAGCGTGTGCCTGGAAATGCGAGCCGACCGCTTCGAATTCTCTTGGCTGAGGACGATTACGTGAACCATCTGTATGCGGCGCATGTGATCAAGTCGCGAGGACACGCCGTCACGTCGGTAAGAACCGGGAAACAGGCGCTAGCGGCGTGTGAACAGCATCAGTTCGATGTCATTCTAATGGATGTGCAGATGCCTGAGCTGGATGGCCTGCAGGCCGTCACGATTCTTCGAGAGCGCGAAGCGGAAAGCGGCAGGCGGACGCCGATCATCGCTCTGACGGCAAACGCGATGCGCGGGGATCGGGAACGTTGCATTGAGGCGGGCATGGACCATTACCTTTCGAAACCGTTCGAGCCCGCGGCCCTCATTGATCTGATCGAGAATCCGCGAGCCTTGCCGGCGGAAGGGCGCAGTTCTCTGAACCAGGACGATCCGGCTAGAATCGTCTTTGATCGGAAAGGTGTCCTGGAGGGACTCGACGGAAATGTTGAATTCCTGAACGAGTTGATCGCGATTCTGATCGAACAACTTCCCCGATCACTTGCTGAGATTCGCGAATCTGTGGGTACTGGGAACGGAAAAGAGTTGCGATCCAAGGCACACAAGCTGAAAGGTTCACTTTCATCCCTCAAAGCAAACGCGGCAGCCGATGCGGCCCGGAAATTGGAGAATGCGGCGGCCGACATGGAACCGGGAATTGTCGAAAACGCCCTCGCATGCCTCGAAAAGGAATTGAAGATTCTCCGAGAAGTCCTCGGCAACGACCCGTAGCCGGCGAAGGGTGGAGGCGGAAAAAAAAAAGCTAATGTTTTTCTCCAAGGTGCCGATTAATGGGATAAGCGGAAGCAGAGCCGTTTGCCGCGAACAGAACCGAAGCACGGTGGGGTTGTGATTCGGACGAAGCGCGGGCGTTGCTTGAACCGCCTGACAAACAGATTTGTCGTATGAGAAATTAACGTAACAGATGGAGTTGTCCTATGATGGTGATTAACACGAGTGCGCGTGTGTTAGGTGCATCTGGAATGCTGGGTCGTGCCCGGGAGAACTTGACCGAATCTCTGGCTCGATTGACCTCGAATTCACGAAGAGCTGCTTCGGATAAAGGTGCGCCTGAGCAAGCTCGTTCCAGAGTCTTTGAGGCCGAAATAACCCGGGCGAAGGAGGCCAACGCGAACATTGAGAACGCCCTTTCCCATAGTCGAACTCAGGACCAGTTCTTGGAACACGTCCAGACGGCCTTGGAACGTCTCAGCGAGATTTCGCTGCAAGCGCAAAGTGCGAATCACGGGGGCGTTGATGCTACCAAGTACGCGTCCGAGTTCAACCATCTCAAAGAGTATATTAGCGACATCACCAATAAGACGTTCAACGGAATTAATCTGTTCGGCAGCGAGGGTCTTTCACTTCGGTTTCATGACGATTCTGTGAATTTACAGTTGGCGGGAGCCGATCTTGCCGGGCCCACCTCGAAGGGAGTGCTAAACGCGTATAGCGGCACGTCCGTATCGAGCCGAACGGCCGCTATATCGGCTTTGAATAATCTGAAAACTGCAATCCAGGCGCTTGCAAACATGCGCGCGCGCGTCGGGGCGAATTTGCAGCGACTGAACATGACAAATGAGCAGTTGAATATTCTGTCTGAGAATCTCTCCGCGGTAAATGGTCAGACCGGTGATGTTCGGGCGGCGAGGGAGACCGTTTCGAAGGCAACGGCAAATATCCTGGCCCAGACGGGCGCTTCCATGGTGGCTAAGGCCAATGCTCTACCGAAATCGGCGCTTCACATTTAGTCGGCGTAAAAGTGGCGGTTGGATAACCGCAGAGAGCACAACGTTCGCAGAGCAAGGGACTTTGGGTACACTAACTGTTACCCCGAAAATGGGAGGGTGAGGCTCCCGCCGAACCCTGGAATTCTGCCAAGATGGGGTTCGACAGGAGTCTCACCCTCCCGCACAAAGCGAGGAATGCGGTTGAATCGATGTTTTCATCCGAAGCGGTGACCTTTTTGGACACGGGATTCATGGAGAGTCACCACCCTGTCCGGGATAACGCACTCCGCGTCTCTGCGCCTTTGCGTCTTTGCTTTGCAACCGGGAACCGTTTGGCAGAGGCACGGAAACACAACGCGGAGGCGCCAAGTCGCGGAGGCGCAAAGGGACAGGCGATCAAGGCATTTGCGGAAACCGGCTTCAGCCTTATGCCACTCGGTAATTATTCAGAGGAATCCCAAAGGGATTTCGGCCCTAAGCCCAGCAATGGTGCGAGGGACGAGCTGCCCTGGGAAACCGTCGGGCCAGACCACAACCCCAACGGGATTGCGTCTCAATCCCAAATATATCGTTCGTCCCATATGGCCTGGTGTTTGCCCGAAAGCGTCTGCGATTCGTCTTGAAACGTCATCTTCCGATGATGCTCCTCTTGTCTAGCGACGTATTCTTTGACCTGTTTGAGATTCGACTGACCGAGTAATCGGCATAGCCTCTCTGCCATTCGAATCCGGAAAAACTCTCCCCTCGCTGCTGGGCTTTAAGGCGGAATCCCTTTGGGATTCTGCGGAACAATTACCGAATGGCATTAGGCTGAAGCCGGGACTACGTACGCGCCACAATAAGAATTGCCGTGATGTCGCCTAGCCCGCTTGCGTCTTCGGTTTGGCGCATCCATTGTATGGCGTGATTCGGTCCAACAAACTCCAGTCGCTGGCGGTTCGGGCGATACATGCCGTATTGCTTTCGATTGCTTCCGTTCACCTGGCATTCGCCGGCAGCCTTTATCATGGCGAGTCCGTCGCGGAACTGATCGAACGGTTGAAGAGTGGCGATGGAGGAATTCGCGCCGGAGCGATCACGGAATTGGGCCGGCGCGGTTCCCGAGCCGCGGAAGCGGTTCCGGGACTTGTGGCGGTAATCGAAGGAGATGAAGACCGATACGTTCGTCAAGAAGCGGCGATGGCACTGGGTTTAATTCAATCGCGCCCCGATCTCGCAATACCCGCGTTGGCGAATCTCCTCAGGGAAGAACGAAGGAGTTCCTACCGCCAGACGGTCATGAGTGCGCTTGGCCAATTCGGACACGCCGCCGCGCCCGCAATTCCGGTGCTTGAGAAAATAACGCAAGATGAGAACGCCGAGTTGCGTGTGGCTGCCGCGCGGGCTCTTGGAGAAATCGGGGTGCCGGATGATGAGATCATCCCGGTTCTGGTCGCGGCGCTGGAGGATGAAAGTTCCGCTTCGACGGCGGCTTCGGGTGCGCTGATGGAAATGGGCGCGCGCGCCATTCCAAGCCTGATCTCCGCGCTGAACCATCCGAACGAGCGGGCTCGCGATTATGCCGAGCAAACGCTCGGACGCATTGGTGAACCTGCCATCCCGGCGCTGCTCCGGTCATTGGATCATCCGTCCCCGCGCGTCCGAATGTACGCGGCTTCGGGCCTTGAGCATGTTTTCACGTATCGACGCCAGCCCGCGGTTGTGGACGCACTCAGGAGGTTGCTTCAAGACGGCTCGGTGGAGGTTCGGCGGAATGCCGCAAAAGCGCTTGCCGCTTACGGTGAACAGTCACTCCCGGCCGCGTCTCGATTATTGGAACTTCTGGCTGACTACGATGAGGAAACCCGCGCTGCGGCCGCCGCCGCTTTGGGCGCGATGCATGCCGAGGAGGCGATTCCCAAAATAATTCAATTGCTTGGCGATCCCAATGCGTCCGTTCGCGCGGATGCGGCCGGCGCACTGGGAATGGGGCTGAACGCAAGTTCGGCGGTCCCGGATTTGATTCGCCTTCTTGGCGATTCAGATGTGACTGTTCGCCGGTCAGCGGCTTTCGCAATGTCGTTCATTGGCTCGGACGCCAAAGCGGCGATCCCGACTCTCACCACGATGCTGAGCGATGAAGAGAGGGCCACGCGAGGTCTGGCGATCACCGCATTGGGTGGAAGAGATCCGAGTATTCCCGGTATTGGCACGCCAGCCATTCCTGTTGTTCGTGAAGCGTTACGGAACGGATCAGATCATGGACGAGCTGCCGCCGCAACCGTGCTCGGGCGAATGCGCGGACAAGCGGAGGCTGCCGTTCCGGACCTGGTCAACGCTCTTGAGGACACGAGTGCGGAGGTTCGTCTCCGAGCCGCTTGGGCGCTGGGCCAAATCGAGATCGAAACTGGCAATGTCGTGGCAGCCTTGATCAAGGCATTGGACGACCCCGTCCCGAAAGTCCGAGAGGCGGCGGTGGAAGCGCTTGGGAACCTGGATGGGGCAGCGAGCGAATCCGTTCCCGCGATCACCAAGTTGGTCCGCGCGACCGCTGATCTCGACGCTCCGGCCTCGGAATTGAAAGCCGATGTCTCGTACGATGTCAACAGGCTCGAACGAGAGTTTCGGATTGGAAAGGTTTCTGGGGACACCCTCCGCAACGCAAAGGAATCGAACGCCCGAATTGCGTCGCGCATTGCGTCGCGCGATGAAGCGATCCGCCAGCGAAGCCCCGTTTTATACGAGGCGGCGCGGGCTCTTGGGCGGATTGGCCCCGGCGCTCGGGACAGTGCCGGTATTCTGGTGAAGTTGCTGAACAGCCGCGAACGCGATGGCGCCCGCGGGCAAGCCGCCGAGGCGCTCGGAAAAATTGATCCAAAACCAGAGCTGGCGGTGCCTGCCCTAGTTGAAGCACTCGATGATTCGGACGAATTAGTTCGCCGCGCTGCCATAACGGCTCTCGGAACTCTTGGGGCGCGCGCGCGGGATGCCGTGCCAAAGCTCCAGGCGATTACAGAATATCCACCGACAGAGTGGGAACACATCAAAGCTGCTTGGGCGTGGGCACGAATCTCACAAGACGACAGAGCGCCGACTGGCATTTTGATTCAGGTGCTTGAAACAGGTTCCGACTCTCGTCGAGATGAAGCTGCCCGCGCTCTTGGAGAACTCGGTTCACAAGCAAGCACCGCCGTTCCCGGGCTTGTCCGTATCCTGTCTCACGAAACAGGACTCCCACCGGCGGTCGCCATTGAGGCGTTGCGGAAGATTGGCGTCGCGACACCGGAAAGTGTCGAAGCGCTCAATAGAATTATGCGCGAAGGGCGTTTATCCTGGAGTGTTACCGCCGCATGGACTCTGGCGGAGTTGACACCGTCGCCGGAAGAAGCCCTCGGAGTGCTGACAAACGCGTTGGTGGAACGTGATGCTGGCATGCAACAATATGCCGCCATGGCGTTAAGTTCCCTTGGCGAGAAAGGGCGTCCCGCCATTCCGGACCTGCGAGCCGCCGCGAAATCCACCCACAATCCGTTTCTCCGGGAACACTTCACGACCGCTGCCCGGGAACTGGCTAAAGGTTCTCCGAAAACGGGGGCCGAACGCGATTGATCCGCGCCTCCTCGACCAGTCAACTCGCCCGCACCCGGGATCCTCCAAAAGCGCAAACGCGCGCTTGCACCAGTGGAATGGGCGGACAGTGCGATCCGATTCACCCAAAGGCCAATATTTAAATGATAAAGGAACGAACCATGCGATGGGCGACCCCTTTTCGGAGAAATCTGTTTCAGCGGTGGGATTCCGGGCGTTGCGCGATGTCGAGCCCCGTCAGGGACGGAAGAAATCCGTTGCGCCATCCCATGCGTTCTTTCGCCCCTGGCGGGGCTTGGGAATGTTTTGACGCGACATATCCAGCGATGAATCGCTGGGCTATTTTCGGGTGTCCCTGCGGGACTTACGCAATCGTCAATTTGAACCCGGCAGTGAGCTGCCAGGCTATTCTCAAATCTCCCGCGATTTGACATTCTGAGGGGGATCTCTCTATTGTTGGAAAACCTGCAAACCATAAGAATAACATAATTCCCCATGCCTCAAATTATCGCGAACCACAGACTTTGCATTGCCCTCGGTATCACTCTTTTTCTTACTGCGTGTGGAAACAACGACGTTCAGACCGGTACCGAGTTACGGTCGGTTTCTCAGAACTCCAGCGAACGACTGGTGGTCGCGATGTTGCCGAAGCTCATCAATATTGACTATTTCGACGCTTGCCGGAGAGGAGCGGCGCAAGCGGCGGAGGAGTTGGGAGTGACGCTGATTTTTGATGGGCCGACCGAGCCTAGCGGTTCCGAGCAGAACAAGTTTTTTGACACATGGATTCGCCAGGGGGTTAGCGCGATTTGCGTGGCACCCAACCAGCCGAAAACGATTCAGCGGTTCGTGGAGAAAGCGCGCGCCCAGGGAATCAAGGTTTTAACATGGGACACCGATGCGCCGGAGAGCGGCCGCGATTTGTTCGTGAATCAGGTGGACGAGCGCCGCTTGGGAGAGACGTTGATGGATGATCTTGCCGCGCAAATGGGAGAAGAAGGAGAATGGGCCATCGCGATTGCCAGCTTGGATGCCGCCAACTTGAATACTTGGAGGCGTTTTGCGGAGGCTCGAGCCAAGGAGAAGTATCCGAAGCTCAAGCTCGTCGCTACAGAGGTGACCAAAGAGGACGAGAATTTCGCCCGCCAAAAAGTTGAGACCCTGCTGAATGCGTATCCGAATCTCAAAGGAATTATTGCGTTTGACTCGAACTCGGTTCCGGGCGCCGCCGAAGCGATCAAGCGGGCTGGGAAAGTCGGGAAGGTGGCGTTGACTGGGAATTCGACTCCGAACAAGATGAGGCCGTACCTCAAAGAGGGCGTTCTCCAATCAGCCTACCTGTGGGATCCTCGCGAGCTCGGCGAGCTGACCATCCGAATGGCAAAATCGTTGATCGACGGAATCGCGCTGGAGGAAGGCGTCGAAATCCCGGGACACGGAAAAATAACCTTCAGCGAACTCGATGCGAAAACAATTATCATGGCGGAACCCACTCGGTTCACGAAGGAGAACATCGATTCCTTCGATTTCGGGATTTGATCCCGACGGGTATGGAGAATCAAGCGTGACAGCCGCCGGAAACAACGATCATTCGGTTATCTCGAAAACGGGAGGGTGAGGCTCCTGCCAAACCCTGGAATTCTGCCAAGAATGGGTTCGACAGGAGTCTCACCCTCCCGCACAAAACGAGGGAGGCGGTTTCATTTCAAAATGACTGAAGCACGAATCAATTCGGACCTCATCGCCAGTCTTAATGAGAAAGCGGAGCGATCCCATCGTAAGGATTTCGAAGCGCTCCATGGAGTTCTTAGCCGTCGAGGAATCCAGGTAGAGCAGCTCATTTCGACACTCTCCAATTTTACTGTCGCTGTCCCATCGTGGGGTTTTGGTCAAGGGGGCACGCGGTTCGGCCGCTTCCCGGTTCCTGGAGAACCGACGAATCTGGCTGAGAAGATGTTCGATGCCGCAGTCGTCAACGACCTTGCAGGCTTAACTCCCCGAGTCTCGCTTCACATCCCCTGGGACAAACCTGAAGATCCAAAATCGCTGATTCGGCTTGCGAAGTCGCTTGGACTCGGCTTTGACGCGATGAACTCGAACACATTTCAAGATCAGCCGGGTCAGAATCCATCCTACAAGTTTGGCTCGTTGAGCCACACGGACCGGGCTGTTCGGCGTCATGCGATTGAACATAACATCGAGTGCATCGAGATTGGGCGGGCATTGGGTTCGAAAGCCTTGACCGTTTGGCTGGCTGATGGTGGGAGTTTCCCGGGACAACAGAATCTTCGACGGGCTCTCGATAGAGTCATCGAATCGCTGCAGGATGTCTATTTGGCGCTGCCTTCGGACTGGAGGATCTTTACGGAGCACAAGCCGTTCGAGCCCGCCTTTTACTCGACGGTTGTTCAAGATTGGGGGACTTCGTTGATGATCGCGCAGGCAATGGGAAAACAAGCGGCATGCCTGGTGGATCTGGGGCATCATCTTCCCAACACCAATATCGAACAAGTGGTCGCGCGGCTGATCGCGGCAAACCGTCTGGGTGGGTTTCATTTTAACGATTCCAAGTTCGCCGATGACGATTTGTCGGCGGGATCGATCCGGCCATATCAATTGTTTCTTGTTTTCAACGAGCTTGCCGATGCGGCGTTGGATCGAAGGCTCCAAAGAAATCAGCCCAAGCAGAAACCCTCTCTCATGATTGATCAATCGCATAATCTGAAAGATCCTTTGGAAGATCTGATGCTATCGGCGATTGAGATTCATCGAGCTTACGCGAAGGCTCTACTCGTTGATCGCACCGCGCTGAACGAGTTCCAGGAATCGAACGATGTCGTGATGGCGGAGCGCACCCTGAAGATCGCCTACGAAACGGACGTGTCTCCGCTCCTCGCGGAAGTTCGACGCCGGCGTGGCGCCGCGATCGATCCGGTTGCGGTTTTCAGGCGATCAAAATATCGGGCTCAGAAAGCAAGGGAGCGGCGAAGCGGGGCAGGGACACGCGCGGGGATTGTCTGAACACGTTGCCGTAGTGCGCGGGATGAGCAATCCGGCGACGCATTTGAGCTCGGCCCGCGGCCATCTTGGCCGCAGCACGGTTGCTAACAAGACACGGTCGATCTAGTCTGCGATTCTCGCATGTTTTCGAGTGCTGCGGCCTGGAAGGCCGCGGGCCGAGACTGAACTGGCGCTGGGGTGTTACTGCGGTAAAAAGACAAGGAACTCCGAACCCGCTCCGGGTTTGCTGGAAACCTCGACACGTCCCTGGTGGGCCTGCACGATCGCTTTCACAAGGCTGAGTCCCAATCCAAGCCCTCTTTGTGACCGGCTTTTGTCTCCGCGGTAAAGACGATCCCAGATTCGACTCTGCTCATCCGGATCAATCCCGATGCCCGTGTCTCGGAACCGGACAACGACCCACTCGTCTCGGTGTTCTGCCGTGACAGTCACCTTTCCGTTGGGTGGCGTGTATTTGATGGCGTTGTCCAGGAGATTTGCGAATACCTGCCGCATTCTCGCCAAGTCCACCTGCAGTTCGCAGTTGTCCGCGACGGATCTGGAGACCGATATCGATTTCTCTTCAGCGATGTATTCGTACAGTTCAACCGTGTCTCGGAGAAGGGTTTCGATATTGACCGATTCACGGACGAGTTTCATGACCCCCGCTTCCGCTTCGGCGACATCCATCAGAGTGTTGAGCATCGTCAACACCCGGTCGGATTCCTCAATGCAATCGGCCAAAGCTTCCTTCGTGGATTCGGGATCCGATTTCGACTGCAGCGCGACTTCCGCGATGCCACGCATGCGGGTCATCGGTGTTCGAAGATCGTGCGCCACATCGTCGAGCGATTCGCGCATTCCTCGAATCAGGGCTTGGTTCTTATCCAGCATTCCATTGAAGAGACGAGCGAGCTCTGCCAGTTCATCTCCGGACGAACTGACGGGTACTCGTGAGTTCAGATTCCCGGTGTCGATAATCGACCGGGCCGTCGCCACAATTTGGCGGACCGGTTTCATGGCGCGATGGGCGAAAATTGCCCCGCCAATACATCCAAAAAGAATAATTGGAACCGTAACTCCAATGACGATTCTGCGGAATGGCTCCAGAAGCGTCTTCTGATTATCCGTGCTGCGCCCTACTTGGAGGAGTGAGCCATCCCTGAGGATCATCGAAGCGATGACCAAATCTTCTTCGTCATCCTTTGGAATCTGAAGCCAGCCGCTTCTAATCTCGTGTCTTCCGATTCGCAGCTGTTTCAAATCGACCGTTATCCTCAATTCTTCGGGAATGACGAAAAGGATGTCGTTGTTCCAGATATCGACTACTCGGACGTAGAACGATTTCTGCCTTTCTTGGCTGCTGGTGACCCACCTTTTGAGCACGGACAGACCACCGCTTTCATAGATAGCCGCGTATTCCTTTAATCGCGCATCGATTACTTCGTATTCCTTTCGCGCCAAACCAATGGATAAGAGGAAGTAGAACAGAAAAAATAGAAGCGATCCGCTAAGGATGAAGATAAGAGCGTACCATAGGTTCAGCCTGAAACCGATCGTCCGGTAGATTCTAAGGAGTCTTGATGACATATCCGACGCCTCGGATGGTATGAATCAGTTTCTTGGAAGAATCCTTGTCCACCTTGGTGCGCAGGCGGTGGACCAGGACATCCACGACGTTTGTTTGTGGATCGAAGCTGTAGTCCCAAACGTGCTCGAGAATCATGGTTTTCGTGACAACGCGCCCCGCGTGACGCATGAGATACTCGAGTAACGAGAATTCGCGGGCTTGAAGCTCGATTCTTTCTTCGCGGCGCTTGACTTCCCGTGACAGCAAGTCCAAAGACAAATCGCCAATCGCGAGGCGGGTCGGCTCCGAGGATTGAGTCGCGCGCCGGATAAGGGCCTGCACTCTGGCGAGCAATTCGGAGAACGCAAAAGGCTTGGTCAAGTAGTCGTCCCCTCCGGCTTGCAGTCCCTTTACACGGTCGTCCACGGACGCGCGCGCACTGAGAATGATCACTGGAGTCTGACTTCCCAGGCGGCGCAGATCTTGAACGAGACTTAGCCCGTCGAGCTTTGGGAGCATGATATCCACCACGGCGGCATCGTACGGCGTGATTTTCGCCAGATGGAGTCCCTCTTCACCGTCTTCGCAATAGTCCACCGCAAAGCCACTCTGTTTGAGTCCGTTTACGACAAACGAGCCGATCTTCTTGTCATCTTCCACAACGAGAACGCGCATAGACGGTTGTATCCTCATTCGAGAATACTTGGCGGAGGTTCGAAGACAATCTTTTCGGAAATGCATGATTTGACTGCTTACCCCGAAAATGGGAGGGTGAGGCTCCCGCCGAACCCTGGAATTCTGCCAAGAATGGGTTCGACAGGAGACTCACCCTCCCGCACAAAACGAAGAAGGCGGTTGATTCGCCGTTTCCTAGCGAGTGCTTTCGTCAACGACGATATACCGGTAGCCTCTCCGATTCCAGATGCGAAGTAACACAGTTCCGCCCTCGGCCTTTTCGCTAAGTTCGACGGCTTCTTGAGCATTGGAAACGCGCTCTCTATTGATCTCGAGAATCACGTCTCCTTGTCGGAGCTCCGCTTCGTAGGCCGCTGAATTCGGTTCGATATTAGTGACAATCGCGCCTTGCATTTCGCGCGGGATGCCCAATTGCCGACGAACAGAACTCTCGATATCACCAACTGTGACTCCTTGAAGCGTCTCATCGGATTTGCGGATGTCCTGCCGCCCGCCGCTCGTCGCATCTGTGTCGGTCAGTTCGTTAAGCGTCACTGCTAGCTGTTTTGTTTCTCCTCCTCTGAGAATCTTTACTGGAACTGTCACCTCGGGTTCGGTGTCGCCGACCTGGAATTTTAGGTGGCGTCCGTCACGGACCTGGTTTCCCATATATTCGAGGATGACATCCCCAGGTTCAAACCCCGCTCGTTCCGCCGGGCTTTTTGGAACCACGCTTGTCACTAGGATCCCCTTGGTTTCCTTCAAATTGAACTGCTGGGCCAGTGCGGGTGTGATATCTTGCATCCAAACTCCAAGGTAGCCACGAATCACACGACCATGTCTGATGAGATTCTCCATGACACTTCGCGCCAGATTGACAGGAATCGCGAAACCAATTCCTTCGCTGCCACCGCTGCGGCTCACGATGAACGTATTAAGTCCGATCAGCCTGCCTTCGGCATCGACAAGCGGTCCACCGGAGTTTCCTGGATTGATGGCGGCGTCCGTTTGAATAAAATCCTGATAGTCCACGTCCAGCCCCATTCGATCACGCCCCAGATCTCTGATATCACGCCCCAGAGCGCTGATCATTCCCATGGTAACCGTTTGGCCAATTCCGAATGGGTTTCCGACCGCAAGTACAAGATCTCCTACCTCGATGTTGTCGCTATTTCCGAGTTCCAGGAACGGGAAGTCGTTGCCTTCGATCTTCAAGACTGCGACTTCTGTTTTGGGGTCTGTACCGACAACTTTCGCAGGGAACTTTTCTCCGCTGCCCGTGAGCGCCACCTTGATCTCATCCGCATTCTCGACCACATGGTTATTTGTCAGGATGTATCCGTCCCGAGTGACGAGCACACCGGATCCGAGCCCCTGCTGCTTGGGCATGGGAATTTCGCGTCCGCCGCGCGCACTGCCGCCGCCGAAATCGTCGCCGAAGAAACGCCGGAACAGCGGATCGTTGAGAAAAGGAATTTCAGGGTTGCTTGGACGCCTGGGTGTTGTGGTGGTGAACACATTGACAACACTGGGGGCGACTTTTTTTACAATCGGCGAGAAGCTCGTGATATTCTTGGCTTCCCGGTTGATAGGCGTGTTGTTCACAACAAGATTCGCCGCTGTTTTCGATTTCTTCGACGCCGAATCGCTGGTCTGGCTAAAAGCGATCGCCGAACCGGCGATCACAAGAATTCCTGCTATCACACCGAGGCGCCTTCTCTTGGAGTTAGGTTCAGTTTGTTTTCTCATGAGGTTTTCATTCATAGGTTTAATATTGTGAAACATAATTGATCTTCACTTTGTATTCAGATCCTCTCACGCGAACCTGTCCGCAACCTTTCGGGGGGATTACAGTTTTGTAAGGAATCCTTGCCGCTCGGCTAAAGTTCCTGACGGTCAGACCGATACTAATGGGGAAGATTCGACCCGCGTTTGGACGCGGTTTCCCAGTTGCGGCGCAACAGGGACTTTGGAATGCCGCTGGAAACGACAGATTGATTTGTACATGGTAATCACTCCCATCGAATTTGGAAGGTTTGTGGACCGGCCAATGAGGCCGGCAATAGCGGGTGATGATTTCTCGTCTGGGATTTATTCACTGACGAACCAGTCAACATTCCGAAGTCCGGATCGGGCTCTGATCTCCATGGACTTCGCCGCGAAACTGGATGAAATGCTTGAGAAGATCAAATTGGACGGCGAGCGGTTGCTGATGTACGGCGATGCCCCGAAAGAAACGGAGGATCAGGAAAGTGCGACGAGTCAGCAAAGCAGTGTCGATTTCACGACCTACCAAATGGTGCTCGAAGCCGGTCAGAAAAGAATCACTCAATCGGGCCTTCTTCCGGATTCTGATTTACGCTTGTTTGCTTAGAGCCTGTCACAAGAATCGTATGAGAGACTGCAAACGGGCTCGTCGTCTGCGGTTTCTCGATAAGAAATTTGCCTCGTCACGTTGTCTCCTGCGGGGAACGAGGATTGAGGATTTGCTGATGACATCGTTCCGCGAAGCGTGCTTCAGGGGAGCTTGACTGCGCGTCGGACATGATAATTCGTGATTCCGAGGTAATTGAACTGCTGGTAATTCTTCAGGACAACACCCTTGGATGTCAGCCATCCGGAAACTTCATAGGGCCCTCCGTTTGTGTTGTCCTTGAATTCGGGAATCAAGAATTCAATGGCGCTTTGATCGATTAGTATGTTGTCTCCTTCCTTCGGAAGGTCTTCTTCACGTTCGTTTCCCTGGCCTGCCACGACGAGCGCCGCTTCTTCGAAGGCGGCTGCGAGGTTCTGAATCGGCACAATCCCTCTCTCGGCTTCCGGTGTCGGCGGCGGCAGCTGCTGCTGAGGGAGAGGGTATGCGGCCAATTGATTCTTGAACGTTTCATTCTCGGCGCGAAGCTTTGCAATTTCTTCGTCAGAATTCTGCAGCCTCAAGACTTCATCATTATCCCGGCGCAATCGTGAAAGATCCTTATTCTCCAGTCGCAGCCGCTGCACTTCTTTGTTTTCAGAGCGCAGTTGCTGGAGTTCTTGTTCTTCTTGCGGGCTGATCGAAGTGGGAGAATTTCCGCAGGCGGCCAGCAAACTCCACACAATGAGTGCGGGGCAATGTCTCAATCGAAGACGTTTCAGGTGCGTTTTTATTCTCATCTGTTTCTGGATCTACTGCAGCTTAAACGACCCAAAGAAATATTCCGCTTCCGGCGATGTCAGACCTTTGGATCCCGCAGTCACCATTATGCTGATGAGGCGTTTATTAACGAGGTATATTCGCTGCCGAACAAAATGTCCTCCGTTAATCTCAATCTTAAGTTCCAACCCTGGGTTCCCTTGAACAGAGATTGATTTTTGTTCCATCAAATCGCCTCGAAGGTTCGAAACAGCTTGATCGGCAACCGCTTTCAGAATTTTAGCTGGATCGGTTTCCACTCCAGGACGGTTCGGTCGATCCGCATATGAGACCGCCATGGCGGCAACATGTCCCAACACAGCCACAATCCGAAAGGTCCGTGACTCTAAGCCGGTGCTTGGTTTTCCGGGCTCTTCCAATTCCACAGGTTTGCTCGGCATGAGTACGCTGAATCCGCCACCGGGCGGCGCAAACCTTATCCATAAGGCAAAATCCTCTGTTGGTGGCTTGACGTCGCAACCTGTCATGATGGCTGCGAGGAGCACTATCAAAGCGCTTGAGAGTTTTCTCGGATTTGGCATAAAAGTTTGCTCAAATTTTCTGAACGATAAGCGGAAAGACCCGATTCGTCACCTTAGATCCTCCTGGTTTTTACCAAATCTAGCAAACTGTCCAAGTCCAAATCGATCGAAAGCACATTGTTCAGATTCACTTGGAGGCGCGCTGTTCGTGTGTGTTACGAGCTGGCAGTCGGCGGAAGCAAATCCCTCGGATATGCTCCGGTTGGAGATTGAACGAGGCGGCTGGCTTCCGTACTGTCGAATTTTATTGTTGCACCAGGCTTCCGGGAAAATCATAAATCCTCGTATATGAAAGCTTCTGCTTTGTTCTTGATTGTTCCTGTCATTGGAATTCTTGCACTTTCCCAGGCGCCGAGGTCTTCTACCGAAGAGCCGGACGAAAAGAAAGAGGTCGTCGCCCAAACTACGAAAACTTCTCCCAACGATTCTGGGACGAATGGTAAAATTATGAAAACGGATGCGGAATGGAAAAAGATCCTCACTCCGGAGCAATATCGGGTTGCCCGGAAGAAGGGAACCGAACGAGCGTTCACGGGTGAATATTGGAACAGTAAAGAAAAGGGTGTTTACCAGTGCGTCTGTTGTGGCAACGACTTGTTCAGCGCTGACACCAAATTCGACTCGGGCACCGGATGGCCGAGCTTTTGGTCTCCTCTTTCATCGAACAACATTAAAACTGAGGAGGATCGATCGTTCTTTTCGGTACGAACTGAAGTCTTATGCGAAAAGTGCGGCGCGCACTTGGGTCATGTTTTCGACGACGGCCCGAAACCTACTGGGCTTCGGTACTGCATCAATTCCGTATCGTTGAAATTCAAGAAGCAGGAAGCGAAAGAGTGAAGTTTCCCGTTCGCCGGAGCGGTGGGTACCGCGCCGTCAGCAGCTTCCGCGGGCGCTTGCGCCAGCGTGAATTGCGACGATTGACAATGGGTAACCTTCAACCATAATCGCGTGATGAATTCCGGTGTATTTACGCGTGCGACAGAGTCGGAACGGTTTGTTTCGAGAATGCGGAAGCTTTCTTCTGTTCCTGCATGGTTGGGTGCGATTGTTACAGGGAAGCCTTTGTTTCGAGATTCTTCCTGGATTAAGGCGGCGTTTTAGATCTCCGCTCCCCTCAGGATCTTTTGAACATGGCAGGCCATTACCCTCCATATCTGTCAATACACTCGGGCCGCACACATTGCCGCAAGGCCGCTAATCGAGATTATGTCTAAAGTAAAACATATCGCATTAATTAGATTTAAAGAGGGGACCAGCCCTGACCAGATCGACAAGGTTTTTGACGAACTTTTGGAGTTAAGCGAGTCCATTCCGGGAATTGAAGATTATGTTGCGGGTGATGACTTTACGTCCGAGGGGTTGAACCAAGGATTTACTCACGGCTTTATCATGACATTTCAGGACAAATCTGCGCGCGATGCGTATATGACACACGCCGAGCAGGAGCGAGTGAAAGCCCTTGTCGCGCCGTTTTTCGATGCGGTCCTGGTTTTTGACTTTGAAGTCTGAAGAGCAAAAGAGCCCTGTTCTGCGATTAGATGGGCGTCGCCCGGATGAATTGCGGCCGGTTCGCTTCAATAACCAGATCGCTCCAAATGCGACGGGTTCAACACTCATCGAGTGGGGGCAGACTCGCGTCATTTGCGGCGTGATGGTCGAAGAGTCCGTGCCGCGCTGGATGAAAGAACAGAACGTTTCCGGAGGATGGATCACGGCTGAATACGCAATGCTTCCCTATTCCACACAGCAGCGTAAGCAACGAGACAGTTCCAAAGGTCGAATCGACGGGCGAGCGCAGGAAATTCAGCGATTGATCGGGCGGTCAATTCGCGCGGTTGTCGATCTCGATGCGCTCGGGTCCAGAACGGTTTGGATTGATTGTGATGTTTTGCAGGCGGATGGAGGCACTCGAACTGCCGCGATCACTGGTTCGTATGTGGCGTTACGATTCGCAATTCAGAAGTTGCTTGCGGATGGACGATTGGCGAGGGATCCGATTCGGCAAGCGGTCGCAGCGGTCAGCGTCGGAATTGTGGATGGACGCGTTCTTCTTGATTTGCCCTACGTTGAAGATGCCGCCGCCAGTGTTGATATGAACATTGTTATGACTTCTAGCGGCGAATTCGTGGAAATACAGGGTTCAGGAGAAGAGGGAACGTTTAGCGATGGACAGCTTGCAGAAATGCTCGACTTGGGCAAAAAGGGTGTTCGTGAGCTGCTTGCGGCTCAGCAGTCGGCGGTACAATAGGTGTATTCGCTTGCGCATGGAGTCACCGACACGACTTTTCTTGCTGCGCCACGCGGAGGTCGAAGCGGGCTATCAACGCGTTTTTGGCGGGAGAATAGACATGGGGCTTTCGCCAGAGGGTTTCAAACAGGCGGCGGCTCTGTGCGATTACTTGCGCCGGTCGCGTTTCGACGCGGTTTTCGCGAGTCCGATGAAACGTGTTCAACAATCCATTGAGCGATGGGAGCATCAGGGGGCGGTGCGGACCTCGATCATCGAAGGCTTCCGAGAAGTTGATTTTGGCCGGTGGACTGGATTGAGTTGGGGGCAGGTGAATGATCAGTTTCACGTTGGAGCGCATCAGTGGCTCGATCAGTTGGAGCAAGGGCTTATTCCGGGCGCCGAATCGGTTTCTGATTTTCGCAATCGGACAGAGATCCCATTGCAAAAGATTCTCAACGAGCATCGGGGCCACCGGATCGCGGTGGCCTGCCATGGTGGCGTAATCCGGATGATTCTTTCAATTCTGCTCGATTTGCCGTTTCCGAAAATGGGAGGATTTGAGTTCGGTTACGCAAGTGTGACGATCGTTCATCTGCTCTCTCACAAGACTGAGGTTCAATTGGCGAATTTTCTTCCTTGGCAGAATGCTGGATGAAGAAGGGAGATTTGTGCCACGTTTCGATTACTACGTCACCTGAGGCGGAGGAAGCGGTCGCAGCGTTTCTTGAGCGAGTTTCCGGCGAGGGCGCGTCCATTTATTTTGACCACGAAACAGGGGTTTCGACGGTCTCGGTTTTCATTCCCATCGCCGGTGCCGCGGTTGCGATGGCTCGAGAGTTTATTCCGGACGGATTGCGCGCAATCGCGAGTTGCGGACTCGATATCCAACCCGCCAGGATTCGCATCCGTCCGGTAAAAGAGTCAGAGTGGCGAGAGTCATGGAAGAAGCACTTCAAGCCTAT
Organism: Verrucomicrobiota bacterium; assembly: GCA_027623095.1. Lineage (GTDB taxonomy): Bacteria > Verrucomicrobiota > Verrucomicrobiia > Limisphaerales > SIBE01 > JAIPJX01. The sequence goes on from JAQBVM010000043.1 coordinate 19,856, forward strand.
CCAAGTGGGTTCCCAGCTTCTTATTCGGCCGAGTTGGAGCAAACGGAAGGCTCGCGCCAACCAGAAAGTTGTTGTTCTTGATCCAGGTCTTAGCTTTGGCACAGGTCAGCATCCCACAACGGCGTTTTGTCTGGAGCAGCTCGGTGCGCTCAGACGAAAAGGTGTGCCTCAAGGGTTTTTGGACATTGGAACGGGATCCGGTATTTTGGCAATCGCAGCGGCGAAACTTGGATACGGGCCTGTTCATGCTTTGGACTCGGATGCTGACGCCGTTCGGGTTGCCGAGAGAAACGCTCTTCGCAACCGTGTGGCGGATCGTGTTCGTTTTTCACGCAAGGATTTGGCTCATTTGCCGCTGGCTGGGAGGCATGACTACGACGTTGTATGCGCGAATTTGGTGGACCTGCTCCTGATTGAACAACACCGACGAATCATTAAGTGCCTGCGACCTGGAGGGAGTCTGGTGCTCGCCGGGATTTTAGTGAAGCAGTTTGAGTCAGTCCAGACGGTCTATGAGAATGCGGGACTGAAACTGCAATGTGCGAAAGGGAACAGCGAGTGGCGATCGGGGCTCTTTCAATAGCCCATTTCGATTCCTCTTGCCTTTTTGCCCCGGAAGGTTACTCTTTTCACGCTAGCGTGAAGCGATGCGGCATACGGTTACAGCGTTTTGAACACTCGCAGAAAACAGGGGTCCAAACTCTTGTGAAGCGGAAACTATGTGTTACTACAACTTGGGCATTCTCGGGAGAGAGACTGCCAATTTCCGTTGCTGCTGGAACCGCTTCCTTACCTCAGTTCAACAAAAGGATGATTGTTTATGAGCAAGCCCCCCGACTCCATTCCCGAACTCATTCGGAACCGGAAACATCCGTTTTCGCAAGTTGGAGACCGTCCCGAAAAACCTCAAAAAAATCGGTATGAACGCAGGAAGATCAAACAGTACATCCAGTTAGAAAACTGGTCTCCGGAGGAAAAAACTTAAAACTGAGTTTGTCGGAAAATTTGAAGAAGAAACCACGCCTCCGCGTGGTTTCTTCGTTTTCGCTGGAGTGTGATCCGCGCTTGAACCAAAGCTCGCCGCGTTCCTGTGTTAACACCGATTTTCCGGCGTGACCGCTGGTTTCTATTTTGGCATGGTGCGTTTGTGATTCCGCAGGAAGCGAACGAACTACTGGAACGATTCTTAAACGGCGAGATCGACCGCAAGCAGGTGATTCACGCTTTCCAAGCCGAGCCGTTGGTCAATTTGGGGTATGCGACGGTGGATACGCAACGATCGCTTCGCAAAGGTTTTCCAGAGGTTGTCTTTGGGGCTGGGAAGACTCGGGAACAGGTAGTTCAGATTGCCGCGACAATTTTCGATCGAAATGGTCGCGTGCTGATCACTCGAATCACGCAGGCGCACGCCAAAGCGCTTCGGAAACGATTTCGAAGGGCGACCCACCATGTCGCGGCGGCTTGTGTGACAATTCAGGATCGGCCACTCGCCAAACGGCCCGGAACTATTGCCGTGCTTTCCGCCGGAACCAGCGATATGCCCATCGCGGAGGAAGCGGCGATCACCGCGGAGTTCATGGGAAATCGAGTTCAAAGGATCTACGATGTTGGAATTGCCGGTTTGCATCGAGTTCTGGCCCGGCTCCCCGAGATTCAGGAAGCAAACGTGTTGGTTGTCGCCGCTGGAATGGAGGGCGCGTTGCCGAGCGTTGTTGCCGGTCTTGTCAGCCGGCCAGTGATTGCCGTCCCAACAAGTGTTGGGTATGGTGCCAGCTTTGGCGGAATAGCGGCGCTTCTCGGAATGTTGAACAGTTGTGGCACGGGTGTGACCGTGGTCAATATTGACAATGGATTTGGAGCAGGCTATGCGGCGAGCCAAATTAACACGCTTGCAGATGAGAATTCGGAAGCATCCGTTCGAGAACGGGCTATTCGGCGTGGCAAACGACAAGGGAGATTAATACCGCAAACGAAACGGCGCACCGTTCGAAAAGGCGCCCGGATTCGTTCACGAACTTAGGCAAATGAATATCCTGTATCTTGATATTTTCAGCGGCATCAGCGGCGACATGTTTCTTGGGGCGGCGATCGATTTAGGTCTTGATTTCGATCATCTGAAATCGGAGCTGCGCAAATTGAATATTGACGGCTATCACTTGCATGCCGCTCGCGCGACGAAGGCGACCATTGAAGGTGTCAAATTTGACGTGCATGTGGAACAGGCTCCTGGGCATGAGCACTCGCATGGACATTCGCACAAGCATCCCAGTGGTCACGATCACTCGCACAATCATCATCAGGAATGCGATCATGATCACCACCATGCCGAGAGCCGCGATTTTTCGGACATCAAAAAAATGATCGGCGCGAGCGCGCTTTCGGATTGGGTCAAGCGCAAGTCTGTTGCGGTGTTTCATCGGGTCGCAGTCGCGGAGGGGAAAGTCCACGGAAAGGCTCCGGAGAAAGTACATTTTCATGAAGTTGGAGCAGTTGATTCAATTGTGGACATCGTTGGAGCATGTATTGCGCTCGAGTGGTTCGGTAAACCGTGTGTGATCGCGGCGCCGGTGGTTGATGGGCACGGGTGGGTTAACTGCGCGCATGGAAGGTTGCCGATCCCGACCGCGGCGACCCTCGAGATTCTGGGAGCTCGGAAGATTCCTCTGACACAATGTGAAGAGCCGCATGAGCTGGTCACACCCACCGGGGCGGCGCTCCTTGCTGAGTTTGCGGATCGTTTCGAACGAATGCAGAATCTCGCCGTGGTAAGGGTTGGATACGGTCTGGGGACGCGAGACAACAAAACATGTCCCAACGTCTTGCGGGCGGTTTTGGGAACAACCGGTTCGGAACCCGGTTCCACGGCGCGGCGGGCCGGCAGTAACGATTGGGAGACGGACTCCATTGCGGTCCTTGAAACCAATTTGGATGACTGCACATCCGAGGTTCTCGGGTATGTCATGGAGAAGGCGCTATCGGAAGGCGCCTTGGATGTGTTTCACACCCCTATCCAGATGAAGAAGAACCGGCCCGGGGTCATCTTGACGATCTTGTGCGAGGCTTCAGCGTCCGACCGATTTGCTGACTTGATGTTTCGTGAGACGAGCGCGTTTGGTGTTCGGCGCCGTGAGGTGGAACGTTGGAAACTTCGGCGCCAGATAAAGTCTGCTCGCACTCCTTACGGCGTGGTTCCGGTGAAGCTGGGAACTTTGAATAAGGAAATTCTGCAGATTTCACCAGAGTTTGAAGCTTGTCGGAAGGCGGCCTCTGAATCCGGGGTTCCGCTTCGTGAAGTGTACCGTGCGGCGGTTCACGAATTCTCCAAAGGCGGCGCGAGTAGGAAAAAGAGTTCCGTTGCCCGGCGTTCTAAGCGTGCCGAAAAGAAATAAGCCGGAACGGTTCGGTCGCACGAGAATTGCCGGCAAGCCGAGTTTTCAATGCGAAAAGTAACATCAGTATCCGAGTTATGATTGATTCAGATTTGTTGAAGATCATGTGTTGCCCGGAAACGCACCAGCCCATCGCTATCGCTGAGAAGCCTTTGATCGACCGATTGAATGCACAAATTCCTTCCGGACGCATTCTAAATCGGGCGGGTCGGGAGGTTAAGGAGCCGCTCGATGGCGGCTTGGTCCGGGAGGATCAAAAGTTCCTCTATCCGGTTCGGAGCGATATTCCGATCATGCTTATCGACGAGGCAATTCCCCTTGAAACGGAGAACGCAGACAAGGCCGAAACCTAACACGAGGGTAAGCACAACACCGTTCCGCGCGCAACTAAAGTGATGGAACTCGGAACTTGGGTCAAAACACCGTGTGAGCGCCGCTCGAAGAACGGTTCACCACTTCGTTGGACTCTTGATGGTTTTGACGCAGCTCAAGTTCGGGACTTTAATTGCCATTTCAGATTCTGACGTGAATCTTAAGAATCTTGAGGAAGGCCACTCATTTGCTTGACCAGTTCATCCCGATTCAAGTAAGTGAGAAGCTCTGCCGTGAAAAAGCCATTCCAAGATAAGGATTTATGCCCATGAAAGACTACCAACCTGCTGACATCCGAAACTTCGCGGTCGTCGGTCACGCTTCCGCTGGCAAGACAATGCTGTGTGAGGCAATGCTCGCGTGCGCCGGCGCCATCAACCGCATGGGAAGCATCGCCAGTGGTTCGACTGTTTCGGATTACCACGACGAAGAGCACCAGCGACAGATTTCGATCCATGCTTCCCTGATGCACTTGGAGTGGCAGGACAAGAAGTTTAACATCATCGATACTCCGGGATACTTAGACTTTATCAGTGAAGGCCTTGGAGCACTGCGCGTGGGGGATTTTGCTTTGATTGTGGTACACGCCAACCACGGTGTCCAAGTTGGCACGGAACAGGTTTGGGAATACGCGACGCAGTATGGCATTCCGAAGATGATTGTTGCCAATGCGATGGATAAGGAGAACGCCAGTTTCGACATAGTCTTGGAGCAGGCAAGGAAACGTTTCGGTGATCGTGTTTTCCCCATGACTGTTCCCATTAATCCAGGATCCGGTTTTAATCAGCTTCTCGATGTGATGCGAAGTGAAGTTGTTACATACGAAACGAACGGAAGCGGCAAATACACCGAGTCCGCCGCTGAAGGAACGTGGGCCGACCAGGTCAAGCAGCTCCACCAGGAACTGATTGAGCACATCGCCGAGGCCGACGATTCACTCTTGGAGAAGTTCTTTGACCAGGGTGGGCTTTCGGAAGAGGAAATGCGGGCTGGAGTTCACACGGCGATACAGGCGCAGTCGTTCATTCCACTATTCTGTACTTCATCCGAAACGGATGTTGGTATAGCGCGCCTCATGGATTTTATTGCCAAGTACGGTTCCTCGCCCGTGGACAGAAAGAAAGTGAAAGCGTCGGACACCGACGGCGTGGAGGTGGAAATCGCGCTTACTGACCCCGAGCCTGTACTCTATGTCTTCAAGACGATCAGCGAGGCGCAATTCGGTGAGCTGACTTATTTTCGGATGTATTCGGGTTCTATTCGAGCGGGGATCGAGTTGTTTAACAGTGATCGGAAAAGCACCGAGAAGATTGGCCAAATTTACGTCCTCAACGGCAAGAATCGGACGAGCGTTCCTACCTTAAATGCGGGAGACATTGGAGCGGTTGTGAAACTGAAGGATACGCATACCTGCAATACACTCAGCAGCACGAAACGTCCGGTAGCTCTGCCGAAGGTCGGGTATCCGAAGCCAAACATCCACGCCGCTCTTAAACTGGGCTCGAAGGGAGATGAAGACAAGATCGCCCAGGGACTTTCAGCTTTGCATGAGGAGGATCCGACATTTCTCTATCATGTCGATTCTGAATTACATCAGACGGTTATTTCGGCGCAGGGCGAGTTGCATTTGCAGGTCATCTCGGATCGCTTGAGACGTCGATACAAGATCGAGATTGAACTCGTGCCGCCACGGATTCCTTTCCGCGAAACCATCCGCGGCAGGGCCGAATCCAAGTACCGGCATAAGAAGCAAACCGGTGGTGCGGGACAGTTTGCCGAAGTCTGGATGCGAATCGAACCCAAAGAGAGAAACTCGGGCTTCGAATTTAAGCAGTCGCTTACGGGGCAGAACGTGGACCGCGTGTTTGTGCCGTCCGTGGAAAAGGGTGTGAACCATGCGTGCTCCGAAGGGGTTCTCGCAGGAAACCGTGTGGTGGATGTAAAGGTTGATTTCTACGATGGCAAGATGCACCCCGTCGATTCGAAAGACGTCGCGTTTCAGATCGCGGGTTATTTTGCCTTCAAAGAAGCATTTATGAACGCTCGTCCGTGCCTCTTGGAACCGATCTACACAATGGAGATTAAGATTCCAGACGAATTCATGGGAAAGGTAATGGGAGATCTGTCGAGTCGAAGAGGCAAGATTCTTGGCATGGACTCGGACGGGTCCTATCAAATTGTCAAGGCGCAGGTTCCCCAAATGGAACTTTACCACTACTCCACGACGCTACGCTCTCTGACTGGCGGGCGGGGCATCCATGTCGAGGAATTCAGCCATTACGAAGAGATGCCTCGTGAACTGGAGCAACGCGTGACGGCCGAGAGCAAGAAAGCAAAGGAAGAAGCTCAGCATCACCATTAGCTGACAAATGCCGAAAGGTCTGCTTGAGCTTTCTTAAGTTCGGTGTTCAGGTCCAGATCAAACCGTTTTGGCAAGTACAGGCGCTGCAGAAACGACCATTCGGGAGATTACTCAATCTTCGTCGAATCAAGATCCATTCCTGCCGACCAAGCAGAGTCGCGATGAGCGAGTCTGTCCGCAATCGCGACGCAAACGGCCAGGAATCCTCCATCGCCCCGCGGATCCGCCGTATGACTTGAGTTCAGCGGGTCATGATGAAACCAAGTTGCGCGCAGGACGTGATCATGGGTATGCTTGTTTCACATAATGCGGCGCCAATCTGCGTGTGGTCCAAACCCAAGACTTCCCTTTCCACAACCATGTAACCGCATTTTCGATCATGCGTTTCGGTAACGATTTTCTCGAATTCCCTCGGAAAGCAATGTTCGATCAACAGCTTCCCAATGTCGTGAAGCAGCCCGGCAAGATACTCCATGCCGCTGGTTTGGCGAAAGCTGGATGCGACCTTCTCGGCCAATCGAGCCACCATAACATTATGGAGCCAGAATCGGCGCCAGTCGATCTTGGCTCGGAACTCGGAAAAAGCTCCGATCGTTGCCACAGCGAGCGCAATTCTACGTATCTCTTGAACACCGATTAACATCAGCGCCTGCTGAATGCTGTCGATGGGCCTCGCCGCAAAACTTACCGAACTTGCGGCTTGGAGACATCGAGCGGTAAGCCCAGGGTCCAGGGAAATGACGTCCGCGAAGTCCTCAATCGTACTCGCCTCACGCTGCACGAGTGAACATAGCTGCATGGCCACATCCGGAAACGAAGGAATGACGGAATCTTTTCCGACGAGTTCGATCAACCGATCCACAACCCATTGTTTCTCAGGGTCGCTTGATTGCAAAAAAATAGAATCTGACATAGAAGTGCCACCGGGTCGTTTTTACGTTGCCCGTCCCTCACGATTAATTTGTGTTCAGCCGGACATACTTCCACAGGTCGAATCACACGCCGACGGAGCCTACCGGCAGTCCAATAGTGTGTCACGCAATGTTTTGCATTTGCCCAGGCGATTTGGAAGGATTGCGGGATCTGAAAAGCGCACGAGATTGTAACTTACTGGACAGACCGAAAGACTTCACGAACCTATGAATTCACCCGCTAAAACTCGAGGATTGTTCCATGGAGTGGCAACCGCTTTGGCTGCCGTACTCGCAAGCGTTTCGCTCGGCGCGAACATCGATGAGACTACTTTCTTTTCGAGCATTCGCCAATTGACGTACGATGGAAAGCGGAGCGGAGAGGCGTATTTCTCGCAGGACGGACAGTCTTTAATATTCCAAAGCGAACGGGAACCGGGGAATCCGTTTTATCAGATCTACAAACTTGATTTCTCTTCCGGAGAAACGCTTCGTATTTCGCCTGGATCGGGAAAGACAACATGCGCATTCTTCCGTCCAGGAAAAGACGAACTTTTGTTTTCCTCAACTCATCTCGATCCAAACGCCTTGTCCAAACAACAGGCCGAGATCGAATTCCGGGCGTCCGGAAAGCAACGGCGATACGCGTGGGACTACGATGAGGAGATGGATATATTCTCGGCTCGCCGAAATGGAAAAAGTCTTCGCCGCCTGACTGATGCCCGTGGTTATGATGCGGAGGCATCCTATTCACCGGATGGTGAATGGATCGTTTTCTCTTCGATCCGGGACGCTTATCCCGAGGAAAAATTGTCGAAGGATGATGCTCAGCGGCTCTCGGTCGATCCGTCCTATTTCGCTGAGATTTATCTGATGACTGCGGATGGCGCCAATCCACGGAGATTGACGTTTACGCCAGGATACGATGGCGGGCCGTTCTTCTCCCCGGATGGGAGTCGAATCATTTGGCGAAGATTTAACGAAGACGGAACCCTGGCGGATGTGTACACGATGGACAGGGACGGATCCGATGTGCGGCGATTGACCGATTTTGAGTGCATGGCTTGGGCGCCGTTTTATCATCCTTCGGGCGAATACGTGATCTTCACAGCGAACAAACTAGGATTCTCGAACTTTGAGCTCTATATCGTGGATGCTGGAGGAAAACGCGCGCCGGTGAGGGTGACTTTCACGGATGATTTCGACGGTTTGCCCGTGTTCGCACCGGGCGGAAACCAGGTTTGCTGGACTTCCAAGCGCGCATCCGATCGCACATCACAACTCTTTTTGGCCGGCTGGAATCACGCCGCCGCGCTTGCTGCGCTTCAATCCGCACCCGTGAGAACGGGTGTTACGGTTACGTCAACAGGGCAGACCCAAGCGCCGAGTTCCGTTTCAGTTCGGGACTTCAAGGCCGATGTTGAGTTCCTGGCGTCCGATGAACTGGGAGGGAGGCTGACCGGGACCGAGGAAAACCTGATGGCAGCCCGGTATCTGGCTGGCCGTTTCATCGAGGCCGGATTGGAACCATTGACGGCCTCGGTCGTTGCCGAAAACGCGCGTACGTCGGCGAAGAGCGAAGGGGATCTCCCTGTTCAGGGCAGACAAGAGCAGTTCTTTCAGCGCTTCGAGTTTAACGCGGGCGTGCGGATCGCATCTTCAGGGAATCACATGGCGCTGCTTCCGTCGGTGTCTGCGGGGGGGGAAGTGGTTCGGTTCGAAGTTGAGGAAGATTTTCGTCCCATGTCGTTCACGGGGAACAATCGGATCGAAAGCGAGATTGTATTTGCCGGCTACGGATTATCAATGCCACGAGAGTCGGGAGACGGCTATGATTCGTACTCCGGATTAAACGTTTCCAACAAGATCGTCCTGGTCCTCCGATATACGCCAGAGGCTGTCGAGCCGAAGCGAAAACAGGAGCTCAACCGATATTCCAGTCCGCGCTATAAAGCGCTCATCGCTCGGAATCACGGAGCCGCCGCTTTGCTGCTGGTCACCGGCCCGAATTCTCCGAATTCCGGAACTCTGGCGCCCCTTTCGATTGACGGCGACATGTCAGGTTCGGAAATCGTTGCAGCCTCGATTACAACCGAGGTTGCTGACGCGATTCTGAAACCGAGTGGAAAATCGCTTGGAGATCTTCAATCGGAACTGGACATGGAGAATCCTCACGCAGATCCGGGATTTGAAGTGCCCAATGTGAGGGTTGCGATCGCGACATCCGTTGAACGAATTAAGAAGAAGGATCAAAATGTCTTGGCGGTCCTGCTTCCGAGCGAAGGTGTTTCCAATCCGAATTATGTGCTTCTGGGCGCGCACTATGATCATTTGGGACGCGGTCAAATGGGCACTCTGGCTCGAAAAAACGAAGAGGGGGAGATTCACAACGGCGCCGACGACAATGCTTCCGGGACTTCAATGGTGCTGGAACTGGCGAGCACTCTTGCTCGGGAACGCGTGTTGAATCCGCTTATCTTTCAAAACGGAGTAATTTTCGCGCTCTGGTCCGGCGAGGAACTCGGGTTGATCGGTTCTTCCTATTTTGCCGAGCACTCTCCGATTGGGCTTACGAATGTGGTTGCGTATCTGAATTTCGACATGATAGGCAGGCTAAGAGAAAACAGGCTGATCCTTCAAGGGGCCGGCTCATCTCCGATTTGGCGCAGGCTAATTGAAAAACACAACATAGCCGCTGGTTTCAGTATCTCAATTCAGGAAGACCCCTACCTTCCGACCGATGTCACCTCGCTCTATCCAAAGGCAATACCCGTTCTAAATTTCTTCACCGGAAGTCACGAAGAATACCACCGGCCTGCAGACGATCCAGAAACATTGAACTACGAAGGGATGACTCGGATTGCGGGTTTTGCCGGGGGAATAGTACGTGACCTGGCGAAGTCTGTTGCCCGGCCCGAGTACGTGAACGTTGAACGCAGCAGTCAAGGCGGCGGTAGAGAGAATCTTCGTGTCTATCTCGGAACGATTCCCGACTATGCGACCGAGGTGAAAGGTGTGAAGCTCTCCGGGGTCCGAGGAGGAAGCCCGGCAGACAAAGGCGGGCTTCAAGGAATGGATGTGATTATCGAGTTTGGCGGGCTGAGCATCTCAAATATTTATGATTACACCTATGCGCTCGACGCGGCAAGGATCGGTATGCCGATCGACATAGTAGTGCTGCGGAACGGTTCTCGCGTGGCGATAAGGGTGGTTCCCGAATCCAGGAATTAGCCATGTGTCTTTCCGCTGTCGGCGGAAAATAGGCGCGCTCTGGAAAATATTGGAACGTGGACTTGAATATGCCCTGCCTTTCAACATAATCCGAAACATACAAAGCACGAAACTCACAAACTGAATTACAGCGTATGACATTTAGAACCGCCTTGCTCGCCACCTTCGTTTCACTCTCCGTTATCGCAGACAATGAGCAGCCCAAGGAATCGGTTTTCAAGGACAAGAACTTGGAAGCCGCCGTCCGTTATTTTGTGCTCGAGAAACGGGATTCGGAGGTGCCATTGACGAAGAGCGATCTTGTCAACCTATCGACGATCGAAGCGAAAGATCGCGGAATCAAGGATCTTACTGGTCTCGAACTGTGCGAGAGTCTTGCCTCGTTGGACTTGGCGAATAACGATGTGACGGATCTCACTCCGATCAAGAATCTCATGAGGATTCAGTATCTGAACGTCGCTAACAACCGAATCGGCGATATTGCGCCGCTTGAGGGAATAAAGGCGCTCCAGTATATCGAGCTTTCCCACAATCGAGTCAGGAATCTACGGCCACTAACGGGTCTCACGAACATGGCGGCTCTGTACTTGTTTCACAATCGCATCACCGATATTTATCCGATTCTCGGCATGCGGAAACTTTCGTCACTTTACCTCGACAATAACCGGATTAAGGACATATCCGGTGTCAATCGCCTGAAGTTTCTTTCGACGCTCTCTGTTCGGAACAATCAGATCTCTGATATTTCGCCTCTCGAGGGACTCACTGGGTTGTACTACCTCTTTTTGGAGAATAATGAGATCAAGGATTTCAGTCCTTTGATTGAGATGGCCAAGAAAGATTATGAGGGAGAAAAGCGTTTCGCTCCGTTCCTCAAGCTTTACGTCGAAGGAAATCCACTGAGCCTTCAGAAAAAACTCGAGCAGATGGAAGTTTTGAAGAAGTTCGGCGTCAGGGTCAATTGAGTTCTGGCGTGCGTCGCGAGTGATTCCGAATCATGATTGAAGACGTCTCGAATGCGGATCAGCAATAGACCATTGTGAAGGGTTTCAGCGGTGTTGCGTTATTGATATTCGAGATTTTGTTGATCCAAGCGGTTGTAAGCTCTTTGTCCTTCGCGATAATGCAGAGATCGCTCGTATTGCTAATATCTCGCGCCAAAACCATTCCTTGTTCCAGCTCGATTAGAAGGATTTCTCGAATCCCTCGCGGCATTGTGGTTGCGGGAGCTGCGTTGATTACCGCGTCAATCGGCTTCGGGTCAAACATCACTTCGGCTTGGGATTTGAGCTCCTTAAAAAGATGCTGGGCATTTTGGTGCCGGCTTGCGAAATAAACGGCGGGAGCCAGAAATCTTGACATCGTTGGAATCGCCTCCGCTTTCAGCCGATCCGGAAAGCCGGTTCCATCCCAATGCTCTCTGTAGGAACAGATAATTTCAGAGGCTTCTTTAAATATTGGCCACGGTTCCAACATTTCAGCCGATTCCTTTGGATGCCGCTTGATTTGATTCAATTCTTCGTCCGTGCACTTTGTAGCGCACCGAGCTGTTCCGTGGAGAGATTATCGAAATGATGTGTGGAGG
>JAQBVM010000400.1 GCA_027623095.1 Verrucomicrobiota bacterium
GCTTCCGACCATTGCTGCTCTGGTCAATTCTCCGCTTCCGGCTGACCGCAAAATCGACGGCTTGGACGTGTCGGGACTCCTCACAGGTGATGCCGCCAAATCTCCGCGCCACGAATTTATCCACTACACTTCTCAGGGCGCGCTCGAGGGAATACGCCAAGGAAGATGGAAACTCCTTGTGAAACAACCGAGCGGCGGGAGCGGGGTAAATCCGTCCACACCGGCTCCCGAAGTATTGCTGTTCGACCTGATGGCTGACATTGGAGAGAAAGCCAGCCTCGCCCAAGCAAATCCTGAAATCGTAAAGTCATTGCAAGCACGCATGATCGAGCTCGACGCCGAGATCGAGGCAAACACCCGCGCACCGTGGACCAAGAGCTCGCCAAAAAACACGAACCGTTAAGAAAGCGGAATGCCGCCGCAAGGATCCTATTTCATCAAGATCGACGGCAGCCATAATACCAACCCGGGAAACAGGGCAACCAAGACGAGGACCGCCAAATTTGCTGTGAGGAACGGCAGAGCTCCGTAGAAGATCGCGCCGATGCGCTGCCCTGAGATCAAGGAACAGACATTCAAACAATTCCCCACGGGCGGCGTGCAGGTCCCGACAGCCAGAGCCGCCACGAACACCACCCCAAACAGGGTCGGCGAAATCCCGGCTTGTGTGGCCACCGGCAGGAAGATCGGGGTCAACAACAGAATCGCCGGACTGACATCGACAAACGTGCCCAGACCGAGAGTGATCACCGCGAAAAGCAGGAGCAAAGCGGTCGGCGCCAGGTTCAACTGGGTGATCCAGACGGCCAACTGCTCGGGAGCTCGTTCCAGCGCCAGCACCCAGACAAATACCTGGGAGAATGCGATGATCACCATGATCTTGGCGCTTGTCTGGCCGGAAACTACCAAAGCCCGCCAAAGCCTCACGGCCGTCAAATGCCGCAACGCAAACGCTCCGATCAGAACGGCATAGAGCACGCCCAAACCGGCAGACTCGGTCGCCGTCGCAACTCCGAACACCACCGCCCCCACGACAAACAGCGGCATCACGAGCACATACAGCGATTTCCAAATCTCCTTCGGCAATTGACCCGCCCGCAATTGAACCTCCTCGCGCGGGTAAGCCCGGCGTGCGGATAACCAAAACACCGCTCCCAACTGAAACAGGCCCACCATCAAGCCCGGCACGACGCCCCCCAAAAACAGCCGCCCCACCGATTCCTGGGCGGTCACCGCATAGAGCACCATCGGAACGCTGGGTGGAATGATCATCCCCATGGTCGAAGAGGCCACGGTCAGCCCCGAAGCAAAGGCCAATGGATAACCGCGTTTCTGCATCTCGGGAATCAATACCGATCCGATGGACGCTGTGTCCGATGTCGAGGACCCCGAGATTCCGCCAAACAGCATGCTGGATCCCACATTGACCAATCCCAGCCCACCCCGGAAACGTCCGACAAACAGGAGGCAAAAGTGAATCAGTCGCTGGGTGATTCCCGCCTCGTTCATGATTTGCCCCATCAGGATGAATAACGGAAGCGCAATCAGGGAATAGGAATTCATGCCCGCAAACAGGCGCTGCGGAAGAACCGCCATGAGGTCGGACTGCACCCAGGCAAAGTAAGCTGCGGCGGACAACCCCAGGGCATAGGCGATGGGTACCCCCGCGATCAGCAGAATGAAGAGAGCTCCAAGCAGGATCAACATCTCGCCTCCCTTAATCCCGGACTACGCCCTCCCCGTCCGAGGCGTTTTCGGACTCCGGCGCCTCCTTTCCCAACAGCCGCACCGCATGAATGGCCGCGAAGCACAATCCGATCGAACACCCAAGCGGAATGCTCAGTTGCGCCACCCATCGAGGAAGCCCCGTGCTCGGCATCAAATAGTGCCCGGTCACTCCAATCCATTGAACGCTGTAAACCAGTGCAACCGCGTTGATCAACCCAACCAACCCAACCCGCATCAACTCGGCCAGCCAACGGCCCCTCGGCGGCAGTTTCTCGATCAGGAACACGATCGCCAGATGGTCGCCCTTCGCGATCCCCAAGGCGGCGCCGATCGCCGTCGTGTAAACAAACAGGATCACAATTAGTTCGTTGGTGCCCGTGATGGATGAATTAAACAGATACCGAAGCCCCACCAACAGGACCATCGCCGCTGCAATCAGCCCGAGAAGCACGCCAATCAGACGCTCGAGGGCCGTGCAGAGTATGGATTCAAATCGCTTCATGGTCTCTCTGCGCTATGGTTCTCCTCGCAAATCCCGAATTCCGCGGGCCGCTTTCCGCGCCGTTTCAATATCTTCCCAGTCAAAATCGCCCTGATCGACAAAGTGCTGATAGACCGGACGAACCGCGGTTTGAAACGGAATCAACTCCTCACCCGTCAAGTAATTGACCTCGAGCGTTGCCCCCAGCTTCACCACATACTCCCGCTCTTTTTCACGACTTTGCTGGTCGCTCCAGGCCATTGTTTCCCGGGCCACCTCGTCAAAAATGTGCCGCAGATCCGCAGGCAGTTTTTCATACCACTTCAGATTCACCATGAACGGATCCGGCCCGGTTGAATAATGCGAGATCGTCAGGTATTTCGAGACCTCATGGATCTTGTAATCCCAGATATTGGACGGAGGGTTATCCTGTCCATCGACAACGCCGGTCTGCAGGGCCTGGTAGATCTCAATGCTAGGCAGCTCCTGGGGATTCGCTCCGAAGGCCCGGGCGGTTTGCACATAAACCTCTTGGGATGGCACCCTCATCTTCATCCCTTTTAGATCGTCCGGATGCAGAATCGGATGCCTGCTGTTGGTGTGCGCACGGAATCCCTGCGAGATTCCCGTCGCCGGAATATGGAATCCGCGCGCCTTGGCGTTGCGGTTGATGCCCGCCGTAAAATCGCTCTCCATCAATCGCATCGCCTGATCCCAATCATCCACCAGGAACGGGAGAGTGAACAGTTTGAACTCCGGATTTGCGTCCGCAAAATATCCCCCTCTGGTTCCCTGCAACACGCCCATCGCCAAGAAATCCATCAATTCCCGCTCTGTGCCAAGCACTCCTCCGAAGTAAAGCTCCACCCGGATCCGCCCTCCCGTCCTTGCGTCCAATTGCTGCTTAAAAAAGAGCATGGATTGACTGCGCACCGCCGATACCTGTTGTTCGTTGGAGTACCGAAAGATGATGCTTCGATTCTCTCTCGAACAGGAGACTCCCAACAGAATCCACGCGATGGCCACCCCTCGCATCAGCCATTGCGTTCGGTGTCCTTTCATCGAACCAACGCCTTTCGCTTATGCAAACACCTTCTTGAACAGGCCGACGGACGCCTTGAACCCATCCTCGAATGTGCCTCGCTCCGGACGGTAAACACTCTCCAGCGAGATCACGCCGTCGTATCCATCCTCCTTCAACCCTTTTGCGATCGGTTCAAATGCCGGGGCCATTTGCCCGGTTCCCATTTCACAGAATTCTACGGCCGCCCTGGGCATATCGACGATGGCGTCTTTGATATGAAAATGGCCCAAACGTCCGCCTTTCAACGCCTCGTATCCGTCCGGAAAAGGGGGTTCATTAGCATACAGGCTGTTGCCCGGGTCCCAAAGAATCCTCAGTCGGTCACTGCCCATTTCATCGACCAATTTCCGACCCAGATAAGCCGATGGCACCATGGCATTATTGCCGGTCTCCAATACCAAGGTGATCCCCTCCTGCTCCGCCAGTTCCACTGGCGGCGTCAGAAGCTGTTTCAACTTGTCCCATGCCCCTTTGGCCACGACCCAGTGTTCAGCGCCCCCTTTACCGAAGAGAATCATGTCGCGGCGGAAACTCATGATCCGCACCAACCCACACTCGAACTCCTTCGCCATCGTGATGCAGCGCCGCAACCCGTCCATGTGCTGATTGTAGTTCGAATCTCCAACTTCGGTTTGTCCAACAATCATGCCTACGAAATTATGCCTGGATATACACGACACCTTCACCCGAAACTGTTTTACCAGTGCCTGAGCCTTCGCCAACTCCTGGTCGTCTAGGTCACCCGCCTCCTTGTCCCAAAGGTACTGCAACTCGGCATATTCCAGGCCCGCTTCGGTCATCACAGTCAACGCGCGTTCAAAGTCGCGGCTGATGCCGTCGGTGATTACTCCCAGTTTTGACATAATCCTAATTGGACTGACTGTTTACCACTTAACTTCCGTGCCTGCGATCTGCTCCAAGAGCTTCACGATCGACCAATTATCCTCGTCTGGAAACATCGAGATGCCCGCCTGAAAAAGCTCCTGCGCCGCGCTGGTGGTGAACATGGACACCCCGTTTTGCCTGGCCAGGTCCATCGTGATTCCCAAGTCCTTATACATCGTTCCAATCTGGCTGCCGGTGTCCTTGAACTTGCGCTCCATGATCAGTTTCGCACAATTCTTGAACAGCGGACTGCTCACCCCGCTCGCGCTGAACACCTCGTACAACACCTCGCCTTTCACTCCCGCCTTGGCGCCCAGCACCAGCGACTCGAAGATCGCGGTGAAAGTGGACCCGATCAATGCCTGCAGCGAAGCCTTCACCGTCTGCCCGATTCCGATCTCTTCACCGACGTGGAAGATTTTACCGCCCACCGCGTTCATCACATCCTGGTGCGCCTCCCAAACCTCCCTTTTGCCCGAGGCCATCAGCACAAGCGTGCCTGCGTCCGCGCCAGCCTTGCCGCCGCTCACCGGGGAATCGATGATATTCAATCCCGCTGCAAACACGGCCTCCGAAACACGTCGCGCCTCGGACGGTTGAATGGTCGCGGTCAAGATAATGGTGCTTCCGGGCTTCATCGTTTCAAGCAAACCGCCCTCGCCCGAGACGATCATCTCGGTCTGCTTTCCGGTCATCACCATGATGAACACGACATCGGAAGCGGCCCCGACTTCGCCCGGAGAACCGGCGCGTTTGCCGCCCGCTCTTTCAAGCAACTCAAGCCGTTCGGAGCGAAGATCAAACCCCGTCAGCTCGAAGCCAGCTTTGATAATGTTCAGGGCCATGGCCATGCCCATGTCACCCAACCCGATGAATCCAACTCGTTTCATAATCTGTGAACTCTGCCCGGCTCAATGTCCGCATTGCCTTCGAAATTCAAATGTTCAACTCTCACTCAAGACTGTTGGAGAGACAGCCGATTGTCATGACTTTTATTGACACCCAAATCCTCGCCTAAGCGGCGGGGTGAAAAAAATTCCGAAGGAGGGTGCCTGGAGGGGGCATTT
>JAQBVM010000044.1 GCA_027623095.1 Verrucomicrobiota bacterium
CGCCTCACAGAGTCGCGCTCCGGAGCGCGGGTCTGTGACTCGCAGCATCTTCGAAATGTCAACAAACTGGATACGCTTCGTTAGGACCTGCTTCGGCAAATGTTGCCGGACAAATGCTCTGAGCGCAGGAAACCGATGAGATGAACACGGAAATCTCTCCATCAGACCCTGAATTAATCAGAAGGGGCGGAGCTCAGGTATTTCGTGTCAGGGAATTGACGAAGGTGTATGGAACCGGTTCCACCGAAATTCGAGCGTTGGACGGGGTTGATATCGATCTTTACGCGGGAGAGTTGGTCGTGCTCCTTGGACCTTCCGGCAGCGGCAAAACAACGCTGCTGAACAATCTCGGTGGACTCGATGTGCCGACTACCGGAGAGCTTCGGTATCGGGATATCGACCTGGCGGCGGCCGATGAAGACCAGCTTACGATGTACCGCCGCGAGCGAGTGGGCTTCGTTTTCCAATTTTACAATCTGATCCCGAGCCTCACGGCGCGCGAAAACGTGGCGCTGATTACCGAAATCGCTCAGGATCCGATGTCTCCAGAATCCGCGCTCGAACTCGTCGGTCTGGATCAGCGGTTGGACCATTTCCCGGCGCAACTGTCGGGCGGTGAACAGCAGCGTGTCGCAATTGCAAGAGCGATCGCGAAGCAACCCGAGGTGCTGCTCTGTGACGAGCCGACCGGCGCCCTCGATCTGCGGACCGGAATCGTCGTTTTGGAAGCCATCGAACGGGCGAACCGCGAGCTGGGAACGCTCACCGTGATTATCACCCATAACGCGATCATCGCCGACATGGCGGACCGCGTGATCCACTTGATGGATGGCCGCGTGCATCAAGTGCGCGAGAACAGGCGGCGCGCGCTGGTGGGCACATTAAACTGGTAATGATCTCGCATCTCGATCGCAAACTAGTCCGGGACATGCTCAAGATGAAGGGCCAGGTCATCGCTGTGTCGCTGGTGATGGCTTGCGGACTTGCGATGATGATCATGGCGAGAAGCCTGATTCACTCGCTGGAAGGCACGCGCCGCGAATATTACGATTCGAATCGGTTTGCAGAGGTTTTCGCTGACTTAAAACGGGCTCCCAATTCGGTCGCCGCGCGCATCGCGGCAATTCCGGGGATAGCCGTTGTGCAGCCCGGAATTTCGGTTCGCGTGACTCTCGATATTCCCGGTCTCGACGAGCCGGCGAGCGGCGTGGTCCGCTCATTGCCGGACTTTGGGCCGCCGGATCTGAATCGTCTCTTTTTGCGCTCGGGGCGATGGCTCAAGCCGGGAACTCACGGCGAGGTGCTGGTCGGCGAGGCGTTTGCCGATGCGAATCGCCTCCGGGCGGGAGACGAAATTGCCATGCTGCTGAACGGACGACTCCAACAAATGCGCATCGCCGGCATCGTGCTCTCACCGGAATTCATTTTCGAGTCTCGTCCGGGAAGCGCTCTCCCCGACAATCGCACCTACGGGATTTTTTGGATGCCTTACCGGGAATTGGCGACCGCGTACGATCTTTACGGCGCGTTCAATTTCGTTGCTCTAAGTCTTGAGCCGGACGCCGGGGAACAGAGAGTGATCGCCTCGCTCGATCGGTTGCTTTCAATTTACGGCGGACACGGCGCGTACGGCCGCGCGGATCATCCGTCGCATATTCGTGTAACGGATGAAATCCGTGTCTTGCACACGCTTGCTATCGGATTCCCGCTCGTCTTTCTCAGCGTGGCCGCCTTCATGACGAACTCGGTGCTCTCCCGCCTATTAAATCTGCAACGCGAACAGATCGCCGTGCTCAAAGCATTTGGTTTTCCGAACCGCCAGATTGCCCTCCACTACATGAAGTTCGCTTTCGTCATGGTTGCGATTGGGACGGTTCTTGGCGGGATCGGAGGAGTTGTTCTCGGGAATCAGATTGTTGGGATGTATCACCTGTTCTTTCGCTTTCCCCATCTTGCCTTTCAATTGGATCGCACGGCCTTGTTTGCGGCGTTGTTTGTGAGTTCGGCCGCCGCCGCCGCCGGGGTATTCAGCGCTGTTCGAAGAGCCGCGCGCCTTCCGCCCGCCGAGGCGATGCGCCCGGAGCCACCCGCCAGTTACCGTCCGGCGTGGGTGGAGCGAACGGGCATCTCACGCTTCCTGCCGCATACATTTCGCATTGCCGTCCGGAACTTGGAGCGCAGACCAGTTCAAGCGCTCTTAACAGTCGCCGGTCTTGCGCTGGCGACGGGAATTCTTATCGTTCCAAACAGCTTCCGCGACGGCGTGGCGCAAATAATCGATTTTCAATGGGACGTGGTTCAGCGCCAGAATGTCGGCATCGGTCTTGTGGAACCGTCTGGAGTTCAAGTGGAAAATCACTTTCGCCAGTTGCCGGGAGTCATCTCGGCGGAACCGTTTCGGAATGTTGCTGCCCGGATTCGCTTCGGACATCGGCATCGCCAGTTAGGCATTCAAGGCTTGCCGGAGGGCGGACTTCATAATCGAGTTCTGGACCGTAATTTCCACCGAATTCACCTCCCGGAACACGGAATCGTCGTTTCAGCTAAACTGGCGGAGGGATTGGGAGCGCGGGTCGGTGACGAGTTGCGAGTTGAGATCCTCGAAGGCAAACGCCCGGTCCGCTCGATTCCTTTGTCTGGGTTGGCGGAAGATTTTGCCGGAGTCGCCGCCTATATGGATATGCGGGCCTTAAACCGATTGCTTGGCGAAGGGGATGTGATATCCGGAGCGAGCTTTTCGATCGATGGCGCTCGATGGCACGAGTTTCTTGCCGCATTGAAGAAGATTCCACGTGTGAGCTGGGTGGCTGTGAAGGACTCGTTGCGCGCAAATTTTCGTCAGACGACAGCGGCCAGCATCAATTTGCTTCAGTCGATTTATCTCACGTTTGCGACGGTCGTGGCGTTCGGCGTGGTTTACAACAACGCGCGGATTTCACTTGCGGAACGGGCTCGGGAACTTGCCACACTTCGCGTGATCGGATTCTCGCGGCGCGAGGTAGGCTGGGTTCTGGTCACGGAATTGGTGATACTGGCGCTGCTGGCCGTTCCCATCGGGTTGCTTCTCGGCACGGGATTCGCGGCGGTGATTTTGAGTGCGGTAAACACGGAGACAGTGCGCCTTCCGCTTGTGCTAACGGCGAATAACTACGCCACAGCCGTATTGGTCGTTGCCGTGGCATCGACGGTTTCGGGTCTGTTTGTTTTGCGAAAGCTCAATCAACTCGATCTCGTCGGTGCTCTGAAGGCTCCGGAATGAGAATTTCCTCAAACCTGCACGGAAAACGTTTTGCAGTGAAAGTAGATCATGAATAGAACTCAAAAAAAGAGTCGGCGACCTTGGATTCCATACGTGGGAGGTCTCTGTCTGATCGGGATCATCGTTGCCGGACTCTGGCCGCGGGCGGTTCCCGTCGAGATTGGAAAAGTCCTGATCGGCCCGTTGAAGACTGCCATCAGTGAGGAAGGAAAGACTCGTATTCGGCAACGTTTTGTCATATCGGCGCCCACCACGGGGCAGCTTCGTCGGATACCCTTCAGACCGGGGGCCAAGGTCGAGGCGGGCGTGGCTGTTGTAGCGGTGATTGATCCCATCGCCCCGGTCCTTCTAGACGCACGCACGCGAAGTCTTGCCGAAGCGCGGCGAGATACCGCAACCGCCAACCTTGAAAAGGCGCGTGTGGCGCTAGCATTCGCTTCCAACGAGTTTCGGCGCATCGAACAACTGTACGGCCAGCGAACGGTTTCGGTGCAGGAATTCGAGGTCGCTCAGTGGAGGGAAAAAACGTCCGGGAAAGATGTTGCCGCCGCCGAGAGCGCGCTGCGCGAGGCAGAGGCTGAACTCGAAGGATTTACCTCTGACTCCGCCGGTACCACGGACAAGTCGCGCGACCCGATTGAAATCCGGTCCCCGGTGACCGGACAGATTCTGCGCGTTTTCGAAGAGAGCTCGCGCGCGGTGTTGGGCGGCACACCACTTGTGGAGATCGGTGATCCATCGGATCTGGAAGTCGTGATCGAAGTTCTGTCCAGGGACGGCGCGGCCATCGCGCCCGGAACAAAAGTGGAACTGGAACAATGGGGAGGAAGCGAACCGCTCGAGGCTCGGGTCCGCCTTGTCGAACCCGCAGCCTTTACGAAAATCTCTGCCCTGGGCGTCGAGGAGCAGCGGGTGAATGTGATCGCGGATTTGGTTGCACCTCCGGAGCGTCGGTCTGGATTAGGTGACAACTTTCGAGTGGAAGCCCGCATTGTGATTTGGGAAGAGAATCAAACCCTCAAAGTTCCGGCCGGCGCCCTGTTCCGGC
The DNA here is from genome assembly GCA_027623095.1 of Verrucomicrobiota bacterium. Taxonomy (GTDB): domain Bacteria; phylum Verrucomicrobiota; class Verrucomicrobiia; order Limisphaerales; family SIBE01; genus JAIPJX01. Next base: position 4,308 of record JAQBVM010000044.1, read on the forward strand.
GCGGAGCGGAGTGGGCGGTGTTCGTCGTATCGGATGGACGGGCGCGACTGCAAGCCGTCAAAGCTGGAAGGTCAAGCGGGGTCGAAACACAAGTTCTTGAGGGATTGAAGGACGGAGACGATGTGATCCTGTACCCTGGTGATCAAGTTCGAGATGGGCAGAGAATTGCTCGGCTTCGCATCTAGAATTTATAGCCGAGCGCTGTCACGAGCTTGACATCATTCTCTTTGCGGCGGGCGGCGGGCGCGTTGTCGTAGGTGTCTTGGATGAACGCGCGAAGGCTGAGTTTTTTGGTCAGATCCGCCTCAATTCCGATTTCTCCACTAATCAGGAAGTTTTCGAAGTCGTCCACCTGTGGGAGTAATTCGGCGGACTGCCAGAGCCGCGCTCGACCGTTCAACCGGCGCTCGAAACGCTCGGCCAACCGCAGCGCTCCGTAACTTTGCTCAACACCCCCCTGTTTCTCGAAAACCAACGAGGGACCCGCTTCGGCGCTGAGTTTCGTCTTTTCTGATTTGATGAAATAGTAACCAGCGCCGGGGCCGATTGTGAGGCGATAATCGACGTCGGCGATGCCGTCGTGGAGTGCGTCCACTCTGGCGTACCCAAACGCCCGGTCGTTAAAGAAAATCCGGTTGTATTGGGCGAATCCGTGGATGGATTCCGTGCTGGTTGTGCTTTCGATTTCACCGTAGGTGCCGTCGGCCCCGAGACGGATCTCGCTCTGATCCGATTTCCGAATGCCCAGGATATTTGAATTCAGTAGAAGCGTATCTTTGTTTCCCTGTGTGACCGTGAGACCGAGGCTGGCGCTTCTTTCCCACTTGGATTTCATTTCTTCAGCTTGTGGTTGAGCCCCTCCGCCGTCCTGGCCTCGAATGGGGAAAGCGAAGATGCCAAGAAGAAGGGCTACCCAGAATACCTGCGGTACAATGCAAACAGTCGTTTTTTGCTTTTTCATAGGTGCGGTTATTTGCTGGGGAACCGCCGGATTGTCAACTGTATTGACGCCGGAACTTTTGACTCCCACACGCTCATCGAAGAAACACGGATATCTGGCGAGTCAAGAGCTGCAAAAACAAATGGCAGGATAAGAGTAGGGTCCGGAGCACTACCACGGAGAGGAGCGCCGGGGAACCGAAGAAGGGAAAGCCAAGGCCATCGTCGTAAATCGACCTGATGCGCGGAAGCTGCAACAATCAACGGGGATTGTCCTGCTAAATATCATCCTCCAACGGACACTTCTTTCGACACTTGCGGCACCGCTTTAGAAACTTCCTCAGCGGGCTTTCGGAATTCACAAACCTCAATTTGTTCCAAACGGTACCGTTTTTTGACACCATCCAGCTCGATTTCAGTTTCCTCTCCAACCTTTCGGTTCAAGAGACCTTGGGCCATCGGAGTTAGATAACTGATTATTCCATTTTCGGGCTCAGAATCCCATGCTCCGAAGATTGAGAGTTTTTCGGACTGCGCATTGCTTAGATCGGTGATCGTAGCCGTAGTCCCTAAGCCAACAACATCAATCTTCGGATTCGCGAAATCTGTCCCTCGAGCGCGAACCAAGTCCGTTTCCAGTTCCATTTTCCGGCGCATTAGCAGTTTTTGCGTCTCCTTAGCGGCTTTGTACTCGTGGTTTTCCCGCAAGTCTCCATAGCTCCGTGCTATCGCAATCTCCTTCGAATTCGCCGGAATTCGCTTACGAACCAGATCTGCATACTCGTCCCTCCTCCGCTCAAGACTTGTCCAGGAAACGATGAGAGTTGCGTCCTGCTTCGAGTGCTCTCCAGAAATCAATGATTGCACAGCGGGATAGCTCTTGACGATACGCGCCAAAAGTGATCGTTTGTCCATGTCATCAAAACAGGGAGAGAGCTGCAACGCGCGAGTCAAATCTTTGATCACCTCCAATTCCGCTGAGCCGATCAGTTCAACCAACAAGCTTTGGTCGTCCAATATAAAGTCGCGCAATCGATTTGATTTTTTCTCGTTGAACTGATCCCGCTCCATGGCGGTCATCATCGCTCGGAAAACTTCCGGGCCCAGAATATCCGCGAACGCGTCCGACCGCTCTTTGGCAAGCCACAGCATTAGCTCGGTGCTTGCCTGGTGGTGGCTTATGAGCCGCGCCACTTGCTCTTTAAGCGACGCGAGGCCTCCTTCCTGGATTAGCAGTGTCGCACACTCTCCACAGAGTTTGGTGGACATCGAATTTAGGGCATTCAAAAGTACAGCGCTCCATTCCTCCGGATTCGATTGACGAAATGATTGCAGCGCGCGTCTATGTTTAACCGCAGGAAGGCTTTCCAACAGTTGTCCCGATTTCGGATTCTGCGCCCATATATCTCGATCCATCACCTCTCCGTCCGCGGCTGGCAATTCCAGCGTCGAGCGGATTTCGTCGCGAGCAAAGATTCCTTCGAGCGCCAACCCAGACATTGTCCGTTGGTGACTGGATATATCTGCATTCAGAGTTGCAACGAATTCTTGTGCCAAACCATGTTTATCGGAAATATCGGGAATATTCTTGATAAACTCATAGGTCACAATCAGCTTTGCCTTGAGTCCCTTGGCGGCTCGCAAATCGGTTAGCAGTCTCTGGTCTAATGTAATCTCTTCGTCCTGATACACCAAAGGCTCTGATTTCTTGATCGGAACCAGGAAATGCCCATCCTTTTTTAATTCGCGCTTTGCTACCTCCCACCACTTCTTCCAATCTTCGGTAATGACTTCTGGAACCAGCACTTGCTGAATCTGCTCGATTGTGGCCCGGCCGCCGGAACTCTGAATCACCAACTTAATGAGATCCAAATGATTCAGCGCCGCCATTTGACGCAGCCCAGCGAGATCCGATGCTTTTCGGGCAAGGATATGATCGACGGGAATCGGCTTTAACGATTCCGCAGCAAAACTTAAGTCCATCGAGTGACCCGGTTTGCCTTGAAAATCAACAGTTAATCTGCTGAAAACTGTATCTAAAGTTGTGATTTTTCCAAATCCCCAACTGCGGTGAACGCAGAAACCTCCACTTGTGAGCTCGACAAGCATGTCTAAATGCTGACGGCCAATTTTTCCCGCAACGACTAGCTTTTCTAACTCTTCTTTCATAGTTTAGGATTCGGCATGCCGATGTATCACTAAGAGTATTACGTGTTGATTTTTGAAAAACCAAGAGAAATTGCCTTTCGTGTGCTCCAGCAACGTGAAAGGTCGGGCGGTTTCATCGAAGAACTTATTGATACAGAGTTAGGGCATTCTTTACTAACTCCTCCGGACCGACGTCTTCTGCTTGAGTTATCCTACGGAGCAGTTCGATGGCAGCGGACGCTCGACCTGCTCATCGAACATAAGACGGGCGGGAGACGCCAATCAGCGGCAATCCAGATTCTGCTCAGGCTCGGTCTTTATCAGCTTCTTTGGCTGGATCGAATTCCGGATCATGCGGTTGTATTCGAAACGGTCGAGATCGCGAAGAGAAACGGTTTGGCAAGGAATTCCGGATTCATAAACGCAGTTCTCCGCGGCTACATTCGAGAGCGAGAAGCCACCGCGCGTTTTCTGACGGATCTCAGGACCACAAACCCGCCAGCCGGATATTCGCACTCGGATTGGATATTCGAGCGATGGAAACAGCGTATGGGATTGGAAAAAACATGCCGGCTAATGGAATGGAACAACAAACCCGCAAGGGTTTTTGCAAGAATCAACGAGCTGCGTACCGATCAATCTGCGATTCTCCTGCATTGGCACGAAGAAGGAGTCGAAAGCACTCCGTTCGGAGCCCCGTGGTTGAAATCAGCGACAGTGTTCGAAATACGGTCCCAATCTCGGATTGGTGATCTTCCGAGCTTTCGCGCCGGATTGTTTTACATCCAGGATCCAAGCACACTGATGGCGGTTGAACTCCTCGCTCCTCTACCACATGAAAACGTGTTTGATTGCTGTGCGGCTCCCGGCGGAAAGACATTGTTTATGGCACAGCTTATGAAGAACCAAGGGCACATTGTCTCCAGAGACATACACCCAAAACGAATGAATCTCCTCAGAGAGAATTGCACTCGGCTCGGCGCCACGTGTGTGATCCCAATTCTGCGCGGCGTTGAGAGCTGCTCGACCGAGCTATATGACCGAATTCTGGTAGATGCGCCATGCTCGAACTCCGGGGTCATGAGGAGGAGAGTCGATCTTCGGTGGCGGATAACGGACGATGAATTGAAACGGCTTATCAAAGAGCAGATGACTCTGCTCACAGACGCCGCTTCGAAGCTGAAGGCTAATGGAACCTTGGTTTACAGCACCTGCAGTCTCGAACCAGAAGAGAACCGAGAAATCATCGAACAGTTCCTGGAGAAAAGCCGAGGATTTGTCTGCGACGTTCAAAAAACGCTGGATCCCACGACCGACGGAGTGGATGGTTGTTACGCTGCGAGAATTAGGCGAACCGCCGCCTCAATGTGATGGCGAACATCACATTCCCATTATCTGATATCCGGCATCCACATAAATGACCTGTCCAGTAATAGCAGCGGCACCGTCGCTTCCGAGAAATGTAGCGGTCGCACCGAGTTCTTCGGGCAAAACATTTCGCTTCAGAGGTGAATGTGCCTCGTAATGTTTCAGCATTTCGGAGAAACCGGCGATTCCACGCGCCGCCAATGTGTTCATGGGTCCGGCGCTGATGCAATTCACACGAATTCTCTTCGGTCCCAAGTCGTAAGCCAAATAACGAGTGCACGCCTCGAGAGCGGCCTTTGCGACCCCCATGACGTTATATCGGGGGACCACTTTTTCGGCGCCATAGTAACTCATCGCCACCACGCTCCCGCCGTCTTTCATCAATGGCACGGCGGCACGCGTGATCGCAACCAACGAATAGGCGCTCACATCATGTGCGACTCGAAATGCTTCGCGTGTTGTACTCACAAAATCGCCCTCAAGCGATTCCCTCGGCGCAAAAGCGACCGAATGAAGCAAAAGACTCAAACCACCAAAAGCTGCGCCTACTTTTCCGAATACAGATGCAATATCCTCGTCTTTAGAGACATCACAGGGCAGAATCAATGTGTCGGATCCGAAAGTCTCCGCAAGTTCCTGAACGTTCTCCCTCAAACGCTCACCTTGGTAGGTAAACGCCAGTTTCGCGCCGGCCTGATGCCACGCTTGCGCGATCGCCCATGCAATCGAACGTTTATTCGCAACACCGAATACAATTCCTTGCTTGCCTTCTAGAATTCCCATAGTTCTGTCTGCGGTTCGTTGCCGCGGTAAAGACCGCAGTCCCAATCAGAAGACGAAGGGGGTTTAATCCTTCTTTGCCTTTGGCCGTCCGGCAGGCTTTTTAGGACGTTCCTTTTTATCGTCGCTAGGATCGACTGTTTCTGGACGCTGAACCGAGCCTTGGAGGTTCGAAGACGGGGCTGGAGTGGAATTCTCTGAAGGCGTGGAACTTTGCAGGCGAACCTTGAGAATGGTAATCACATCGTGATGCAATCGCAGTTCTACCTGGTACTCTCCCAACTGCTTGATCGGATTCTCAAGATGGATTTTTCGTTTTTCGACGGTTGCGTCGAACTGATGTTTGAGCTCGTCGGAAATCGTTCCAGCAGTGACAGAACCAAACAGCCTGCCTTCCTCTCCGGTCTTGACGGTGATCACAAGTGTCAGCTTGGATAAGCTCTGTGCCAATTCGTTCATCGAATTAAGCTCGTTGGCTTCGCGCTCCGCCCGCCGCCTCTTTAGAGCTTCCAGGCGGCGCTTGTTCGCTCCGGTTAGCGGAATTGCAAACCCGTTAGGAAATAGGTAGTTTCGAGCATACCCCGCCGCTACTTTAACATGGTCGGATTCACCACCAAGGTTTGGAATATGATGGGTAAGGATTATGTCTGTTTTCGCCATAGATATATTTGAAAAGTATGTTTTACCTGAACACGCGAGAAAGCAGGCTCGGCGCCCTCCAGGGATCAAAACGGAACATCGTCGTCATCTGGTGGACCGGCATCCGGTTCCGGATCAGGAGGCTGAGCAGGCGAAACTGCACGCGAGCGGCCGCCTTCAGCGGAGCCTGCGTCACGGTTGCGCCCGGAATCGAGGAATTGAAATGATTCCATCACGACACCCAGCTTGCTCCGCTTCTGACTCGTCTGTTTGTCTTCCCACGTGTCTAATCGCAAGCGCCCCTCCACCATCAGGGGGCTTCCCTTCTTCATGTACTGGCCAAGTGTCTCGGCCTGTTTCCCAAAAGCGTCCACATCAATGAAAGTCACTTCCTCCCGGAGTTCGCCGGAATTGGTATCTTTCCAGGAACGATTCACTGCGAGCCCTATTTTGGCGATCGCCAATCCTTTTGGCGTGTACCGCAATTCAGGATCGCGCGTCAGGTTCCCGATGAGAATTACTTTGTTGTAGCTCGCCATTGCTAACTCTCGACTGCCTGTTGAGGAACCCCAGCCTCCGTAAACAGAACGCGAAAAACATCTTCATTGATCGCAAAGCGCGTATGAAGCTGCGCAACGAGAGCAGGCTCGCTCTCGAAAATAATATTCACGTAAAAACCGGATGTGTATTTCTTATTCGCAACTCTGGAAAACGATCGTTTGTCCATCTTCTGAACCGTTTCGACTTTCCCGCCAGCAGATCCAATCTCGGCCGAGATCTTATCGATCGTATCTTTGACGGTATCTTCCTTGCCAGCCGTATTCAATATGAATAAACCTTCGTATTTTTTCACTTAGCTTTCCTGTTGTATCGGGGGCTCAAGTCTTATCACCCCGTTAAAATCATTCATCGCTTTTGCAGATCCATCCGTTATCCAACGTTCAATCTGCAGGGATACCCGCTTCAGAACCAACTCAACCAAACCACGTTCGCTATCCTCGAACCGTCCCAGCACATAGTTCGATATTTCACGCTCCGCACTTCCGGGCTTGCGTCCGATACCGATTCTCACACGCGCATAATCCCTTCCAGAGATATTCTCTTCAATCGACTCCAAACCATGGTGGCCGCCGCTGCTCCCGAATTCCCTTAAACGGATTCCACCCAACTGCAAGTCCGCGTCATCCACCACCACTAACAGACGATTTTTCGCGATTTTATAGTAATCCAAAATCTTTCGAACCGCTCTTCCACTCAGGTTCATGAAAGTATGCGGCTGGCATAAAAGTACTCGATTCCCTTGAACCTGGACCCATGCCAATTGGCTCTCGAATCTTCCCTCAAGTCTCCATCCTGCCCGACGCTGGCTGCCCAGCAACTCCACCGCCATGAAACCCACGTTGTGCCGTGTGAGAGCATATTGACTCCCCGGATTTCCAAGTCCGACGATGAGGCGAAGCGTCTCCATTACCGAAGTCAGCCATAGGCGATTGTATTTCGGGGCTGCCTGCTAAGCTCATTTCTTCTTCTCACCGCCCTTGCCGGATACCACATCGTCAGTCTTTTTCTCCTTGAGCATCTCCGGCTGCGTCGCAACGCCTGTTTCAGCGGCGGCCTCTTCCTGAGCTTCTGTTCGTGGCGCAGTGATCGCTAAGACTACAATCTTCTTATCCGTGATCGCTTCTACCCCCTCCGGCAATTTGATATCACTGACATGAATCGATTGCCCAACCTCAAGCTCGGTTACATCGATTTGAAGGATTTCAGGCAAGTCTTTTGGAAGAGCCCTGACCTTCAACTTGAACAATACGTGTTCCAAAGTTCCTCCGCCCGTCTTAACGCCGACAGCTTCTCCTAAACTTTCGACCGGAACGACTAGGGTTACCTTTTCGGACTCGACGACTTCATGAAAATCGACGTGTAACACACTGCCGCGCAGTGGATGATGCTGAATGTCCTGAACAAGCGCCAACCGCTTCGGCTTCGCATCACCCTCCACTGCGAGATCGACTAAAACGTTCTCTGTTGCAGAGTGGTGGATTAGCCGTTCAATGTCTCGCAAATTGACTTCGAGATTCTGGGGCGAGTTGTGACGACCGTAAATCACCGCGGGAACGCGGTTGTTGCCGCGGACTTTCTTCAAGCCTGTCCGGCGACGATGCTCGCGAGGATAAGCAGTCAAGGATACAGATTTCATCGTTAAAATACCAACAAGGACGGCCCGGACAGTTCAGTCCGTCCGTCCGCCCTTAAACTCAAACAGCGAAGTTATTGACGAATTACTGCATATTCGCTTGATCGCTTCGCCCAATAGTCCCGCGACCGACAACGTGGTTATCTTAATCCCGTCGATCGCAGGGCGCAGAACAGTATCAGTCGTGATTAGTTCGTCAATATTAGATTTGCGAAGTCTTTGAATGCCAAAATCGTTCAAAATCGCATGCGAAACACACGCAAAAATCTTCTTTGCTCCCTTGCGTTTCAAAAGAGCAGCCGCAACCGTCAGAGTTCCGGCAGTCTCGGTCAAATCGTCCACCAACAATACCGTTTTTCCTCGAATCTCACCAATTACGGTCATCGACTCGATCTCCGACGCGTTTTTTCGACGCTTGGCAACAATCGCCAGTCCCGCCTCCAAAACTTGGGAATAGGCATGCGCCATTTTCAAACCTCCAACATCGGGACTGACCACCACCAGATTCTCGAGGCGTTTCGTCTTGAGATACTCGTACATCACTGGCGCAGCATAGAGGTGATCGACTGGGATATCGAAAAAACCCTGAATCTGCTGAGCATGCAAATCCATCGTTAGAACTCGGTTTGCCCCTGCGGCGACCAGAAGATTGGCCACCAGTTTTGCGGTGATGGGCACTCGCGGTCGATCCTTCCTGTCCTGTCGGGCATATCCGTAAAACGGAAGCACAGCGGTAATTCGAGAGGCGCTGGCGCGGCGAAGCGCATCCATCATGATGAACATTTCCATCAAATGATGGTTTGAAGGAGGCGAAGTTGATTGGACCAAGAACACATCCTCACCTCGCACGTTCTCTTCAATGCGTACAAAGGTTTCCCCGTCGGGAAAGGCGCTCACAGTACAATTGCCAAGTTCCGTGCCAATCGACTTGGCGATCGACTTGGCAAGAGGCAGGTTGGAAGTGCCGGCGAATATCTTCACAATCGGTCACTCCGCAGGGCAGCAAAATGAAAAATCCACCCTGCGGTGGATTGCCAGCCAGCGAAATGCGGGAGGAATGTAACAATCGATCCCTGACGCGCAAGCTGAATCTCGATCCCTTAGCTAGGGCGAGTTTTTGGAGAAAACCTGAGCCAAACCATCGTCGTGTGTTTAGCGCTCACGAACGTCGTAAGAATGCACGAATTCTTGGTCACGCAGAAACAGCCGTCCTCCTGACACAACCGGATGCGTCCAAACTCTTCCCCGCGAACTTCGGTTTTTGGACTGAGGTTCAATGGAAAACCTGCCATGTTCTTTCCAGCCGCGTGGCGACGCTTCAATCAAAACCACGGACCCACTGTCTTCCTCCAGGCAATAAAGCATTCCGTCCGCACAGGTAACGGCCCCTTTGCCAAGCTTTTTTCGTTCACTCCAAGTCTCTTCGCCGGTCCGAAAATCTTGGCAAAGCCAGCCGACGCCATCGGAATACCCATAGAGATGATCAGCCACCTTTACCACGCCGCCGTGGTGATTCTTCATCAACCGGTTGCTGTAAACATCGACAGCCCGATTCGATGGTCCGATCTTCACTAACTTGGATCCCACACCGTATCCCGCCGAGACATAGACATGGTTATCTTGAACAATTGGAGTCGGAATCACCGCCGTTCTGCCCGGAAAGTCGGAAGTCCAAAGAAGGCTCCCATCTATAGCCGACAGCCCGGCCACATGCTTGTCCGTTAGCTTTACATATTGTCTGGTCCCGTTAACTTCTGCGGAGACAATTGAGGAATAGTGAGCCGCATCCGTGAACTCCTTGGATTGCCAAACGAGCTCGCCTGTCTTTGCGTCGAGTGCCACAAGCGTTCCCTTGGAGCCGCCCGGAGAGCAAACAACTCTATCGCCATCAATCAGCACGGACTCCGTATAGCCCCACCCGGGGACTTGACCTCCGAATTCCTTCATCGTCCGCTTCCATTGTATCTTGCCATCCCGAACGTCCGCGCAAACCAGGGTGCCGGTACCAGTCAGCGCATAAACCCGGTTTCCAGCAACCGAAGGAGTTCCACGGGGCCCGTCTCCCCAATCATTCTTGAGTTTCTCGGCCGCTTCAACCGACCAAATCAGCTTTCCGGTATTCGCATCGATAGAAATCAGATTGACCGCGTTCGCCTGCGCTCCGAGCGTATAGAGTTTTCCATCGACAACCGCGGGCCCTGAATACCCAGATCCCGCTTCACCGAATACCCAAAGTCGTTTGGGTCCTGATGCAGGCCAATTCTTGAGGAGCCCCGTCTCCCTCGAAACATCGCTCCGGTCTGGTCCTCTCCATTGCGGCCAATCACTCGAATGAACCGCTAGTTCGAATTGAAAACAAACCAACAAAGAAACAATTGTAAAAAACTTCATCTTCGTAAATCGATTGACTGACCGTTTTCCGAGTCGAGGTTGATGCCAAGAAAACACACCTGACACCAACACGTTCGCGCGCCAGCAAACATTGAGACTCTCGAAGCGCCGCCTGAATTCAATAAGGAGTTCGCAAAAACAACATTTGCCAATATCCAACGATCGAGGCCGGCTAACGTTTCGTCCGAGAATCCTTCAGAAACTGCACGTGGCCATCGAGGAATAATCGGTTCCTACCTCCGGGATGAACCGCGCGGCCGCTTATCTCTTCCGGTACAGTTGGGATTGTGGATGGATAGTAAGGATCCACGACAAGTTCGACCTCAGAAGCGCTCGACGGCGAACCCACAACCGGATTGTTTGCGGCGCGCAATCCGCTTAACGCTTCAGGTTCCGTTTTCCCCCAAAAATTATCGAGTGGAATCTCCGGAATAATCTGGTCGAAACGCCACATCCAGTAGGTCGCCAAAGGCGCGTTTGTTTCGTTGGAGACAGGTTGAACACTTTGAACAACCTTCGAGAGAGGGGAGGCTCGAATACTTGGGCAAGTCCAGATCTCGTATCCTCCCGCATACTCTTTCACAATCGCGCCCGCCCAGCCGGAGCGAGGGTCGGATCGTGGCCAAGTGGTCCACGGTCGATAGCCACCCGGAAGATTCTCTTTCAAATCGCGCCGGTCGGGGAACCGTTCCTCGTGGTCCTGCAAATACATCGTCCACGCCAAACCAATCTGGCGGAGATTGGAGAGGCAGGCTGTTTGCCGCGCTTTGGACTTCGCGCGGCTCAGAGCAGGAAGCAGCAGGCTCGCAAGAATCGCAATGATCGCAATCACAACTAAGAGCTCGATCAAAGTGAATCCTCGATCACGGCGTCTGAAAACCGCCTCGAGACCTGAAATTCGCATCACAGGTTCGTGGGTAACACGATCACGCGGAAAAGGGAACCTCTGTTTCTATTGGCGGACTTTGCCTCGTTGGTTTCTATAGGGTTGCTCACCGCCACGGACGGCAGCGCCGCGACAGCCGAGAACTTTGAAACGCACCGAATCGGGCTTGTAGAACGACGCAGAGAATTAACCCAGTGGGCAACGATCGCACTATTCTCTCAGTCTATTACTGCATCGGCAAAGTAAGATTCAGACGCTTCCCTTTTCGGACGACCACCATCGGAACATTGTCTGCCGGCTCGAAACCGCGCAATAGATACCCGAACAATTGACTCTCGGTCATCGGTTCTGTTTTGCCATCCACTCTGACGATGACATCTTCCTTCTCAAATCCAGCATTTTTCGCGACCGCATGCTCTCCGTACTGGCCTACGTGCTCTACAAACAATGCCAGCCCTTCATCGGAAAGGTTCGCGGTCGATTTCTCCTCCGCCGTCGCATCTCTCAATAACAAGCCCCCGGTTGCCATGCGCCGCAAATCCCAGCTAGTGACACGCCAGGAAATATCGGAATTCCGCCGCCAGCCTGGCTCGAGAGTAATAGGGATCGAGATCTTCCCTCCTGCCCGCGACACCTGAGCGTTTAAAACACCACTCTCGGGCGCATTGTGAAGAACCCACTGCACATCCGCAGTGGAAATAATGGGCTGTCCCTCCAAGAATAACAACTCATCGCCGGATCTAAATCCGTCTTTCTCCGCCCTTGATCCACTCGATACGGTCCCGATTCGAGCATTTTCAACCGGGTCAAAATGAAGACCCACGACATCCGGCATCGGCCATGGATACAAAACGTGGTCTGGCATCCGCGTTCGCGCTTCACGGTACAATTTTCGATCAGCATCCCGAACCTGATGGCAATGAATGCAGCTTTGGACCACTTTGCCCTCGTAATCCAGCTTTGCCGTGTATTTCCCGCGCAAGGCGGGGTAATCCTCCGGCACCAAGTAACGTGGCGTCCGACCCTGCTTTCCAGCCAACAATTCTCTATTCGCCGGATACTTCTGATGCAGGTCCAGCGCCGCCGCAAGCGCCTTGCCGAAACCCTCAATCGAAATATCCTTGGTGGCATCGCGCCGGTCAGACCGGGAGCCATACCGACCGTAGATTGTTCCGTCCGCATTCATCAGGAATACAGAGAAAGTCAAATCGTAATCGAATTGAAACTGGTTCAGATTCAGACCGTTTGCTTGAACAAGCCGGACCGAGACGAACTGATCCATCAAGTTTCGGATTCGGGAATCGCGACGAACAACCTGCTCGTCAAAAGCTTTGCAATCCAGTCATGGGATGCAGCGGATCACCACCAGGAGCGGTTTTCCAGTTCTGCCAGCATCTGCGGTTGCTTTCGGAAGATCGTTATAAATCCATTCGCTCATTGCCTCAACTTCGGTGCGGTCGTTCAGGACTTTTGCCCGACGGTCTTCCGCCGCCGAAACATCTCGGGTTGCAATGATCAGGAGAGTCGATACAAGACTAAGGAAGGCCAGGCGATGGATCATAGGAATATTCTTTTGATTGACTGTGGTTCGCAATACATACAGCAAAACTTGACCGATGCAAGAACTCTCCAATGGCTGACGACCAGCAGCACGCAGGCCCGAACGATGTTCCGCCGGTCGAATTGCCAATTACCGGGGAACTCGATCTTCACGCTTTTCATCCGAAGGACCTTAAAGACCTGATTCCAACGTATCTCTCGGAATGCCGGAAGCGCGGAATCCTTTGCGTCCGAATCGTTCACGGCAAAGGAATTGGGAACCTTCGAAGAACCGTCCATTCAATCCTCTCCCGATTGCCGGAAGTTGCGACGTTCGCCCTCGCCGGCGAGCAATGCGGAAGCTGGGGCGCCACGATGGTTCACTTGCACCCACTCGAATGAGTGAATTGAACTTGTGTATGGGATCTTCATTGTCGCAAAGTTGAGCGCATGTCGTTCTCCGATTTCTCGGAACAAAAGCAGGTCGTAAAACTTCTCCAGCGGAGCCTTGCCCGCGACCGGCTATCGCATGCTTACCTTTTTACCGGCAGTGATCTGACCGAGCTTGAGTCGATGGCAAGCACACTCGCAAAGACCCTCAATTGCAGGAACCCAGCACAAAAGAGCCCGGAAGGAATCTCGCTGGATTCCTGCGATCAATGCGCCAATTGCACGCGAATTGACCGGCGTATTCATCCCGATATCCATTTCGTGCGCTCAGAATCCAAGTCGAGAGTCATCCTTATCGACCAGATCCGTGATTTGTTGCAGGCGGTCTATTTGAAACCTTCGGAGGCGTTCAAGAAGGTCGCCGTGATCGTGGCTGCCGACCGATTAAACATGCAGGCGGCAAACGCATTTCTGAAAACGCTGGAAGAACCGCCTTCGAATTCGATAGTCATTTTACTAAGCACCGATCCGCAGCGCATTCTCGAAACTCTCCTCTCCCGCTGCCTCCGGTTAAACTTCGAGAGCGAACCTCTGAGGCGTCTGGCACAAGTTCACGGGGACTGGCTTAAAAGGTTTGGAACGGTCGCCGCTTCAGAAGAAAAGGGTCTCTTCGGACGCTACCACTTATTGAGCCTCATCATGTCGAGATTGGCAGACGTCAAATCAGACGCGGAAAAGGGTATCTCAGCGCGGTCACCGCTGCAGCAGCATGATGAAATAGAGCCCAAACTCAGAGAAAGATGGGAAAATGAACTTGCCGCCTCAATTGAAGCCGAATACCGCCGGGAACGATCCGACGTGCTGCTGACCATGCAATGGTGGCTCCGCGATGTATGGCTCAAGGCGAACTCATGCGATCGGATGATGATGGCATTTCCATCGATGGAAGCCGAAACTGCGGCAGTAGCTGGCCGTATTTCACCCGACGATTGTCTGATGAATATCGAGACGGTCGAGACTGTGCAACGAATGCTCAACACAAACGTCCAAGAAGCCCTTGCATTCGAAGTGAGCTTCCTAAAACTCAAGTTTTAGTTCGACCGAGATCGGCTCGCGATCCTCGCCTCCGCCTTGTGAAACAAAGAAAATTGACAAGAGGTTTGAAGGCACTCCCAACCTCCGAGCCTGATAAAAATCGCTCCGTATTTTGGCACGCCAGTCTGAGCGCGGTCGCCGGCGGCACACTTGGCCTTTCGCTGCTCAAGTTTGGGAATCCTGTAATTTTCGAAGGAATGATCGCTGCGCCCTCGAACTTCTGGGAGTACGTATTCCAGCCGTGGCCGGTTACTTGGGGATACGTTATGGTGGCAGTTGTCGCTGTTTTGACGCTGAAAGCGGGAAACATTCGAAAGTGTTCTCCAGGTTGGATCCCGTTCCTTCCGATTATCTGGTTTGGATGGCAGATTCTCTCGAGCACGCAAAGCGTTAGTCCGCAGTTGAGTCGATCCACGCTCTGGCACTTCGGCGCGACTGTTGCCTGGTATTACATCGGCCTGTTCGGCTTGAGCCGGGCAAAGACCATGCGCCCATTCTGGATTCTCGTCCTTCCCGCCTATTTCCTGGTCCTCTGGTTTGGAGCAGAGCAGCATTATGGCGGCTTGGAAGCTACCCGGCGAATGATCTATGAGCAACCGAACTGGCGAGAACTTCCGCCCGCGTACCTCAAGAAAATCGCCAGTGAAAGAATCTTTTCAACTCTCGTGTATCCGAACGCTTTTGCCGGCGTCATACTCCTTTTCCTTCCGTTCATGATTCCAGTAACTTGGAAGGTGACAAAAGTGCTTCCACGGATCGCTCGGATGGTCTGCGCGGGCGCTCTTGCATATCTGAGCTGCGCCTGTCTTTTATGGTCGGGATCCAAAGCCGGCTGGTTGATCGCGCTCGCCGTCGGTCTCGTTGGGCTCGTTTCCATCCCGATCCCACGCAAAGCGAAAATCGCGATTTCGGGAGGCTTAGTTGTCATCGGCCTCGGGGCCTTTTTGATTCGTTACGCCCCCTATTTCGAAAAAGGAGCCACGAGCGTCAGCGCCCGGCTCGATTACTGGCGGGCCGCTGCAACAACAGCAATTGACCATCCGTTTTTTGGGACGGGCCCCGGAACCTTTTCAATCCCGTATGCGAAGATCAAGCGGCCGGACTCCGAGATGGCCCGCCTTGTTCATAACGACTATCTTGAGCAGGCCTCCGATTCAGGATTTATCGGCTGTGCGGTTTACGTGTCGTTCGTCTTCGCTTCGATGCTTTTTCTCTTCCAGAGAGTCGGAAAAAATCAAGACGATCTGCTATTTCCCATTTGGATGGGCCTAGCCGGATGGACTATTCAGGGGATGGTTGAGTTTTCTCTTTATATTCCGGCGCTCGCCTGGCCCGCGTTCACAATGATGGGATTCCTGTTCGGCCGATGCCAAACTGAAAATGGGTCCACCTAAATCGGTTCGACACGACCGATCCGCTTCGCTAATGTTCCTCCCGGTATGAGAGTCCTTGTCCTAAATGGCCCGAACTTAAATCTCCTCGGCAAACGCGAACCCGGCGTCTATGGAAAACAGACACTCTCAGAGATCGAGGCAGAAGTCCGCGACCATGCGTCAAAACTCGGTGTTGAGATTGATTTTCGACAGTCCAACTCCGAGGGGGATCTTATCGGATGGATTCATGAATCGCCTTTGAGTTTCAGCGCCATAATTCTCAACGCCGCAGCCTACACACACACGAGCATCGCCTTAAGGGACGCGATCTCTTCGGTCAACGTTCCTACGATCGAAGTACATCTTTCGAACATTCATGCACGCGAAGATTTCAGACATAGGTCCGTTATCGCGCCAGTCTGCAGAGGCCAGATTTGTGGATTTGGGTCATTATCCTACATTTTGGCTCTTGAAGCTTCCGTTATCATTAACGTTCGGAAATAATTGGCTTAAAACACCATTTTATTCGCTGCTGCTGCCAAAAAACCGATCTTCTATCGGCCAAATATTCGTTCTTGACTGAGGAGTTCTGGCTCCATAGGATTTCTCAACATTTAGAAACTGATGACAGGCAGGGTCGTTTTTCGACTTCTGCTTTTTTGCTTAATGTGCAGACTCTTCGAACCGGTAAATTCTAGTCATCATAGGTGAATCTTGTGGATCTAAAAGACATCAAGGCCATCATTGATTTGATGAAGAAAAACTCCATCTCGGAATTCGAGTTGGAGAAACAGGATTTTAAGATTCGGCTTCGCCGCACTGCCAACGGTAACGCACAGTCGGCTGCGATGGAAGATGGGTTACTCTCTCCCCAGATGAACCCGCCTTACGGATCGCAGGCTGCAACTCTTCCAGCAGCAGGTCTCGCTTCCTCGACAGCGACCGATCTCGAAATCAAGTCGCCTATGGTTGGCACTTTCTATCGTGCTCCTTCCCCCGAATCAGGCTCGTATGTCGAGATTGGCTCAGAAGTGAATTCGGAAACAGTTGTCTGTTTAATCGAGGCCATGAAGGTCATGAACGAGATCAAAGCCGAGGTTAAGGGAGTTGTAACCCAAGTTCTCGCCGATAACGCCAAACCGGTCGAATTTGGCCAGCCCCTATTCAAGATTCGGCCGACCGCTTAAAGTCTGCCGGATTTGGGGCTGCTGATTGCTTCAATTATAACCTCATGTTTGAAAAGATTCTGGTTGCAAACCGTGGGGAAATCGCGGTTCGGATCATCCGCGCCTGCAAAGAGCTGAACATTCGTACGGTCGCCGTTTATTCGGAGGCCGACGTGAGCTCGATGCACGTCCAGATCGCGGATGAGGCCATTTGCATCGGCAAAGCACCAAGCAGCGAAAGTTACCTTCGGATCGACCGCATTATTAGCGCTGCGGAAATTGCGGATGTGGACGCGATTCATCCTGGCTACGGCTTCCTTTCTGAAAATGCTCATTTCGCGGACGTCTGCGAGAGTTGCAACATTCGCTTCATTGGCCCCAGTTCCCGAGCGATGAACGCGCTGGAAAACAAAGCCGTGAGCCGCGCGCTGGCAAAAAAAGCCGGGGTTCCTATCCCCCCCGGATCAGATGGAATTGTCGAAAACGAGCAAGACGCCATCGCGACCGCTAAACGGATTGGTTACCCCGTCATGGTCAAGGCGATCGCCGGAGGCGGAGGGCGAGGAATGCGCCCGGCGCACAACGATATCTCGTTGGTGAAAGGATATCATGCCGCTCGAAGCGAGGCTGAAGGCGCGTTCGGTAATTCCGGCGTGTATATTGAAAAGTTGATCGAGAACCCTCATCACATTGAATTTCAAATTCTGGGCGATAACCGGGGGAATATCATCCATCTGGGTGAACGTGATTGCTCTATCCAGCGCCGCAATCAGAAAATCCTCGAAGAGACCCCCTCGCCAATGATCGAGACCAAGCATAAGGACCTGCGCAAGAAGATGGGCAAAGCTGCAATTCGATTGGCGGAGTTAGCCCATTACACGAGCGCCGGAACGGTGGAATTCATCGTGGATGAGCAGGGCCAGTTCTACTTTCTCGAAGTCAACAAACGGATCCAGGTCGAGCATCCGATAACCGAAGAAGTCACGGGAGTTGACCTTGTCAAACAGCAGATTCTTGTTGCTCTGGGGGAGCCGCTCCGGATGTCGCAAGGAGATGTCGTGCTCAAAGGGCATGCTATTGAATGCCGCATCAATGCCGAAGATCCATTCGACAATTTCCGGCCTTCACCAGGCCGGATTGAGATGTATTACGCTCCCGGAGGACCTGGCGTCCGTGTTGACTCTCACGTATATGCCGGTTACACGATTCCGTCCAATTACGACTCGCTGATCGGGAAACTGGTGACATTTGGAAAGGACAGACGAGATGCCATGGACAAAATGTCCCGTGCGCTCTCTGAGTACATGATAACCGGAATCAAAACGACGATTCCGTTTGAGCAAGCCATTTTGCAGGATCCAAACTTCCGTCGCGGCGTGTATTCAACGAATTTCGTTGAACAACTTCTTGGCGGTGCTCGCCGCGACCTGATCGGAGAACGCGACTAACTCTGCGCCTGTGGATCCCAAACCGCTGGATCAGTGTCGGCTTTACACCTTCCTTGACACCTCCTATCTAAAAGAGCGCTCTCCAGAGGAAGTGACCCGGCAACTCTGCGACGGTGGTTCTGATCTGATCCAACTCCGAGCAAAGGAACTCCCAAATGATTCAATCCGCAGAATTGCGGAAAGCATCTTTCCCATCACTGAAGCGGCGGAAGTTGGATTGGTGATCAACGATCGTCTTGAAATCGCATTGGAAATCGGCGCATTTGCGTGTCATTTGGGACAGGAAGATTTCTTCGACGCGGGTTCTTCCCATTCTTCCGATTTAATTCCCTCGGACCGGAGTTTAAAGCTCGGACTCAGCAGCCATGCGCCCGAACAGGCCGAACGTGCTGTTGCCGCGGGTGCGGATTACATCGCCATCGGTCCAGTCTATGCAACACCAACAAAGCCAGCCTCCGATCCAGTGACCTTGGATTACGTCCGGTGGGCGGCGCACAATGTTTCCATTCCTTGGTTTGCCATCGGAGGAATCAATCTTGAAAATGTTGATGCGGTTATCTCCGCTGGCGCGCTCCGTGTCTGTGTCGTATCAGCAATTCTAAACGCTCCCGACATCGCCTTGGCTTGCCAGAATTTCAAGAACCGCCTACTATCCGTGCGAAATTAATTGTGCAGCTGAATTTCAGTCTGCCGTCCGTCGAGTTTCCGGCTCCGTCCTTTCCCAAGTCCAACAGTTTATACGGTCAGCTTGGGAACAACGCTGTCGGCCTTAACTGGCTAGAGATAACAAATAGAAATGAGCGTCATTGTAGTTGGATCCACTGCGTTAGACTCAATAAAGACCCCAAAATCCTCAAACCCCAGACTCCTCGGTGGCTCCGCCAGCCACGCCTGCGTGGCGGCGAGTTTCTTCGCGAAGACGAATCTGGTTGGGATCGTCGGGAACGATTTTCCCTCCCGCTACCTCAACCTATACCAACGGCACAAAATCGGCCTCGAAGCTCTTCAGAGAGTGCCTGGAAAAACCTTTCACTGGTCCGGCGAGTACGAAGTGAACATGAACAACCGCCGAACTCTCGCGACCGAGTTGGGCGTATTCGAAACGTTCACCCCAGAGCTTCCGGAATCGCTTCGCGACGTCCCATATGTCTTGCTGGCGAACATTGCGCCCGAACTTCAGCACCATGTGCTCGATCAGATTCGCAAGCCGAAGTTCGTCATTGCGGACACGATGGACCTATGGCTGAACATCGCGCTCGAATCCTTGTTGAAACTCCTGCGGCGCGTCGATGCGTTTGTCCTCAACGACAGTGAAGCGCGCCAGCTCACCAAGGAAGACAACCTGCCAGCCGCTCTTCGGAAAATTCACCGGCTCGGACCGAAATACGTGATCGTCAAAAAAGGCGAGCACGGCTCCGTATTGTCTTCGCCCGCGGGCTTGTTCGTCGCTCCGGCGTTTCCGCTTCGAAAAGTGGTCGATCCCACTGGAGCGGGCGATTCGTTTGTAGGCGGACTGATTGGCTATTTGGCAAGCCGTACCGGTTCCATCGATTCCAACCTGCGTCGCGCCATTGTCCATGGCAGCGCCGTGGCATCGTTCTGCTGCGAGGGTTTCGGCCTGAACCGAATCACAAAGACTACACGCCCAGCCATTGCGGAGCGCGTCCGAGCGTTGGAAAAAATGACGTGCTTTTGAACAACAGACCCTGATTTAAGCGAAACGTTGCATCATCAATTTGGCTCTGGTATAAAACTCACAGTTGCGGGTGTGGTTCAATGGTAGAATGTGGGCTTCCCAAGCCCGAGACGAGGGTTCGATTCCCTTCACCCGCTCCACTTCCTCAATATCAACGATTTATATCGCTATCAGCCTCTTAGAATCTCCGAGTCATAACATCCAGTCATAACAAATCGCCGAGTTTCTCCAATAACGCCGACGAGAATAGATGAAGGAACAACGCCCCGAATTCTGGAGCAAGCAAGGTGAAAGTAGCTTAGAAATCTTCGCTAGGAAACTCGGCTAAAACGTCCGGCAGATCGAGGTCCGGCTCCATGCCGCCCTGCACGTCCTCCGGCATGATATTTACAACCCCTACGCACTGAACGTTCACCAATGAGTTCGCTTTTCTTTCGGGCGCCTCATCCAGACGGAACGTTTTTCGCCCGACTTCAACGATCTCCCGCCATGAACTGACCAGTCCGCGAAACTCGCCTACGTCAAGTGAACCGGCGCTGGCGCGCGATTCGATCCGGTCCAGCCACTTCTCGGTCTCTCGGATCACGCGCTCGACCAAACCGCCTGCCGTTAATCCAGCCTGCTTGCCCTGTTCTGTCGCCGATTCTAGCGCCGCTGTCGCCATCGCCGTCGCTACGGCGTCGCCTATTGTCGCCTTTTCGGCGGCCCATCGTTCGCGTTTTGCGCGTTTGGCCAGCGTGTGAAAGCTAACGCCGAAACGCTCCGACAGTTTTCGGAACGAATCTTCGCTGCCCAGATACGTGGCCTTGATCGCTTGCCAATCGGTTTTTGGTTCTGATCGGTTCATGAATCACTCAGCTTACTACTCCCAAGACTCCCGAAACTCCGGTCGGTCTTGTTGGTTGTGGGAGTTGTGGGAGTTTTGGGGATTGGCATTTGCCGGAAATCAACGTGGCGCCCATTTCAGGATGCGACTTTGTGGACCGCCGCTCGGATTCTGCTTCGATTCCAGAAGGAATTGCCCTGGAAAATCCGCAATCAGGTTTTCGATTTCTTCCACCTTAAATCCGTGGCTCTTTTCCAGGTTCCGAAGTGTTACTTCGCCACGGTATTCTGTCAGCAGATCGCGCAGTTTGTTGACGCGGACCAGCCTGCGCTCCCCACGTCCGGCCCGCATTACTTGGAGCGCCGAGCGCTGTGCCCATCGGGTGATTTGGACGGCGCGTTCGGCCTGATCCCCGGTCAACATTGACGCTGCCGGATTGTCCGCTATGCAGAGACCTAATCCAATGCGGCAAGCATTCTCGCGCCAACGGCCAAGTTCGCCTTCGATGTCCCGAAACGGCCCATTGCGAAGCCGAATGCTCTCGTTGTGAAACGCGCGGAAAACCTCACGGGCTTCTGGACTGCACTGCACAACGTCAGGGCAACCCCTCATCCGCTGCCGGTTGCTGATCAGATCGGAAATTAGCTGATGCCAAGCGTCCCGGTGGGAAGACGAAATGCTTCGGTGCTGGCCGTCATCCTCCCGCAAGGATGGTTCGCAGATGAAGGCCAGAACGCGGGCCGTCAATCCTCGCTCGAACGCTTCCTCGTTGGCGTAAAGTTCCCGGAGGAGAGAAGGCTGGCAAAAAACAAGAGCAGTAAGACAGGGTGTGATGTTCACGTTGCCACGCAATACGCGGTCCGACTGGCAGGGTTCGACTGAATAGCCGGAAAGCCACAAGTCGAAGTCAGCGCTTTCGCCCTTGCTGTATTTGCCCAGCATGACACGGAGCGTATCTCCACCCTCGTAAGCTAAGGCAAAAAGCGTGTCGTCGTTGCGTGCGAACTTCATCGCCAGTGCTTCCGATGTGGCATTGCCGACGTGGTAAGACGGTGCTGCGGCAAGCTGCGGTCGTATGAATTCAAGGTTAGAGTTAGCTTCGCGCAACTCTCCTTCGATTGTTTCGAGTTCGCTGCCACTCAGAATCCGTTTGCCGTCCTTGCGGCGCGCAAGGCACGTGGTCAAGTGCTTCACCCGCGCTTCCAGGATAAGTCGTTTCGTTTCGAGCTTCGGCTTTTCGCCGGCCTTCCAGCCCTCCGCCAACCTCGCAGACAACTCGACAATCGGTTTCGCTAGTTGTGCTGCTGCGCCCTTTCCAGTTGATTTTGGAGCGCCGGGAATGATGTAAAGATTGCCGAAACTTTCACGGCCATTAACTGCGCCGGAAAGTTTCCACGTCTTGCCCAGTGCTGCCGCTGTTACTGCGAGAGCAGGCATTGCGGCGAGTTCGATCGGCAGATCGTGAGTGATCGCCACGGATTCAGCAATTCGCCTTTGCCTTTCGTTCAGGGCGTCGATTGGAAAATCGCCCGGTTCCAACAGCGCTTGCGGGTCCTTTTCCATTCCGTGGTTCAATTGGCCTGCCTTCGTGTTGGCTCTGTTTTCGGACGAGATGATTTCTCCTGTTAGGAAACTGACCCGCTCACCCGCTTCGTAAGCTTCCCACAAGTCTGCCTTCCGGTCATCGTATTCCCACGGTTCGCCCGAATCTCTAGCAATGATTCGGTGGAGTGCATCCCTTCCACCCAACTGCCGCCACTGAGCGTCTTCGATTGCGTCCACGGTGTCCCACTTCTCCCGGTCGGTGAGTGCGTCCAGTTGAACCGGATTCCGCTTCGCATCACGAATCGCCAAGCATTGCCCAGTCTGACGCGAAAGAAGAATTCGAAACCCGGTGTTGAGTGCGATCCACTCTCCGAGAATCGGATCAAACTCGACTTCGCCGGGTTGGTAAACGGGACCCGGAGGAAGTGGAGTCAAAGGTTTATCCGAATCAAATTCGTCACCGTCGTCAATCAACGCGAGAGATCCATCGTGAACGAAAACTTTACCTCTTGGTCGGTCTCCATTCGTCGCGCTCATCTGGTTTCCTGGTTCCCACCAGTTTCGAGGCTGTGCAGGTAATCAAGTAACGATTGCCGATTGATGAGGACAATCCCTCTGACAGCGCCCTTTTTCCTGAGTTTAACGGCCCGAACTTTCCCGGCTTCAATCAATTCAACCAAAGAAGTGCGGCTCAACCCTGTCAATGGGCAACGGGCTTTTGGTTTTGGTAACCGGCAGAATTCCGGTCTTGTGGAACTGCCTGCGGAAAACGGCGAGTGCAAAACCGGCGGTTCCGTTGTATATCCGCCGCGCTCGGCGTTTTCGAGAATCTTTACAATCATCGCAGACATCCTCGGCGTCTGCGATACGGATCGCAAATGCTGCCTACGTTCCTATTTGTGGTCCTGATTTCATTGGGCGCAAATCACTTTTTAGCACTCAAACAAGACATCCTTTTACACTGAAATAAGGGGAGCGAAATCCCATAGCGACGGCTCGTTCGTTTCCAGTTGTCGGTTTGGAGATCCCACGGGTCGTTCGATTATCTCCAATCCGATAGTTCGGCGGCAAATCTGGACAATTGCCTTGTCACCACCACTCTGCTTTCTGTGGAGTCTTTCCCAAGACCGATATGCCTCTATGTCGTAGCAATGTCTCAGAAGTAGTTCCCGGAATCCTTCCTTTGAATTAGCGTCCAATCCACTCGCATCTTTGTCTTCCTTATCAGGAGAATTGCTGTGAGAACTGATCGGTCGGAGTTCGCGATTGTTGTCGCCGGCAGACCTAAACTTCCAGTGGACGGCGAATGCAACGTCGGACCATCTCCACCGATAAAAATTCCATACCGGCCACGTCAGAATGAGCCAGCCCACCTCGTCAGGATTGGCCCGCCAAGGTCGCTTCGATGGAAATTGACGCTCGGCGTGAAATGCCTTCTTTTCTACGAGCGACAAGGGGTTTCGCTTGCGACGAAGCGCCTGGCGAAATTTTTCCACCAGCGAGTGCTTAGCAAAACCCCTTTGTTTGGACAGCCAGCCGATCAAACACGCCCGCGTTTCAGACGGCGTTGCCGGAATATGGCCAGTGGGCGAGCCGGGAGCGTGTGTTCCTAAAGCGCGTTCGCAATGCTTTTCCAACATGTATTCATGGTAGCGGTAGCGTGCCCGTTGATAGGCGTGAAAACGCCGGCAATGGTGTTCGGCTTGTGCAGGCTGCCAGATTGACGGCCACTCTGTTCGAGGTTTGGAAAACTCTGGCGCATTCAGCGCGTCGAATTCCTCCAAGGTCCAGTGAAGCGCCCATCCATTGATGTCCCGCCAAAAAGAATCGGGGTCGAGCAAAGTCTGCACCCAATCGCCAGCGTTCGGCAGAGTGTAGTGACTTAGATCGGCCGTTTTCGTCATGGGAGATTCGGACTCGGCTCGCGAGTTCGTGTGGTAGATGTTTCCCCACACGGCCTGCCAGTCCAATGGCATGCTGGCGCCTTCGCCTTCAGCGTCGGAAATTCTCGCAGTATCGCCCTTTGTAATCCCCCAGAGCGCCACTGCCAGCCATTTCATGCTGGCGAAATCAGGGAATTGAATTTCCGCAGGAATGACGGGATTGAATGGCCAAGAGGCCGATGGTCTCCCGACAATCTTGACCTTCACTTCGAACGCTGATTGACGGTCCTGATCTTGGAAACTCCGCACCTGACCAGGGAGCTTTGGAGATTGGTTTCCGTCATCCACGATTGCCGCCTAATAAACCAGCACCAAGGCAGCGGCTTCCTGAACCTCTTTCACCACGTCTTCAGAACGGCGGCTTTTGATCGTGTCCGGCTTGGCTAACTTGCTCATCACTTCGTGGGTCGATTCGAGAAAGGCGGCGATGAATGAACTTTTGAGCGCGTAATTTACGACTTGCGGCAATGCGCCTGTTTCCCTCAGTGCCGCTGCTTCCGATAACCGAGCCGTAACGATGC
Source organism: Verrucomicrobiota bacterium (assembly GCA_027623095.1). Lineage (GTDB taxonomy): Bacteria > Verrucomicrobiota > Verrucomicrobiia > Limisphaerales > SIBE01 > JAIPJX01. The sequence goes on from JAQBVM010000044.1 coordinate 29,195, forward strand.
CGACGACATTGCCGAAGGAATCGACGAGCGGACCGCCGGAGTTTCCCGGCTGGACGGCAACGCTGATTTGAAAATGTCTCGGATCATCTTTCAGACCCGCCAAGCTGTTGATCTCCCCGCGCGTCAGCTTTGGCTCCACGCCCTGAAGAGTCGTATTTGGAAAACCAATTGTCAGAACGGAGTCACCCAATTTGACTGTGTGGCTTGCCATGATCGGTAGCGGATAAAATGAGCCGGAGATTTTGAGAAGCGCAACATCGTTTACCGCGTCAGCCCGGACCAACTTGGCAGGGAATTGCCCTTGCATTGTCTTCACGGTGATTGAATTTGCTCCCACCACGACATGCGAGCTTGTCAGCAGATAGCCGTCCGCCGTGATGACGAAACCCGAGCCACTGGATTTAGGCTGTGATGTGTCGGGCATTGAACGAACAGTTCGCCAACTTCTATGCAGTTCATTCTCCTCCTTCTCTCCCTTGGCCACGAACGCCGACGCGCGGCGTTGGCCTTCGGCAATTTGTTCTTTTGTCAATTTCTTTGCGTGTTGATCGCGAAACGCTATGTTCTTGGGGTCGCCTTGAATTGCGGCAATGATCGCCCACTTGTAGCTTTCCACGTAGTCTTGTGGAACTCCCTGGCCGTTAAAATAAAACCCTCTAAGCCAGCTTTGTGCCGTCACGTTGCCTAGTTCCGCCGCTTTGCGGACCCACTTGACCGCTTCCACCAAGTCCCGAGGCAGGCCTTTTCCTACGGTGTACATCGACGCAAGGAAGATCTGTGCTGGCACGTAGTCATGTTCGGCTGCTTTGAGCAACCAGTTTGCTGCCTCCACATCATCCTGAGGTACGCCGCCCTCTCCAGATTGGTATGCCAGAGCCAGCCCAAATTGGCCGATGGCATCGTCTTTGTCAGCCGCTTTGCGATACCACTTGACCGCTTCCTCAGGACTCTTAGGAACTCTGCGGCCCTCCAAGTATAGATTTCCCAGCGTCGCTTCCGCCGGGGCATATCCTCCCTCCGCAGCCAAACGAATCCACTTTACTGCTGCCTTGTCATTCTTCGGGACGCCTTCGCCTTCCTCATACATTAAGCCCAAAATCAACTGTGCTGGCCCGAAGCCCTGGTTTGCAGACCTCTCGACCCAAATTGCAGCCTGAACGGGGTCCCTCGTAGTAAAGCAATGATGTCCTAATGCCAACTGAGCTCTGGCGTCTCCCTGCTCCGCCCTGGACTTAAGGTCCGTGGAGATGTCTAGAGCGGCGCGGGCTGTCTCAGATTGAGCGAACACCTCGAAACCAAGGAACGTAAGCGATAGAAGAAGCACCATCGTCGCCACAAATTCTTCCAGGAAGATTGCGCCTCTTTGAATCGCGTTTCGGCTGAGAGTCGGTCCATTCATGATTTACGCCGCCACGGGTTGCAGCGTCGCCAGCGGCTCCACGTCGCGCTCTATTTCCCGCTGCTTCTCGTAACGGGCCAGCCGCAACTCGTAGTCAGCTTGCAAGCCCGACCACATTTCCGCCGTCGTGCCAAAGAAACGGGCCAGCCGAAGCGCCGTATCCGCAGAGATCGCGCGCTTCTCCTGCACAATTTCATTGATGCGCCGGGGCGGAACGTCCAGCGCCCGCGCCAGAGCATTCTGCGACAGTCCGTGGGGCTTCATGAACTCCTCGCGGAGGATTTCGCCAGGATGAATCGGAGCAAGTTTGTTCGTTTTCATTTTCGTCAGTGGTAATCCACAATTTCTACGTCGAACGCATCCTCGCCCTGCCAGCGGAAGCAAAGACGCCACTGGTCATTGATTCGGATGCTGTGCCGTCCGGCCCCGCTGCCCTTCAAGGCTTCCAGCCGATTGCCCGGAGGAGCCCGCAAATCATCCAGACGCCGCGCCTGATGCAACAGCAGCAGTTTCCGCCGCGCCACCTGCTGAATCTGTGTCGGCAACCGCCGAGATGCTTCGTCGTTGAACAGCCGTTCGGTTTCCCGGCAGGCGAAGCTGCGTATCATCTGCGACAACCATAACGCTCGGCGTCATAGATGGCAAGGTGGGATTTCTGCCACGAAGGACGGTGTGTGCCCTTCTATGAAAAAAGGACCGTGGCCAAAAAGGGGGATGCAGTCCGATTCTTGGGGCTGCCTCGGAAAAAAGGGATTCCTTTCCAGCGGTCATGCGTTTCCATTCAACACACTGGGCAGCGTGGCAATCGCCTGCTTGAGCGGCAGCAATTCGAGATGCGTGTATCTCTGGTGCATCGCCGCGTCCGCATGGCCGGTAAGCTTTTGGCGGACTTCTGCCTGCGGACGGCGGCGTGAACACCAGGGAGAATGGCCGGTTTGAAATTCGCGGACATATTCGGCACGTAATT
>JAQBVM010000045.1 GCA_027623095.1 Verrucomicrobiota bacterium
TTTCCGGCCCAACCTCCATCAAAAACTTCATCCAAAATCTCAAATCCAACTGAGTTTCGTGATCATAGTCATGTTTGCCAAGAATGTGCTCTTGGCATGGTTGGCGGTTTCCGCCGCGATTTTTGCATCCTCCAACTGCCGGGTCTTTTCTTCCAGCGCTTCCCGTGCCCGCCGTTCCTGCACGAACATTTGTTCCCGTTGCCGCAAAAAAATTGCCCGTGCGATGAAGGCCCAGATAAAAAGACCGATGAACGTGCTTGCGCCTGGCACTGTAATCCATGCATTGGCGAACCACGGGACAACGGCTCGGAAGGATATCCGCGCGGGCTCCGAGTAGTTGAGATCCCGGTCAATGGCCTGCACTTCGAAGGTGAAGGTGCCTCCTTGGCGGGGTGTCCACTCAAAGTTTCGATCCTTGGTCACTCCGGCCAATACGGTTTGACCGGCAGCATCTAATAATCGGTAGTACGATTGGCGCTTTTCAGGATGCGTTTTGAGATCAATTTCCTGGTATCGAATCGTGACGCGGTCTCCCGTCGCAATCCGAAAAGGGCTCGACGTATTGGTCAGTGTCCGATTAGCCAGAGTTGCTTCGAGCAACCGGACTGAAGGACGCGACTGGCTCCTCAGATAACGCGTCAGTCCGCCGTCCAGAAACCCAATCCAGAGCGAGCGGTCTCCCTCGGGCGCTAGCGTGAACACATTGTTGCCCAGGAGACCCTCCCGTTTATCCAGTACTGTCATCGCTTTCCCGTCGTATCCGATCAAGCCGTTGCTGGCGGTCCCGATCCAGATCGTCCCGTCCGGAAAGTTCGCGCTGCACCAAACGTGCTCGTCCGGCAGTCCGTTGGTGCTCGTGATCGAGTTCACGCTGCTTCCGTCCAAAGAATAGAGCCCGCGGCTCGTGGCAATCCAAAGCGTGCCCGTGGCATCATGCCGAATATCGAACACCGCCGCGGATGGGAGTCCACGCCGGTCTCGTTCATCCTCGATGGATTCTCCTTGGGCGCGCACCAGCCCGGCGCCAGTCCCGATCCAGACGCCTCCTTTCGAATCCCGCTCCGAAGCCCAGACATGTTCATCCGGCAGACCATGGTTCCGAGTGAACACGGTTTCAATGCCCGTTCCGGGATCGAAACGGGCGGCGTCGCCTCCGTCCCAACCCCGTCCATACCAAAGGCGGCCCTGGGCGTCACTGGTCAACGCGGGGACCCAGGTTCGATCCAGAATCCGGGTGAGACTTCCTTGCTCCTCCTTAAATACCCCCGAATCGGCGGAAAACCAAAGCGCGTCATCGATTCCTCGGTGAATCCTGCGCACATATCCGGCTTGCGGAAAAACCGAGGTGACACCCGGATGGCGCCCTGCGTGGTCGATGCGATAGACGCCTCCCCATTCAGTCCCGACCCAATAGCCGCCCTCCTTATCAGGTTCGATGTCGAAAACCCCAGCCGTTGCGTCTTGGTGGTTCTTAAGGCCATCTTGTTTTCCCAACCGGAAAAATCCCATCGGATCAAACCGCGACACGCCCCACCCGTTTGCCAGCCAAAGGACATCGTCCTCGTCCACAAAAATGTCGCGAACCCATTCGGAGTGCCCTGTGCGGCGTTGATATCAGGGCGGACCGGCAGGCCGGCCCTACCGGCGTCAGGTTCCCGGAGCGCTTGAACGACGATCGCATTCTGGGGCGAATTATCCATCTTCAAAACGCGGCCTGAGATCGATACGTCTTCCGCCAGATTGATGGTCAGTTTTCGGCGTTCGCCCGGGCGAAGCACCAGGTCGTACATCCACGCCCCCATTCCACCGGAAGTGACCCGCAGATCATAGGCTTCGGCCAGCGGGTAAAGGCAAGCCTCGGCTTGGCCGGAAGCGCCGGTCTTTAAACTCCACGCTTGTTCACCTTGATCGAACAATTGAATGAGCGCATTGGGAACCGGGCGGTCTTCCGCATCGGTGACGAGGAGTTCCACGTTGGCTCTTTCGAAAGGCAGCGGCTCGAAGCTGAACAGCCACTGTGTCCCCTTCTTTCGGGCGGACATTCGCTTCGCCTCCCGCGTCGGCCAGGAAGTCGGTGTCAAAATCCCTGGACGGAAATGGACCCAGGACGAGCCATTCCCGGACGAACGAACCGTCGATGTTATGGACGGGTGCAGGGATTCCGGGTGTTTGAGAACGAATCACTCCGCCGCATGTCAACAGCGAGAAACCAAGCAGCCAAACGATCTTTGACACAGAGAAGCAGGCGTGGCTTCGGTGACCTTGAGCTTGATTGAACGAACCGATTCTGTTCTCGCTTCCCGAGCAGCGAGAAGCGGCGGAATATCCGTTTGCGCCCCGTTCATCGTGCGTTAGGTCAGCCCGGAGGTCGATCGAGTTCATCGTTGGCTTTGGATTTAAGCAGCCCCACCCCGCAAATGCAATCCAGGCGAGAATGCACGTGTCAACTGGCGTCAAAGAAGCCCATCGCTGAGCAGTGAAAGACATCCTCTGCACTCGAGGTCCACAAGGCGCTCGATTCGAGTTTCCAACAAAGCTTCCGGCGAAGCGTCCGCTCCGCTAATACCCCGCTCCAAAAAGGAGACGCCAAACCTGCGCAACAAAAAACGTCAGGCCAAATCCCATGATCAACGGAAGCAGCGTGGACACTGCGGTCCATTTAAGACTGCGAGTTTCCTTGAAGATCGTAAAAATAGTCGTGCTGCAAGGATTGTGTACGAGACTGAAGATCATCAAATTCACCGCCGTCAGCAATGTCCATCCGCCTGCTTGAAAAAGCTTCATCGTATCCGCCGCTGATTCCAGTTCGAACATCACTCCCGCGCCTTCCCCCATTCCCCTGAGACCGGAATTGAGAACAGTCAACATCAGAATGGACGGGATCACAATTTCGTTTGCAGGGATGGCAACGATATAGGCGAGAAGAATCACCCCGTTCAGCCCCAAGGCCACACCGACAGGATCCAAAAACCCCATGACATGTTCCGCGACGCTTGCATTCCCAAATCGAATGTTGCCGCTTAGCCAAATCACCGCACCGGCCGGAGCAGCAAACAAAACGGCTCTCCAGAGAACGAAAATAGTTCGATCCATGAACGATGTGCGGAGTGTCTGAAAAAATCTAGGCGGACGATACGGTGGCAATTCGAGACTGAATGTTGAAACCTCGCCCCGCAGCATTGTTCGCGAAAGAAACCACGACACGAGGAACGAGAGCACCACTCCCAAAAGCGCCACTCCGACAACAGCGCCCGCCGAGATTAATCCAGCGAGCTGCGCCGGAACCGCGCTGCCGACGAACAGAGTCGCAATCAAAATCTGCGTTGGCCAGCGGCCGTTGCAGAGCGCAAAATTATTCGTGATAATTGCGATCAACCTCTCGCGGGGACTGTCGATGATGCGCGTCGCGACGACACCCGCGGCGTTGCAGCCAAATCCCATCATCATGCTCAAGGCCTGTTTGCCGTGCGCGCCCGTCTTCTTAAACAGATGGTCCAGATTGAAGGCAACCCGCGGGAGATAACCGAAATCCTCGAGCAACGTGAACATCGGAAAAAAGATCGCCATGGGCGGCAGCATCACGCTGACCACCCACGCTGTGGCCAAGTAAACACCGTCAATCAGAAATCCGCTCAACCATCCGGGGAACGCGGCGGAAGCCGCCAGGCTGTGAAGCAGCGGCGCCACTTTGCCAATCAACAGAGTGCTCACCATCGCCGACGGAACATTGGCGCCACTGATCGTGATCCAAAACACCAGTGTGAAAAGGAGAATCATCAGCGGAAATCCCCAGATCCGGCTGGTTACAATTCGGTCGATGGCCCATTCCAAGTCCCGCCCCCGAGTATCTTTCGACTGGGTCAACGCACGTCCTGTCAGGCGCGCGGACTCGGCAAGCAAAACAGCCGACAAATGCTCCTGGAGGGTTTCACCCGCAAGCTCCATCCGGTAATCTTGCGCCGCCGCCAGTATCGCATTGGCTTGGTTGGGGGCTGCTTCCCGGGTTAACGCCACATCTCCCAACTCTCGCTTTCGAATCGCTTCAATCACACGATCGTCCCCGTCCAGTAACCGCAGGGCGACCCAACGTGAATTGGGCAGGCGCGGAAACAGTTGAACCAGCTCTTTGACCAGGTGCGCCACAGCGGACTGGATGGATTCCGGTTCTCTGGGAATGCGAAACGGGCGGCAAACGAACTCGCCTGTCGCAACTTCCCGAACCGCTTTGAGCAAATCGTCCTCGCCCCGCATTTGCCGTGCGACGGTCGGAACCACAGGAACGCCCAGATCTTTGGCCAGCCGGCGAACATCAATCGTGATGCCATGCCGCTCGGCTTCATCCATCAAATTTAAACAGACTACTACACGGTCCGTGATCTCAAGGACCTGAAGCACCAAATTAAGGTTCCGCTCCAGGCGCACGGCATCGATAACCACAATGGTGACGTCCGGGCGTCCAAACAGGATAAAATCACGCGCAACTTCCTCATCGACACTCGACGCCATCGATGAATAGGTTCCGGGCAGATCGACAACTTTGAACCGCTTGTCTCCGTGCGCAAATCCACCTTCGGCTCGAGTCACGGTTTTCCCGGGCCAGTTGCCGGTGTGCTGGCGGAGCCCCGTCAAATTGTTGAAAATCGTGCTTTTGCCGGTGTTGGGATTCCCGGCAAGCGCCACCACATAGTCCCACCGGTCCGTGTTAATTCCAAGTTGCAGCAAGTCGTCGCGGCGCCGGCTTGGACACGACGCGCATGCCTGCGAAGGCGCTGTCAAAGTCTCCTTCATACTTTCGAAGCTTCGTTCAATGGGACGGTCTCAATCAAATCCGCCTGTTCCGAACGCAACGCAATCAGCGCTCCTCGAACCCGGTAAGCGGTCGGGTCTCCACTGGGACTCACCACTTCGGCTGTAATGAAAGTGCCCGGCAGAATTCCGAGCCCCACCAACCGCCGTCGCTCTGCGCCACGGCAGCGCAACGCGATCCCACGCACCGTCGCGCTTTGACCGGGAGCCAGCAGGCTCAGGCGCGCCGTCGAATCAAGCGATTCTTGATCGTCCGGGGACAACGGCGCCACGAAAATATTGGCTGCCACAACCTTGTTCAGATTGATCTGAATCGCTCCTCCAAGACTCTGGATTGTTGGGCGGCGTCCATCCAGACACGCTTTCTCGATGTGCTTCAACGCATCCTCGCATCGGACACGGAGCGACTGTATCCGCGTTCGTTTCCAGAGACTCACAAAGCCATACCGCGGCCAGAAAAGCGCGCTCGCTAAAGAAACGCATACAATCCCCACAATCAAGGCGAACAGGGGATCGGGCGGCGCGGAAGGCGTCACAGCGAAAAATCCGGAGATCAATTCAGTCATATTCAATACTTTCGATCGGGAATTGAAACCCTCGCAATCCGATCACTGGCGAAAGCTTGTAGAGAACTGTTTTGTTAGAGTCAAGAAAGAAAGTTAGGTATACCTATCTTTATCGTCTTTGGAGGTACTTTCATCGAACTTCAACCCAGAGTTCTGATTTCCCGCGGAAGCGTGAGACTCAGTCGAACTCAGTCTCGAGGGGATTCCAGGGTTCGGCGGAGCCTCACGCTCCCTATTCTGGGGTAGTTGGGGAGTAAAAGAGCGCGTCCCTCCGTCCGCCCTTGGAGGCGCTCACTCGCCTCGCCCTAATTCCGTTTCTCGATGAGGTGCTTTGCGAAGAAGTCGGCGCGGAGTCTGCGTCCGTAATCAGATTCAGCGGCACCGTGACCTTGGCCTGTCATCAACATGAACTCGAAATCTTTCCCCGCTCGCTTGAGAGCGTTTACAGCTTGGTATGTGCTGGAGGGATCTACATTCTTGTCGAGTTCACCAACTGTGAGGAGCAGTTTTCCTCCAAGTTTCGCGGCATCCTCGGTGTTCGAGCTTCTTGCGTAACTCTCATCTACGGGCCAACCCATCCATGCTTCGTTCCACCAGATCTTGTCCATTCGATTATCGTGACAGCCGCAATCGGCGGCAGCGGCGCTATAGAATTCCGCGTGATCGAGAACTGCCCGCATCGCGTTCTGAGCGCCCGCAGACCCGCCGTAAACTCCCACGCGCCCAATATCGATCCACGGAAACGTTCGAGAAGCAGCCTTCATCCAGGCAATTCGATCAGGGAATCCGGCATCCTTGATGTTTTTCCACGCCACATTGTGAAATGCCTTTGAACGCCAGTTCGTTCCCATGCCATCGATTTGAACAACGATAAACCCGCGATCCGCAATCTCCTGTTGATGGCGGTAACCGGCCCGGAAAGACTTCGGAACGTGCTGTCCATGCGGGCCGGCATAAATATTTTCCACAACCGGATACCGGCGTCTTGGATCAAAATCTTTCGGTCGATGCAGAATTCCGTAGATATCCGTTTCACCATCGCGGCCCTTGGCAACAAACCGTTCCGGGAACGCATACCCGGCATTCGTCACTTCGGTGGCATCAGCAATCTCCAACCGACAAATCAACGACCCGTCACGGGCGCTCCTCAATTCATGGACCGGCGGTTGATCAACCCGAGACCATGTGTCGATGATAAATTGCCGGCCCGGCGAATACTGCAGTGAATGTGTTCCATCCCCCTCGGTCAGGAAAACGAGATCTGAACCGTCGAATCGAATCCTGCAATAATGTACATAATAGGGATCCTGTTCCGGGAACACGCCGCACGCGCGAAACCAGATTTGCCTGGATTCCTCGTCCACCCGATCGACTCCACGAACCACCCAATCGCCTTTCGTGATCTGGTTCTTGAACTCGCGGCTTCTCGAATCAACTAAGTAAAGGTGGTTCCAACCATCCCGCTCAGACATCCAAATCATTTCTTCGGATTCCTCCAAAATGTTCAGATACGTCTTGTTCGAATAATCGAGGAACGTCTCCGATTGTTCATCCATTACAACATTGACCGCGGCACAGCGTTTCCTTTGGAATGAACCTTCCGTTTCCAGTTCGGCGCCCGAATCACCCTTTTCGTCCGGAATCACTTCTAGGACGCGCAGAACCTGATGCCCTCTCTGATTGTAGAGGAAGTAAAACCGGCTCGAATCTTTACTCCACACAATACGGCTCAAATCCCACGGGTTATGGAACATGGACGCGTCCAGCTCGATCTCCGCTCCCGATTCCACATCGAACATGTGCAATTGTTTTATGGGAATCGGATCGCCCGGCTTTATGTAAGGATACGAATCGAGTTTGGGCTGCAATTGACCGGCGGGGGACGAAACAACCAGATGCACGCGCGGTTCCGGCACGACCGTGGTCTGGATAGCAATCAGTTTCTTGGAATCGGGGGACCAAATCACATCCGGCAGCGAATCCGGAAAATCCGCCTGATCATAATTCATCCCGATTGCGCGAAGGCGAATCGCGTCCCGATGAAACGAATTCGTCGCGCTGCCGTATTCCGTCAATTGCTTTTCGTCCTGAATCTCGACCCGTCGCACCCAAAGGTTGTGATCGCGCACGAAGGCCTCTCTTTGCCCATCATCCGATTTCACGCTTGTGGCGTTCGAGTCTCGATTTCGACGCCCGGAAGAGCGCGTTCGCGGGCTTGGCGCATCGCCATGAATCACGGCGACGCTCTGCTCTTTCAGCAGACTAGATCGAAGGTTCAATTCCCAACTTTTATCGCGTCCTGCAAGAGTGACGAGATCCCGCTCACTGTTGAATTCGATTTTCTCAATTGGCAACCGCTCCGGATCGGTTTGCTCGCCCATTTGACGCGCCACCGCGGAATGATCGAACGCGGCCGCCCGCCTCCCGTTCAGCGCGTCCACAACAACGAACTCGCGAGTTCCGCCGGGATTATCATTTCGGTACCAAAAGTGGCTGTCATTCAAGAACCAGTGGGGCTCAATCTCGGACCGATAAATCGTGGGCGTGGATGATTGAGCCAAGACTGAAAGAACAACCAAACCGATCCAAACTCCGGAGAAAAGAAGACCGGACAACTTTGGAAAGTCGTCTCTTCTGTATCCGCCCAATGGCGTTTCGCGATTCACCGTTCAACTGCCGGATTAACGTTTCGACACGTTCCAGTAGATTTTAAGATTCTTCGTTGCCCTCCCGGCCCCAACGATGTCCAAGCGTCCGTCCCCGTTCAAATCGGCGACTTTCAGGTCCTCGCAAGCCATTGTGTTGTCATCGACCAATGTGGTCCTCCATTGACTCCCGGTCGCGTCCAACGGCGTGAGGATCTTGATCCCGACTTTGGCATTCCGACTATTCATCGCCCGCCAACCGACGACGATTTGATCCCTTCCCAAGCCGATGAAATCACCACAGGCTAGAGCGTGACCGTCCACTAATGAGTCATCCAGAACGTGCCGGCTCCAAAACGACTCACCGCCGCCGCTCGCGGGCTGTGTGTAGAAGACAAGCGAATTGCCATGCATCGGCTCAATCGTCGCAAAGAATCGATGACCGCTGCCCAGGTTCCCGGCGCGCACCTCCCCTACTCCCGGGAAACTCGTCTCGCCAGCCTTATTGCCTGCCAATTGACTGCGACCCCAACCGTCCCGCTGCCGAACCAAATGCAGAACCCCTTCCTTTCCTCCGGCCAGCATTTCTTCATCGGCACCGTTCGCCCATTCGACAATCTCGAAATTGTGCGTCATATGCATGGATTCATCAATCAGCTCGGTCTTCCAAGGATCCTTCGGATTCGGTGGCATTCGATAAGCCAGAACTTTGACGCCGTCCCCTGCCCCTCCTCGATTGCCGCGTCCGTGCAATGGCAAAACCACCAAATCATATTTCCCTTCCCGATCCCTGACCCAATGCATCCGATGCGTCGTCGGCTCGTGCTGCAACTGCGCAGGTTCCCATTTTTGAGTTCGATCCTCCGGTGGTATAAGATAAAAGACAGCCCCGCTTCCAACCGTGTCACCCGGGTTCCACTGGGCGCCGATCGCGATTTCGGCCTTTCCGTCGCCATCAATATCCCTCGCCGCAATGCAAACATGGTCGCGCTCCGTCAAGTTCTCAGCGATGACATGCTTGGCCCAACCCGGATTCTGATACCAGGCGATTTGATGCCGATCCACCAAGACGATGTCCAATTTGCCGTCGCCATCGATATCCACCACCGCCAGGCCGTATCCTATCTCGACCTTTGAATCGATCTCAACGGCGTCAAATCTCGGAACCGGTGGCTCCGCCCCAAAGACAATCGCAGATCGCAATAATAGAAAAACTGTCCCGAACGATGATAAAGATAATTCGCGCATGAATGAAGAGGTGTTATTCAAGCACAGAACCTATCTGGGATCGGATCCGATGTCACGCCAAACCGACAGGATCGACTAGCTTTTAGCGCCGGGTGATGTTCGACCGCGCCATCTGTATCTTTGCAACTGAACTGGCAGGGTTTGGCGCTCTTGTTCAAACACCACGGCAGGCGCCGCAAGGGCTGCCACCAGTCCCATTGTGGATCGAATTTTCATTTTTCTGAAAACGTTATTCGGTTGCTCAGTTCAGATCGCGCGTCCCGCAGCCAACGGCACCAACGTGAAGCCAAAATGGCCGATCGAAGCAGTGGGGTCATCCGTCATTGTGTAACAACCCCCGCAGGGTTTCCAGCGCCTTCGCTACTATCCTCCCCTGATCGTCGATGCTCTGAATAACTTCCTCCGGCGTCCGGGTGTCGATCTTCACGATCGCATTTGGATTCACAGCTTTCAGATCAAACACTGCCGCGGCGATGGCGTCGGCTTTGGACTGCGCTTCGCGGGCAGCTTTCTCGTGTTCTCCGATCTTCGTTTGGAGCGCCTCGATCTTCTTGTCCTTGGGGTTGGCGGCTTTGAGCACTTTCAGCTTCTCCTTGAGGGAAACGACTTCGGCTTTCAGCCGCGCAGCCTCATCAGTATGCGGCTTCCTGTCCTCGCGGGCCTGCTTGCGGCGGGCGGCGAAGTTCACGGTCCATGAGTATCGGCTTTCGCCGGCCTTGGTGCCTCGCTTGGGCAGGAGTCGGGCGTAGCTGGGGAAGTCGCCCTTGCTGTTCTCGTCCTCGGTCCAGGTCTCGGTGAGGATGGCAGGCAGACCGGCGTCATCGTCTTTGCGGAAGAGGAAACCGTCATCAAGAACGATCCCGCAGCGGCCACCGAACGCAAGTTCGCCAAGGATGTCCTGCACGAAGAGCACCTGCGTGCTGCTCGTGGCGTAAGCGTAATTCTTCTGCGCATCCTTGCCCTCCTTGCCGCCAAAGGGCGGATTGGTGAGGATCATATTGAAGGTCTTCGGCGCCTTGTCAAAAAGGGCGCTGTAGCTGGCCCGCTTGGTCAGCGTGTTACCGTGCCAGAGATTCGGCTGGTCAACGCCATGAAGCACCAAGTTGGCGAGCGCGATGGGAAAGACGAGGTTCTCCTTTTCCCGGCCAAAGAAGGTGTCGTGCTTGAGCGTGTCGAGGTCTGTGCTGGCGGGCGCGTGGCCGAGGTTGCGGGCAATGTGCTCATAAGCGATTGCGAGGAAGCCGCCGGTTCCGCAGCAGGGATCGTAAATCGTGTCCCCCAGCTTCGGCCCGAGCGTGTGGACCATGGCGCGGATGACCTCGCGCGGGGTGAAGAACTGGCCGCCGTCGGAGTTCTTCTCGCCCATCTTCAGGAGCAGGTCTTCGTACACCTGCGAGAGCGTAAAGAAATGCGTGTCATCCACGTGGTTGATGCTGATCTCGTCCACTTTGTCGAGGATGTCGCGGAGGTTGGTCTCGCTGTCCACGCGCACGCGCTCGACGGCGGTCATGATGCGGCCGGTGACGCGCTGCTTCCGGCTGGCGTTGGGGTTGGGCAGCTTGGTCTTCAGATCCATGTCCGTTCCGGCACGTATTGCAGGGCGCTCGCGCAGTTTGACCGGCGCAGGATGTCGCAGATGGTCTTGACGAATGCAGACAGCGAACGCGCTCCCGCGATCGTCTTCGGGGCCTTCTTTTTCCGTTGTTTTTTGGCTTTGAGCATGAGGCGGGAAATCGGATCAAGAGCCGGGCTTCTTCTTTTTGCCCTTGGCCTTCGGCTTGGGAAGTTGCTGCACCGCACGGTCGAAGTCATCCGGCTGCGTGGCGGCATCTGCCAGGTGCTGCCGGTGGAAGTTGTCGTAGTGCTGCTCGGCATGAGCCAGCGCCAGCTCGTGGGAGATCCGGCCCGCGTGGGTGAGGATGTCGCGATCATTGATGGTCAAAAAGCCGTCCAGCCGTTCGTCATCCAGCACGAAGCCCTTCACGATGAATTCCCGCAGCCGCTGCGTGGCCCAGATACGGAACTGCGTGGCCACGGCGCTTTTGATGCGGTAACCGACCGCGAGGATGGCATCGAGGTTGTAGAAACGAGTCGCGTAGTTTTTGCCGTCGGAGGCAGTTGTAAAGGATTCCTTTACAACTGAAGCTTGAACCAGTTCGCCCTCGGCAAAAATTCTTTTCAAGTGCTGCCCGATGTTCTGTTTAGTAGTCTGGAACAGCTCCGCAATGAGCTGTTGCGTCAGCCAGACAGTCTCGCCCTCGAACCGCACGTCCAGTTTGATGCGGCCATCTTCGCTCTGGTAGATGAGGAGTTGGGAGTTGGTCGGTGGCTCGCTCATGGATGGGATTCAAAGACTTGGCCAAGGAGCTTCTGGGGCATCAGCTCAAGCTCCTCGATTTGTTTCCGGATGGCGGCGCGCATCGGCTTGATCTGCGCAAGCGCCTTGGATGCCTTCACTTGCGTGTCGTAGTCGGGAAGCTCGATTTCTCCCTCGGCGAGCCGGTTGAACAACATGCGTTCCCGCACGGCCCCGCGGGCCAGCGATTGGATGCAACGCTCGCCGAGCGGCGATCGAAGCCAGTAGTAGAACCAGCGCGAATCCACGACGCCCGGCTTGCCCTTCAACACGACGTAGTCGGGGCTGGTGATACCCGGCTCGTCGTCGTCATCTACAAAGGCAATAGAGCCGATGAGGATACGCATCGGGTTGTAGAAGACGGTGCCTGCATCGACTGGTTTGTAACGTTCGGGCTTCTTACCGGGACGTTCTCGGGCTGGCGCAATGCCGGTCCGCGTTGCGCCTAGAACTGCCTTTTCGCGCCACCAATCTCCAACGCCTTGCTTAACTTCGTCAAGAACACTACCAAGGTTTGCTCTGATTTGGGTTCCGTTTACGAAGGCGGACGAAATAACACTGTTGGCCAAGTGGGACACTTCACTCACCTGAACATTGCTTGCGGAGACTGCGGAGTTCAATATACCCAAAGACTTCGTGATGCTCTGGATTCGGCGCTTCTGTTCTTTGACAGGCAAATCGGGTAATTCGAACTCTTCAATGTCGGACTTGGTCAGTGCCTGCCGAGTCCCGCCAGCCTGAGTGTCGTCGATGAGTTTTTGAAAGGCAGGCGAAGACAGGAAGACCATCAGAAACTGCGGATCGATTGCCTTGCCGCATCTGATAATGCACACGTGCTGATTCACGTTCGCCGGACAGATTTCATCGGGCACGACGCAAACCCGGCCGATCGAAGCCCCAGTGATGTTCAGGAACACGTCGCCCGGCTGAACTTTCGTCCCAGCCATTTCTGCGTGTGTCTCATGGGTGATGCGCGCCAGGCCAGCCGTGGTGAAGGAACGCATCAGAACATTCTGACTCCGGATGAGCGGAATGCCGTTCGACACATAGCTCTTGTGACCACCTCTCGGAGTTGAGCCACTTCCAATCTTTTCGCAATGATCGCCGAGTTTGAGAAAGCCACTCATTCCGCAAACAGTCTTGTCTTGGCATCCTTCATCACCGCGACGGGCGTGCCGAGTTTTCGCAGGGCGTCGAGTCCGCCGGCCATCTTAATTTCCGGCACGTCCCAGAGCGCGGGCGTTTCCAGCGCCTCTGTGCCGCCGCGTTCGAACTGGTGGCCGAGGCCGCGCAGGACGGTGGCGGCGCTGGCGTCCATAGCGTCGAACCACGGCTGGTTGCCCTCCAAGTAAACGATCTTGCGCTCTGGGCGCTTGAGGGCGCGGCCGCGGTAACCGTGGTGGGCGAAGAGGTCGTAAATGTCGTAGTCCAGCATCCTGTCACTCTCGCGAATGAGTTCGGGGCTGAAGTTGTCGCCCAGCAGGTGGTCAATGAGCTTCCGGCGCTTCTGCGACTCGATCCAGAGCTGGCGGAACTCGTCGAGGTCGTGCGCATCGCTGAGGACGCGCTGGATCATCTCGCGGCGGTATTCCTCCACGGGGACGGGCACATCGCGCCCGTCGCGTCGGCTGAGAATGAAACGGCCCTGCGGGATAATGAGCGTCTTGCCCGGAATCTCGGGCACAATTGGGGCCTCGTGAATAATGTCCGGACCAGTCGGGCCGTCGCCCCCGGGGCCGTAACCACCGCCTCCACTCGGACGAGGCGGCGGGGTTATGAAGTCGGTGCCGAAGAGGTCGGTGACACCGGTGTAGTCGTAAAGCCAGAACTTGTATTTCTGCGTCTCCTCGTGGATCCGCGTGCCGCGCCCAACCATCTGGTAAAACTTGATGGCGGATTTCATGTAGCGGAAGAAGACGACAGCGTTCAGGCGCTCGATGTCCACGCCCGCCTCCAGCAGGTCCACGGTGCAGGCAACGAAGGCGCGTTCGCCGGAGCCGCGCATTGGCTCGATCATGTCCGCGCCGTTGTTCGCGCCGCCCATGCACTTGAAGGCGTAGTGGTCCTTCGGATCGCGCTGGTTGTCGCGGCACCAGCGGGTGTAGAGGTTGTTCATCCGCATGGCGACGCGGTCGGCGTGAATTTCGCGGGTGCAAAAGATGATGACCTTCTGCTCCGGGCCGCCGTTTTCGCAGAGCAGCTTGAAGAGGTCCGCGCACATGGCCGGGGTGCGCATGTCAATGAAGAGTTCGTCGTCGAAGTCCTTGCCGGTGTATTCGACCTTGGTGAGGTCCGCCTCGGTGACGGGCTGGCCGGTCTTGATGTTGGTGGGCTTGGCGGCGAGCACTTCCTCCTTCGTGAACAAGCGGGAGTCGATCGTGGCCTTGCGCTTGAGGATCTCGCAGGCGGCGAGGTATCCGTCCTCCTGCGCCTGAATCAGACTGTATTCATAGGCCTGCTCGCGCAGTTCATCGCGGTCGCAGAGGAAGAGCGCGGGCTTGGGCAGGCGCAGGGACTCGTGCAGCCTCCAGAGGAGATTCGCGGCGATGATGGTCTTGCCTGCGCCGGTGGCGAGGGAGAGGAGCACGCGGGGCGCTTCGCCCTTGTCCTCGCTCTGGATGATTTTCTCAAACGCGGCGCGAATGGCGGCGTCCTGATAGTATCGGAACTCCGGATAAGCCGGGCTGTCCGGCTGGAAGAGCAGCGACGCGGAAGGGTGGTCCAGCTTGATGTAGGGCATGCGATAGCCCTTGTCGCGAAGGACCGGGTCAATGAGCTCGTAGCGCGTTTCGGCTTCGTTCTTGGGCATGGCTGGTTGTTGACACGGTTTCGCTTGGAGCGGTATCGAGTTCTATCCCTCACCGGCGTCTCGCCATTGTCGTTCTCGTTGATTCCATTGTGTCCCTCCGGTCCAGCATAGTCGGCTTGCCGGATGGGCGACAAGCGCGGAAATTGCCGGGCGCACGGCGCGATCGCCACAGACGGGCGGGACGGTACGAAGGAGTTGGGGTCTTGGGCGTGGTTGCGGGAGTTGGTCGCCGGGTTGGCCGATTCTGGAGGAGTTCACGGCGGTGTTTCTGCTTTATAGCAGTTCGCCAGCGTTTGGCGGCAGCCCATCGGGACGCGCCCCATAATCCTGTCCAATGTCATCACCGTTTCCCAGTGCAACCGCATCGCCAGCTTCACTTTCGAGGCATCGGTTTCATTTTGAGGACGAAACCGCGACCTTCAACGCCCAATCACCCGGGCGGGGACATGTGAGTTTTTGACGCCCGCCGGACAAAGGCGTTTCGCTTTCAAACTGGCCGTCCTTTCCATTCGTCGGATTCCACCAAACGGCATGATAGGAACCGAGCGGCAATTCGATTTCCATCGCGCCGCCTTCGGGCAGATAGAAGGCGTACACCGCACCCGGCTTGGCGAGGCAGAAGGCCTTTCCGGATCGAACGATCCCATTGGCCGGGTGCATTTCCCAGAACGGCAGCGACTCCATGAACGCGCGCGTGCCACCGAGTTCAATCCAGAGTGTTTCCCACGCGGACATCGGGCGGTCGTAAGGCGGTGTCAAGTGCGCCTCCCACACGCCGCCGGCGAGATACGCGGACCACCAAGGCTGCCGCTCCTCTTCAGGCCGGCCCTCATCCACGCCCACCATGAATACACGCTGATTGCGTTCGCGACAGCGGCGAATCCAGTCAATGACGAGTTGGTTGTGCTCCAGTCCGCCAGTGGCCCTTACCCCGGGACTGCCGGTCTGAATGGATGTGAAATCCATGTGCGGCGCGTCCACGTAGGCGTTGTCCGGTTGATTCACGTTGTGAATGCCGCGCGGGTGATTGTAAGCGTCGAGATCTTTCAACACGCTCATGAAGGTGAGCGCTTCGGCCAGTTTGTAGTTTTCGTTGAACTCTTCGTTGAAATTGAAAATCAACCCCGGCAGATGTGCGAAGCGCGCGACGATTTCGCGGTAGTAACGGGCGTGGTCGTAACCCTTCCACGCGCTGTCGTCCTCCAGGACGATGTAAGTCACCATGCCTTTCGCCTGCATGTGCTCAAAGATTTCCAGCCACTCGGCGAGCTTGGCGATATCGAATCGCGCGTTCATCCCGCCATTAGCCTTCGCTTCCTTTTGCGTATCGCCGAGCCACGGCCAGACGTCCTTGTCGTCGCCGTCGAGGTTGTGGGTCATGATGTAAAGCGAGTTGATCCCTCTGGCCGAGAGATAATCAATCGCCGCGACGCGCTCGGCGTTCGTATCGTAGTTGGTTGACTTGCCGAGGAAGTTTTCCGGGTCGTCGCAGCCGGCCTTGAGCCAATACGGGCCGTCCCGAAACTTGAGGTAACGAATTTCGTTGGCCGCCGTTCCCACGGCTTCGAGCCTGCCCCAGCGATTAATCCCCGTTGCGTCCCCCGGTGCGGCGGTCACCATGAACTTCGCGGTCCAGCCATTGAGCGTTGGCTCGCCGCTGCGCGAAGTGAAAGACCACTCGCCCAGTTCGTCAGCGGAAAAACGCACCTTCCAGACCGCGCCATCCGGGCCGCCCTTGCCGTTGCCATCGTAAAAGCCGGGTACTTTCCAATGCTTCCCGCTCGGTGCGGTGAACACTCCGTCCACAATCTGCGCGAACGGATTTGGTTCACCGCGACTCTCCGAATCCGGACCGAGGATGGAGATTTCGACCCGCCGCCACTTGGCGACGAAGCCGAGATGGCCGAGATCTCTCGTAGTGTCCGAGGTTTCGTTCCTCTCCGGTGACGGACCGCAAGCCTCGACGAGCAGTTTCAAGTTCATGTTCGACTCGCCATATTCCTTGCCCGGCTCAAACGGGCCGAGTTTGCCCCCGCGGACAGCCACAACCATTTGAAGGCTGGGAATGACTGTGACGGTGTCACGGTTCCACATGCCGTTGGCCTGATACGCGTCCGCAGGCAGAGCGGGCCAGACGCGAGCACCGGCTCCACCAAGCTGTTCATTGAACCAGAAATTGAAACCGTAAACACCCGGGCCGTGCGGAGTCTGATCGGTGCCACCGCCATAGGTGCCGATGCCCATATAATCCGTTGCCTTTCCGTTTGTGCGTGGCAAAGAAGCGGCGACACCGGGTTTGATGTGATCGGTGAACAGATTCTTTGCGATGAGGGTCCGACCATTCCAGTTGCCTTCGTTCAACCAGAGCCAGCCGATGCGCGCGAAGTCACGTGGACTGGCCACGACGCCAAGTTCTTTGCGCGAACCGAAGATGGCACCGTCCTCGAACTGCAGCGGCGCCAGCCGTTCGCGAATTGCCGTGTCAAGCTTTTGGCCAAAGATTCGCTCAAGTGATTTCGCATAGAGCTGGATCCCGTAGTCATTGTACCCCCACGCCGCGCCGGGCAGCTCGACGCAGGCGTAACCGCTCACCATGTTGGCGAGATGCCGCCAGGTCATCGTCACGTCCTTATCGGCGAGAGCCCAGCCTGCGTCTTTGACAAGCGCGTCCACGTTCTTGATTCTCCCCTCCTTCACCGCCAGCAGCAACAAGGTGCTCAAAACCGGCTTGGCCGCCGAAGCCCAGTCCTTGCGTGCCGTTGCGTTTCCCCACGACTTAACGAGAAAACCGCTTTGAATGATCACTCCGTCGCCTCCCACCCGCGCGGCGAAGGCATCAAGCTTGGCGGCATCCATCCCTGCCTCGGCGGCTGTGCGCCCCTGCCAGGTCTTGGAGGGGAAAACGTGAGGTGCAGCCGATACGGAATCCGTCGCAACCAAAACAATCAGCGGCACGGCGATGATAATGATAGCGGTGATTAGACGAAGGATTCTCCACGTCTTCTGCCGAAGTTGTCCGGCTGCGATGACGGTTGAGTTCATATTGTTCACTTGCAGAATTTACCGCCGCTCGAGATAGAGAGCGATATCGGTGCCAGTCCCTCCGGCTTGTTCCAATTGGCATGGCCCGCCGCGACTCGCACGTCCTTTTGCATGACTGCTTTTCCGGCCTCGGTGAAGACGCTGTCCATCGCCGCGTCAAAATTCTTCGGGCCGTCCAACGGGACACGAGGTTCAACGTTCCCGCCGTCCTTCTGCTCGCTCGCGCGAATCGGGGATTGGCAAGTCGCCGCTTCCGGTCTCTTCACAACCGCAGCCATGAGACGTTTCCAGGCGCTCACTTCTTGCGAGGATTCCACGCCGTTCAGGTGAAGGGCGGCGCAACACACTGGGACGAGAAACCTGATGATGGGTTTTGTGGATATCTCGATTTTGGATTTCAAGGTTTTCGGTTCGACATTTGGGTTAATGCGACGAAAGGATTACACGACTTGGACATGCAGCACAAGTGGCGCGTTGCCAAAATCGGCCAGCAATAGCCCGGGCTGAACTCGATGTTGATCTACGCAGGGGTCACCCATAGCATGGTTCGTTAAAGAGGGTTGACGATAGCATCAGGAAGGTCGTACAAATCGACCCATGCCAAGGAGGCTGCCAGTTGAATATTCTGGGGCTAGTTATCACCCGATGAGTCGCGGCAATCGACGCGAGGACATTTTCCTTGATGATGTGGATCGGCAGGATTTCATCAAAACATTGGCCGAGGCGTGCCGGAAGAGGGGCTGGCAGGTTCGCGCCTACTGTCTGATGAGCAATCACTATCACTTGGTCTTGGAAACTCCCGACGCAAATCTGGTCGCGGGTATGGCGTGGCTGCAAAGCAGCTATACCATCCGGCTCAACCACCGGGGACAAGCGCTTGAATCGCCGCTTGGTCACGATTGCTTATCAGCAAGGAGCTCAGCCCAACGGATCCTATTCCCAAGCCGCCGGAGGCCATCGTCACGACCTCAAAGGCTATTATCGGTTGTTCAACAGCAAGCAGGAGGAGATGGGAGTGGAGAGCCTTCTGCTCCCCCATCGCACTCAGACTCTGCGCCAGATACATGGGCAAAGCACGGTTCTGATCCTTCAGGACACCACCGATATGAACCTCTCGAGCCGGATTCACTGTGAGGGCTTGGGGCACGTCGGGACCAATCAGACCGGGGCGATCAGCCGCGGACTCAAACTGCACAGTTCTCTGGCCGTGGCGGCCAACGGATTGCCTTTGGGGGTGCTGCGGCTCCACGGTTATGCCCCGGAATCGGCAAAGGACAAAGACCCGGATCGGCCCATCCAAGAGAAAGATTCCTATCGCTGGCTGGAAGCTTATCAGAATGCGGTGGAGGCGGCCCTCCAGATCCCCCAAACCCACGTGGTCTGTGTCTGTGATCGGGAAGGGGACATTTTCGAGTTGTTCGACTTGCGACGGGCTCGGCAGCGCAAGAAGGTCGATCTGTTAGTCCGGGCCAGTTGGGATCGCTGCCTGGAAGGAACGGAGGAGAAATTGTTCGAGGAGTTGGGCCAAACTCCATGCGCCAAAGAAGCCACTATCGCCATTCCTCGCCAACGGGAACACAAGGCCAAGCCCTTCGAGTCGCTGCACAGTCCCTCCGATTTCCCGAAGGAGGAAAACTTCCCGTCGCGCCAGAGATTCAGGCCGCCTTTATCGGTGCCCAGCCTTGCCAGAACCGTCTCGAGTTTTGAAGGCTCAACTTCGTTCCGCAATTCCCAAAACTTATCGAGATGTCTGAGCCGCCGCCTGGAATGTGCCCGTGAGAATTTCCGCCGGGTTTTGGAGTGCGGAAACGGAGCTTGCGGAGTTGCCGCTTTCCTTTGAAACCAGACCTTTAGAAAAAGTTTCTGCGCACCGGAGTCCGCCGGCGCGAAAGCGGTGAATCGCTCCGCTCGTCACCGCAGTCTCGGTCTTTGCCTGAACGCTACGACCCGACAGGCAAGGCGCTGGCGCGCAACTACCGATTGCCCCATCGGATTGAGGAGATGGGGTTTTCGCGCGTCTCCTCATTCAGACGCGCCCTTCCGGATTGCTTCTCGAAGACTCTTCTTTGCCAACCAGCCCCAAATCAGTTAAGCACTTCCCGGTGAATCGACGTTCCTGGAATCCATTCGTGCGTTTTCCCGCAGTCGCGCTGCTGCTGACCGTGGCGCTCTCAATTCCGGTCTTGCTCCGCGTTGCGAATTTTGAGGTAAGTTCCGAAACGCGCATTCTCTTGGAGGGCGACCAACGGAATCTCTCAAGTTACGAAAAAGTCACCGAGATTCTGACCGATGTGGACGTGCTTGTGGTGAGCCTGGAGTGCGCTGAAGTTTTCTCTCCAGAAGGCATCGAGGCTATCCGCAGGGTGAGCGAAGCGTTCGCAATCCAACCGGGTGTCGTTGACGTCAAAAGTTTGACCCATTCGTCCAAACCTGTCAGGCGAGGTTTTTCCTTTGAGATGGTTCCCTTGGTTTCCCAGCCGCCGGTTTCATCCAATGAACTGGCGGCCCTCAAAGCGTTCTCACTGCAACACCCGTTGATTCGAGATGTGATGGTGTCTTCGGATTCACAGCACACGCTGATCACCGTGACTTATCGGCGTGACTTGAGCACGCCCGAAAAGCAAACGACCTTCCGCGCCGAGATTGACGCGATTCTGAACTCGTTTAAGGACGAAGGCTTGCGCTTCCAGAAGATTGCGCTGCCACTCATTGAACAAGAGATCCGATCCACCTTGCGCTCGGATATACTTTCCTTTCTCCCGGCGGCGATGCTCTTGATGACGACCATCTTATGGTTCGTCTTTCGGTCCTGGCGGATTTTCGTGCTTGTCTGCGCCAACCAAACGGCGGCGCTCCTCCTGCTTCCCGGGCTTATCCAGATTTCAGGATATTCGCTGAGTGTCTTTAGCATTCTCATTTTCCCATTACTTACCGGCATTCAGCTGACCCTCTTGATCCATCTTTTCACCTCACTTCAGCGAGTGCATCGCCCCGGCGCGGCGATGGAGGAAACCATCGCACGAATGCTTGATGAAATCTTCAAACCGTGCCTATTCGCGGCGTTGACCACCCTGATTGGTCTTGCGTCGCTCACTCTCAGCGACGTGCGCCAAGTGCGTGAATTCGGCATCCTGGGCGCGCTTGGCATTTCGCTCATCTTCCTCGTCACTTTCGGCCCCGGGATTGCCATTCTCAGGCTCGGCTTCGTGAAGGGGGGTCTCGAAACCATTCGGAGCCGCGTTTCTCAATCCGATCCTGGGTCAAGTGAATCGCGAACCGTGGCTCTACTGGCTGCAGTTCCCGTGCAGTATCCCAAAACAGTCGTCGCCATAGCAGCGTTGGCGCTGATGACGGCGGCCTTTGGAATGAGGTTGATCCGGACCGATATTCGCGCCGTCGAGTTTCTAAGTCCACACAGCCCGACACGGAAAGCGGTTGAAGAATTCGATAAGGTGTACGGTGGAATCAACGTCGTTCAACTCGACTTGGATTCCGGATCCACAAACGGCGTCAACACGCTGCCCTTCCTCCGATTCGTCGAATCCCTTCAACAATATGCCGAGGCCCAGCCCGGAGTTTCGGGTGTGTATTCGTATTCCCAATTGCTCGCCATGATCAACCAAATCTGGGAGGGCGGCCGGGCGGATGCTCTCAAACTTCCGGACAATGTCTGGATGATCAACCTATTCACGCTCGCGTTGAAAACCCAGAACTTTCCGTTTCTCACCGCCCTTGCCGATTCCGACCTCCGCAAAGCGCACTTGATCATTCGTACTCCGGACATGCCCTCCGATCGATTTCTCGCCATCGTCGAAAACGTTCTGGATTACGCCCAGAAACATCGACCCGAGACGGTATCGGTGTCCGCGGCGAAAGGCGTGCATTCAATTCTCGAAGCGGACCGCAGAATTCTCGACAGCCAGAGAACCAGCGCCTTAACCACGCTACTGGTGGTCGGTGTGGTTTTGTCGATTCTCTGGAAATCCCCCTGGCTCGCAGGACTGACGCTTCTGACCAACGCGGTTCCGGTGGCATTTGTAATCGCGCTTGCGGGTTATCTGAATGTGCCGCTGAATTCCATCACGATCATGGTCGCCGCCATTTCTCTCGGAATCTCCGTGGACGATTCGATTCATTTTATCACTCATTGGCGCACCGCCCGGTCCAGAGGGAAAACCACCGCCGAAGCAATCGTAGAAACCTTTCAGATCAAAGCCAAACCCATTATTTCAACCAGCGCGATCCTCATCACCCTGCTCACGGTGTTTTGGCTTTCGTCTTTTCCACCGGTCATCCACTTCGGGATTCTTTCCGCAGCGGCCTTCGTGGGAGCGCTGGCTGGAACCCTGTTTCTACTCCCGGCAGTTCTGTTCTGGTGCCGGCGTTGACGGCCGGAACCGAATGTGACACGGTGGCCTGCAATCGATAAACAAGACAAACCGTGAGAATTAAGAAGGCTGTTATTACGGCGGCAGGAAAGAACCAAAACAGGATTCCCCTGCAGAGCCTCGTGGACCGAGATGGTGTTCAAAAAACTGCTCTCCAAATTATTATCGAAGAAGTCGTGAGCGGCGGTGTCGAAGAAATCGCAATCGTCATCCGCCCGGGCGATCAGAAGGCCTATACCGAAGCCGCGGGTGATTGGGTAGGCCGCATCACCTTCGTCGAGCAACCCCAACCCCGAGGATACGGGCACGCGCTCTACTGTTCGCGCGAGTTTGTATCCGGCGAACCCCTTCTGCATCTTGTCAGCGACCATCTGTACGTGAGCAACGAGAACCGGCGCTGCGCCCAACAGTTGGTGGAAATCGCGACCGAAGAATCCTGCTCCGTTTCAGCCGTTCAGGCCACGCGCGAATCATTGCTGCCATATTACGGCGTGATTGGCGGCATAGGCGTTCCAAATCGCCCTCATCTTTTTTCGATTGAGACCGTCCGGGAAAAGCCCACCCCCACAGAAGCCGAGCAACATCTCCTGGTTCCTGGATTGCGAACAGGGCATTACCTGTGTTTTTTTGGAATGCATGTGTTCACACCAGCGATTGTCGATTTGTTGGCGGAACAAATCTCGAACTCAGACACCACCGACCCTATCCACCTGTCCCCCGCCCTGGCCGCTCTCGCGGCTAGGGAGCAATATCGGGCACTGGAAATCTCGGGAAACCGCTACAACATTGGGGTCAAGTTCGGACTTCTCAACGCACAATTCGCTCTGGCCTTAAGCGGGTGCGATCGGCAAGAGGTCCTCGCGCAGCTTGTGGAACTTTTGGCGCAACGACCTCAACATTGAGAACTCGTCTCGATTTTTTGATCGATTCCCCATGATTCCCCGGAAACTCCTCGACATCATCACGGCGTCGGATCCCGAACTCCGGAATCAATCTCTGGATGAAGCATGCCGGACTCGATCGCTGAACGAACTGCTGGATGAGTGCGCCAGCCTGGAACAGTTCCGCCGAACCTCACGAAATCTTTACGACTCTGTCCGAACTTTGTTTTTTCTATACGCCGTTCACCGATTCCATCTGCCTCCGAAGATTCCGGCCGACGCGAATGGATTCATTCCTTACGACGGTTACGAGCACTTGCTCAATCGCCGGTTCGAAGAAGCCATCACACGGTTCCTCGCCGCGTCCAAACATTCCGGGCCCACGGAAGCGACATCGAGCGCGCTTGCCGCGGCCTATCACGGCCTGGCTTTTCAAACGCTCGCCGACCAGGTCCGCCGCAGTGTCCGCTCAGTGCGCGGCAACCAATGGATGTTTCGCGTGGGCCATCCCGCCGATCAACCGCTTCGGATTCACGAAACCCTCCTGAAACGCTCTCCCGCAAACGGGCTGTTCCCCGTCTTGTGCGAGCGGACACCGGTCCGAATGGATCTGTCCCACAGCGCGTGGAGCGACATTTTCTTTTTGGGCATGGATTTCCCCGAGGGCGCCCGCGTTCTAAACATTTCCATTGATCTTTGCATTCACGGCCAAGACAAGGTTCCGAGCGCTCCCGTCGAAGCCTATATCAGAGTTATTGACGAACCGATGTTGCGCCTCACCAGCGTCGATCTCGGGGCCACCGTCGATATTGTCCAGCTCAGCGAGGTTTTTGATTTCGCAAAAGATTATTTGGGCCTCCTGAAAGCAGCGGTGATCGCCGGCGGCATTGTTCCTCCCGGCGTCGAAGGATCAGGGCAAAGCCTCGCTCAGTTGCTCGCCCGAATCGTCGCCCCGGGGCACGGGCTCGAGATCGCGAGCAACGTCAAAAACATCCCGAAAGGATCGCGCCTGGCGGTTTCCACCAATCTTCTCGCGGCGCTCACCGCCGCCTGCATGCGGGCCACGGGACAAACGCGATCGCTCAAGGGACCGCTCCTTGAGGAAGAGCGTCAAATCGTGGCCATTCGCGCCATTCTTGGAGAATGGCTCGGCGGCTCGGGGGGCGGATGGCAAGACTCGGGCGGCGTCTGGCCGGGAATCAAACTCATTCAAGGCGTCGTCGCGGGCAAAGACGATCCGGAAGCCGGAATCAGTCGTGGCCGCCTGCTGCCCGCTCATCAAATCCTTGGAACCGGCCAGATCTCCGCCGGCACACGGAAGAACCTCCAAGACAGCCTTGTGCTCGTCCACGGAGGCATGGCGCAAAATGTCGGACCCATCCTCGAGATGGTGACCGAGAAATACCTGTTGCGGTCGGGACCAGAATGGGCCGCCAGGCAGGAAGCGATCTCAATTCTCGATGAAGTCCTCGCTTCCCTCGCAACGAACGACATTCCTCGATTGGGGAAAGCGACCACACGCAATTTCTTTGGCCCGCTCCAAACGATCATTCCCTGGGCGACCAATCATTTTACGGAAAAGCTGGTGAATTCCATGCGATCCGAGTTTAAGGATCAGTTCTGGGGATTTTGGATGCTTGGCGGAATGTCGGGCGGTGGCATGGGATTCATCGTGGATCCGCGCTGCAAACAGAAAGCGCAAGCCAGGCTTCAAGAACTGATGCTTGCTCACAAGCGTGATCTGGAACATGCGCTCCCGTTTGCCATGGACCCTGTGGTGTATGATTTCTCAGTGAATGAGACAGGATCCACCTCGGAGCTTCTGGAAGGAACGAACGCCTTGTTCCCGCAGGCGTATTACGCGATGCAGATCCCTCAACTCCTTCGCGCTGACACGCGCCATTTGCCAGCGGCCAAGCGAAGTGAGCTGGATCAATTCGGATCCGCCTGCCGGGAAAAACCCGAGCTTCGCAACATGGTACAGGTACTTTTCGACAGGCTTTTTCCACCCGCCGCGGGGACTACGACTGCCCGCGAAGAACTGTTCGCGTTGCTTTCAGAAAACGGATTCGATCACGCGCAACACGAGGAAATCCGAAACGACCTTCGAGCCGGAAGAATCGGCCTGGCTCAAAACCGTTTGCCAAGCCGGATCGAAATTCGGGACGTTTTCGAACAAGACATTCTGGACGCAAGAAAACCGCTTCCAACTAAGTTCCGAGAACGTGGGATTGAAGCCATTGCCAACAGCCAGGTCGCTGTCGTCAGCCTGGCCGCCGGCCTCGGGAGCCGATGGACTCAGGGCGCGGGAACCGTGAAGGCGCTCCACCCATTCTGCAAATTCGGATCCAGGCACAGGACTTTTTTGGAAGTGCATCTTGCGAAAACGCGCCTCTCCAATCATCTCTGGAAAGCCTCCATTCCGCATGTCTTCAGCACGAGCTATATGACGCACGCGCCTATTGCCGCGACGCTCGCGCGGGAACAGAACTACGGTTATGACGCTCCCCTTTTCCTTTCCCCGGGACGCGCCGTCGGGTTGCGAATGGTGCCCACGATCCGGGATTTGCGTTTTGCCTGGGAAGAGATCCCTCAACAGTTGCTGGATGAGCAAAAACAGAAGGTGCGCGCGAGTCTTCAAGCCGCACTAATGGATTGGGCGAAACACGCCGGTGAAGGTGTTGATTACACAGACAATCAAGCGCTCCAGTGCCTTCATCCCGTCGGCCATTGGTTCGAAATTCCGAACCTCTTTCGCAATGGCACCCTCGCGAAACTTTTGGAAGATCAACCCAGCTTGCGTTATTTGTTTCTCCACAATATTGACACATTGGGAGCCCATCTCGATCCGGCGTTGCTTGGCGCGCATATTCAGTCCGGAGCGTGCCTGACATACGAAGTGATCGCCCGGCGAATTGATGACCGGGGCGGAGGATTGGCCCGTGTCGATGGTCGCGTCAGACTGGTCGAGGGTCTCGCGATGCCGCGCGAAGAGGATGAATTCCACTTGTCCTATTACAACACCATGACCACGTGGATCGATATCGACGCGCTCTTGAGTGCCTTCGCCCTATCGCGTCCAGATCTCAGAAATTCGGAGAAAGTCCAGACCGCCGTCCGCGCGCTGGCATCGCGAATCCCCACGTACGTCACCCTCAAAGATGTCAAGAAACGCTGGGGCAACGGCCAGGAAGATGTTTTCCCCGTGGCACAGTTCGAGAAGCTCTGGGGGGATATGACGACGATCCCGGAAATCCAATGCCATTTCGCGGCGGTCCCCCGTCAACGCGGTCAACAACTCAAGGACCAGGCGCAATTGGACGGTTGGATGCGCGACGGTTCGTTCGAAGCCGTCGATTCGCTCTGCCGATGGAATTCAGATTAACTCCACTTCGGATGCGTCCACTTTCACAGCGGCGGCCTGCCCGATAAAATCCAGTCTCAGAATCACGTGGCACTGGCCTTCTCGGGTCTCCACGTAACCTTCAACCCCACGGAGGGGACCGGACTTGATCTTCACGCGGGCACCAGCCGTAATGTAGGGAGCCATCACGATTTCCGCTTCCGCTTCGATCGCAAGCAAGATGTCGTCCAGTTGGGATTCGAACAATTCCTGATCGACCACATCCAGGAGGTTCGCCACATAATCGTTCTGGCGCACTTTTCGACTCTTCTCCGGAAGCATCCGCACGAACAAATAGCTTGGGAAAAGCGGCTTCTCGAAGACCACTTTCTTGCCGCGGTACTTCTTGACGCTGCGAAAAAGCGGCAGCGTCACGGCGATGCTCTCGCGCTCGCAGTAGTCGGCGAGTTTTTTCTCGCATCGTGGCCGAGTATGGGCCACGTACCAAATAATTTCTGACATGCGTCTAACTCTCGTTTCCCGATCAAACCATTCTTCCTGCCCCGCATTGTAAATCCCGCCCTTTGCTAACGCTCAATCGAATGGTGATCTCACTTATCCGGCTCGGTCAAACCCGAACTTCACGCATTTGACAGTTTTCAGGGCTGCATCAAGCTCCCCATCCTCTCCCCGCGAGAAACGAGTGGGGAGAGGATGAAGAGCAACAGTCGGCAGAGTGTTTGTCCGACTCTGGCCTACTTGCCCAAACCCTTGGAGAATGCTTAAGACTCTCATGAAATAAATTCCATCAACAAACCCAATCCACGAGCGCGATTACCAAAGGCAGTCCCCAGCTATCCGCGATAAATGTCATGCGTCCCAATATCCACCGTAACGCTCAGACGGAAGAAATGCTTCCAAACCGGTTGAACAGCCCGATAGCGGTACTTCATCGGAAATGCGGCGGCGGATCTTCGAACATCGCCGTTTCCAAATCTACAAACCGGCCTTCTGCCGCCGCCCTCATCCCTTCCTTAAACGATTCCCGCACCCATGAATCATCTTCTTCAAGGACGAACTTCGCCACTTTCGCGTGCTCCTCGGGAGCAAGGGCCTTGATCTGTTCAATGATTTCCTGTGCGCGCATACAAAGAATTATTGAATGGGGACGGTCAAACGGCAGATCGCGGACTCGCAGCGCATGGGACGCCGGAACAACCGCCAGGTCTTGGAGTGCGGCGACGGAGCTTGCGCAGTCGCCCCTTTCGGGCTGAAACGGGTGCGTCTCGATTGGACGCCAGCGTCGGGACATGCTGGCGCGAAAGCGGTGACTCCACTGTGTTGCGTCACCGCACTCCAAGACGCTCGCGCGAGGATGGGGGGCGAAGGCCGTTCTTCGATCTTGTTCGAGTTGGTGCAGCACTGGCTGGCTTGGTTCTGCTCAGCGCAACACCGGCATTCAGCCAGGATGTTCTGTTGGGATCAAAAGTCAGGGAGGACAGGGAATTTGGTTATTTCCACGGAACCACTTGGCAAAGCAACACTCCCGATCAGCGACAACGGCCGAGGCTTCGATTCCGCGCGGCCGGCCGTGGGTCACGGTCTGGCTGGCTTAAGGAAAAGAGCCGAGCAATTAGCCGCCCAACTAAAGATCGACAGCGTGCCGGGCCAAGGCACTGTCGTTACCCTGGAAGTCCGCTCCACGTAAACACGTGGATTGCCCAGGGGAGAGCCTATTCGGTATGTTCATGAACCAGTGAACTCAGGACCGGCTTAACGCGCATTGATAAACAGTCACGTTCATTGCGGCAAATCTGTTGATTGTGACACAGCGAGGAATTCCAAAATCGCTCGTAAGAAAGGCGCGCCTGACCGCCGCCGCCTCACGAGCCAAGGTTGCACGAAAATCATGATTCGCGTTTGGACGGTTGAGGATAACGCCAGCTATCGCCGGGCCGTGATCGACGAGATCAACGGAAGCCAAGAGCTCTCTTGCGAGCGCGAGTTCGAAGCGTGTGAACCGCTGCTTGAGGATTTTTTCCAGCCTGGGGCGCGAAGTTCCAATCGACTACCATTTGTCGCCCCGCGAGCTGTCGATACTCGAATTGATGGTTGAAGGCCTGCTCATGAAGCAAATCGCCGACCGCTTGCAGTTAAGTTTTCACACCGTGGACGACAATCTGAGGCGGATCTACCGGAAACTCCACGTGAACGGCGGCAAAAGCGCCGTTGCCAAAGCGGTCCGTGAAAAACTCATTGAACGGATCGAATCTTAACAATACGAAGTTCCTCCTTTTTCCCGAAGACCACGCAGGCCGCGATGTCCGGCTTTCCATCCGGGACATCGTTCAAGGCTCATGCTTTGACTGTAGCACCGTCGCCATACGCGTCCATCCGGCTGAGATCGAGTCAGTTCCGCATGATCCAAACATTCTTTCAAGAGCGCCGTTGGCGCAAAGAACCAAAAAAGACGTTGAGAAACTGGAACTTCGAAGTTCGAATCAAATTGCGGGAGTTGTATATCGCTTTCAGTTCCCAAATTCCTTAGCTCACACGGGGACCCTCAGTCCTTCAGCCTCCGCGAGGCGTTTCTGATTCGCGTCGAATGTTAGGAAGTCTGGCGCACCTATATGCAAGGCGGTGGCTACGTGCAAGATGTCGATCAGTCGGTGTCCCATGATCTCGGTGTGCTTCGCGCTTAATCCCTCCGCGATGCGATGGGTATCCGCCCAGTCAACCGGAACAACCTCTAAAGCGTGCGCCGCCAGGTCCGATTGAAAATCACGAAGCATGGCGGTGCCTTCGCGTTTGGGAAATCCCCTTGTCGCATCCTGGGTATTGAGCTGGATTTGGAGGCGAATCGACTGGCGGAACTCCAGCAGCAGCAAGGAGGAGGCTGGCAACGGACCACTCAGAGCCTTCATGGCAGCGTCCGCCCTCGAAGAATGCACCTGGGCACGGTAAAGGGAATAAAGGAACGAGGTGTCGGGGAAGGGATTCATCCTTCTTCACCTTGAAACTCATCGGCGCGCATCGCTGCCACATCCGTCTCGCTGAAGGCACGCTTGCCCCAGATTGCGCGACGTCGCGCCGCAAAGTTCGGGATTCTCGATGCCTGCCGAGGCCGGACCGGAATCGCGGTCAGCATAGCGATCGGTTCGCCCCGTTTCTCAATTCGAATTTGTTCACCCTCAGCAAGCCAGGCTTCGAGCTTCGAGAAGTGATTGCGGAGATCCCGGACCGTGACGGTTTTCATGTGGACATATTGTGTCCACATCCGTTGCGTGTCAATCGCGGGCAAGATATGGGACACCAGGCCTTTCCCGAAGAAATTAGCCGAAAAGAACGGAAGGAGTCGAAAGAATTGAAAGCCGACCTGTCGCCGTTTCCTTCTCAAACGGTGGCCAGCAACGGACAAACCTCAATCTCTCGCTGGATCCGGGCTTCCAGTTCCATCCGGGCGACTTCCAGGTCGAAATCTGCCTGAATGCCGGTCCAAAGTTCTGGAGAGACGTTCAGATATCGTCCGAGCTTGAGTGCCATTTCCGGACTCACTGCGCGCTTTCTCCGGACGATCTGACTGATCGCAATAGGCGATGCGCCAATGGCTCGCGCCACCGAATTTGCCGAAAGCTTAAGGGGCTTCATGAAGTCTTCCAACAAGACATCGCCTGGATGCACTGGGCTGAGCCTGTCTTTTCTTTTCATGTTTCAATGATAATCGACGATTTCGACGGCTTCCGCTTGACCGTTGCGCCACCGAAAGCAGATCCGCCATAGCGCGTTCACTCGAATGCAATGCTGGCTCTTGCGGTCGCCCCGCAAAGCCTCCAAATGGTTTCCGGGCGGGCTTTGCAGGTCGGTGAGGCTTCGTGCCCGATGCAGATACTCCAGCTTGCGCCGTGCCGTCTGCTGCATGTCTTGGGCAAGTTTCCGGGAGCGTTGGCCGTGAAAAATCTTCTCTGTCTCAGCGCACCGGAAGCTCAAGATCATCCTGAACCACTGTATCGCATTACGATATGCCGTCAAGGACCTCGTATTCAGAAGTGATCCCTTCGTTCCCTTCGTTTGCTTCTGTTCGAAACCAAACAAAACGCTCTCAACTTATCGCTGAACGGATTTGCCTTTCTTTCACAGAAGAAACGAAGGATACGAATTCCGACTCATTCCAATCCGGTCCGGATTCCGTGTATTCAGTGTCTTCCGTGGTTGACCCACTAGAAATCTTCTCAAGCAAACAGCATTTTTGCTTACAGCGTTACGGAATATGGACCAGGCCCAATGAGACTGTCGCCCCACCGGGAAAAGCAGAGAATGCATTCCCCACGACGAGCCGTCCTCATTCGGATGCGCTCTCTTCCAGAAGAAGCTTGAATGAATTCTGGACAACCGTGGTCGAAGTGCGCACAATCCTCCGGTCTCGGATGGATGCGTTGAAGGTTCTATTTTTCTCCGGGCACCGTTTATGGATGAGTCTGAATTTTTTGGGCGGAAGGCCTTAGAGCCTGTTTTAAGATCCCGGAGCGCGGACTGTGTCGTCCTCGACCAGCCGCAGCGTGCCTCGGTTTTCCTGCGCATCTCGTTCGTCTTGCGTGCCGCGGCTGATCTTCGATACAGCCGCGCTCCATTTTTAGAACAGGCTCTCAAAAAAACTTGTCTCTAAGCGTGTGCCTTCATTGCGACATTCATGCAAATCTTAGATAGCATTGAAAAGTCGGCAGTCCCGATCGGCGTCATCCGAGCCGGTTGCTGTCTTTTTCAAGCAAGTGTGGTTTCGGCGCTAGCCGTGAAATCCGTGGTCGCCCGGGTTGAGCGGCAGGTTTGGCCCCCCGTGATCCTTGCGATCTCTGCCGTCGAATTCCCTTCCTGCAAATGCCCTCACCAACTACAACAGAATCCCTCACCAAACTTTACTTTACCTGATCCAACCTGACGCAAATGCTTGAGATTCTCATGAAACAAACTCCACCCACAAACCCTCCCCCTTCGACGCCGGACCAAGCCACTAGGATCCGCAACGAACTGCCGCTCACCCGCACAAGAAAGCGGAATCAGGTCAGTTCCCATTGTTGACAACACATGCTGCAAATTCCCGAGTTTGAATCCGATCACGGGAGCTAACAGGCGGAGAGTTGTCGAAAATAGGAACTGACCCGTTTACGTTCTCTGCGGTTAAATCCTGAATCCTCTGTTGATCATGCCGAGGGGATTTTGCCGAAAGAAACCAATCAGACGAGTTCGAGTATTTCCAACATCAAATAACTGCAAATGTTTATGGATCCAACATTACTAGGCCTAGAACAAGCGCATTAGAGTCTCGAAATCGCCAATCCGGAATTTTGTGAAAAAAATCTCG
>JAQBVM010000401.1 GCA_027623095.1 Verrucomicrobiota bacterium
CCGGACTTAGACGAGGAATTCCCTCAAACGGAATAAACTGTCAGTGTCCAAGGAGCGTGTGATTCAGGTGTCTTAACGTGCGCCGGTGATTTGCCTTAAGCACTTGCCTGTGCGGTCCCATTGACCGATTTGATCTTCGTATCCAAGAACTTGCCCAACCCTACCGAGATTCGCGCCTTGTGCTCGGCATAGTGCCGGGCGGTCGTTGTGATGTCGCTGTGACGAAGGAATCGACTGGCCGCATAGATGCCGTGCTGCGTCGCCACAAGCGCCCCTATTTCCTTCCGTAATTCGTGGAGAGGCTTGTTTGCCGACACCCCTTTAGAACGAAGCCATTCGTTCAACCGGTCGAACGTCGGTTCGCATCGGTAATACGTCCTGGCGGAGTCATTGCGCGGCGGGCGGTCGCTAGCGAGGATGAACCGGCTTTGGCTCTGCGGCATCATCTGCCGCAACTCGGCTGTAACCTCCGCGTCCACCGTAATCTCGCCCGCGCTGTCTTGAGTCTTGAGGCGTAGCCACTCGGTTTCTTCTAAACGAATGACATGGTTCTCCCAGTCCACCATTCGCCACTCGCACAAATCAATTTCGGCTTTCCGCATTCCAGCAAACAGTCCAAGCAAAAACGCTTTATAGACTTCCGGTTCGCCTTCCTTCAATTCCGTCCTTGCGGCAGTAATGAGCATTTGGACGTTCACCTTTGACACGAATTTCATGCTGCCGGACTCGAACAGTTCCACGCCATCGAAAGGGAGTGTCTTGGGCAGTTGCACGTTCCGAAGTCTTTTCTGGATTTCCTTGCCGAACAGCGAGCGAGCGCAACGAACGTAGCTATTGGCCGTCCGCTTAGCCGACGAAATAGCTGTGGGCGAGTTCCCTGCTTTCTTCAAACGCTTCTTCTGCCACGCAGTAATGGAATCCGGGGTCACGCGCTCCACGCGTATGCCGTCGATTCGTTCGATCCATTTCTGATTTCCACCTTGGCGATAATCAAATTTCGATTTGTCGGCTCGGACGCCAAACGCTTCGCCGATGATTGTTCGAAAGCAATTCTGATAATTCAGGAAGGTCCGAAGCCGCAGATAGCCGGTGTCCTTTGCGGCGCTCAAGAACTGGCCGACAGTTAGATCGAGGCGAGGCGCAACTTCTGATTCCGGTTTGAACTTCCCAAGGGTCTCGTCCCAACCGTTGGCTTTCAGGGAAACGTAAATGTCACGCGCTTTGATCGCGGCGGCATCTTGGTTGGCTGTGTCGAGGTTGAACCATGATTCCCTTCCAACGTGGAACAGTCGCACTTGCCACGTTGGGATTTCCTCAATCTCGCCGCTTCGAGAAACGAAGGAGCGCTTCTTGAGCCGAGACAACCAGAAGTCTTGATGCGTCTTTGGTAGCTTGGATAATCTTCGGCGTTTGTGTGTCCGGTTTGTCTGTCCGGTTTCTGTCCGGTTTTTACTGTTCTGAACTGTCATAAAATGTTCTTTCTCGATTCGAGTATATGCCCGTAATTTCTGAATAAAACCAGCGTTATCATTGAACAAAAGCGAATTTAAGCGAACGGTTGAGAACAATCAAGGATAGAACTTCGGATCAGATGGTTGGGGGTTCGAGTCCCTCCCGACGCACCATTCTTACATCTAACACACCACGATTTGAGGCACTTGTTCGCCACCCGCTGCATCGAAAGCGGCGTGGATATTCCCACTGTCTCCCGTTGGCTCGGGCACAAAGACGGCGGAGCTCTGGCTATGAAAGTCTATGGACATCTCCGCAACCAGCACTCCGCAAGCATGGCAAAGCTCGTGAAATTTAGCCCGGCAGAGGCAGTCTAGGTTGAGGAAGAGCATTGAATAGTCCGGCAGCCACGAACAAGATTTCTGGCATGATCCCTGTCAAATCTCACTTGGCAGCAATCGCAGGATTGCTAAATCAAGGATTCTGTCGTGGGTGCGCGCGCTGAGAGCTGGATCGGATACCGCCGACGTTGCCAGAACCGCTGCATGGTCATCAAGGGTGCGGTGAACTTAGAGTTCCTGCCCCAAATCCACTCAGTTCCAAGATGAAAACAGACGAGGGTTCGATTCCCTTCACCCGCTCCAACTTATGCAACTACCACATTTTCAAATGGTTAATCACTGGGAAGTAAATCTCGGGCACGGCATTGGGAAGTTTTTTGGGAAGTATCAAAAGCCAAAAATGCCCATAAATACGGTTTTTCCCAGTGTTTCCTTCGATCCTGTTCCCTTCAATTTGGGAAGTGGAACTCTCGATTCCAACTTTGGAGAATCGAACTTCTTCGTCCCTCGCCGTTAGCTCAGGAAATGGTTCTTGGTCCCAGCGCCCGCAAAGGTAGGCGCACTGGGCCTAGGGCGTTACTCCAAGAATCACACCATTGCCAACACAACGCCGGAAAAACCATGTGAACACGGATGCGCTGTCACGCAGGATGTGATCGTTGCTCCCGTGACCATTTGGAGAAATTTTCGTTCTCATAATCTTTTGTTTGAGGCAACCAGCCGCCCGGCGAGCGTCGTCACCACTCCCTCTGTCGTCACTTTTCGGATCGTGGAGTTGCCTCCGTAGACGTTGCCCGCGCTGTCCACGGCCACGCCAGAAGGAGCATAGAACCGTGCGTCGCTCCCCGTCCCGTCGGCGTTGCCCGGACTGCCTGCCCGCAAGTCCCGCCAGCGTCGTCACCACTCCCAGCGCTGTCACTTTCCGGATCGTGCTGTTCTCTCTGTCCGCCACATAAACGTTGCCGGCGCTGTCCACCGCAATGCCGGAAGGAAGGGAAAACCGCGCGGCGCTGGCTGTCCCATCCGTATATCCGGAGCCGCCCAATGGGTCTGCCTGCGCGGAAGAAAGGGATGGCTGCGCCCCACACCGCGTGGCTTCGGCAAGCACGAACGTCAGTGAATACGTCAGCTGAGAAATCAGAGGTCAACCGACAAACTATAGAAGAATGGACCAGGGCCGACTGCGCCTAGGTCCGTGAAACTGTTGGTCGGAGGCGTGGCGGGTATTGTGCCGATCTTCTCAAAAAGCTTGCTTAAGTCGCTGGTGCGGAAAACGGTGTAAGACTTTCCGATTTCACTGTCCCATTCAAACGTGATTCCCGCGAACATCCCGCCTCGGAGGACAGGCTTCAGATTGGCGTTTAGGATGGGCCGAGAACCTGGTCCCGGATCGACGGGAATGCCTTCGACTTCCAGATCGAGGTTTTCGATGCGGCCACGCTCGGCGGCGCCGAAGAGGAGTTGTCCTGTGCCAGGGGCTTTGAATGTGGCTGCCTTGCCGTTGACTGTGACGGTGCGGCCGTATGGGGTATTGCCTGTCGTGAGGGCCACGGTGTTGAGTGTTTTTTGGAAGGTCTGAACTCCGACCGCACGAGTCTCAAACGGGACTTGCGCAACGTAGAACGACTGGCCATTGATGCTAACGAGAGTAACCGCCACATTGACGGTGTCGTTGTTGCCTGTGACTTGGAAAGCTGCGGTGTTGGCTTGAACGGACTTGCCGGATACGCGGTCCAGCACGCGGCCGTAAATAATCAAGCCGGGCTCGGGGATACCGGGTGGAGATTGTTGTGCGATGAGCATTGTGGGCAGAAGGAGCAAGGCAAAAACAATCTTCTGGAATAGAATTTGGCGGAAGCGAGGGATCGTATTCATGGTCTTTGGTTTTTGTGGTTAGGTCGGACATTGATGCCCCAGGGACAGTAAGTAACTAATCGCGGCGGAGAGAGAGCTGCATCGGATGAATCTTCGCGGCGTGCCCGGATTTAAAAGAAAGGGAGTGGAACAAGGCGGAGGGTCCCCATGCGCACCGCGCACCGCTCCGAAGTCATTGGCGCTCGCTCGGCTATGGAACTCGTTACAACCGCAGCCACGGATGGTGGAGAAATCAAGTTTGGGTTTCATCGCTGGTTGTTGGAATCATCGAAAGTCGGGACTGACCGTTTACCTCCATGACCCGGTGAAGTCTCGGACGGAGGCTGCCCTTGCTTGCGCAGGCGCCTTCTGCCACACTCACTGCAAATAACTTTATGTCCAACGCGACGTTGACTCTCAATCTGCCTTCCGAGGAAGTGGATTCGCTCCGATCCTTCGCGGGGGAGCACGGTCTCACGGTGGCCGAGTTGGTCGGACGCTTCGCCCAAGGTCTGAAGACCGTTGGCCCCGCTTCCATCCATCCGGAAGTCCTGGCGCTCACCGGTCTCATCCCGGCGGAATGGGATGTTGAATCCGTCCATCGGCGGCACCTGCTCGACAAGCACCGGTGAAAGTCCTGCTCGACCTCAATGTCCTCCTCGACGTTGTGCAGAACCGCGTTCCGCACTACCGGGACTCGGCGGAGGTTGTGAGCCGCGCGCGGAGTGGGGAAATTCAAGCGCTCATTCCGGCTCACGCCGTCACCACGCTCCACTATGTCCTCGCCAAGGCCGCGGGCCAGCCCAAGGCAGACCAGACCGTGGACTGGCTGCTGGCGCATTTTGAAATCGCTCCGGCTGGCAGGGAAACCTTCAAGCGTGCCCGCGAACTGGCTCTCCCGGACTTCGAGGATGCCGTGGTCGCCAGTCTCGCCGAGGCGGCGCAGTGCGCCCACATCGTCACGCGCAATGAAGCGGACTTCGCCTGTTCCCCGGTTTCCGCTGTCTCTCCCACGGCGTTCCTCGCGCTGCTCGCGGCCGCTCAGAAACCGGCGGACGGCGGCGAGACTGCGGTCCACGAGCCTCCTCAGTGAACCCGGCTTCTTCATTGATGCTGATAT
This sequence comes from Verrucomicrobiota bacterium, assembly GCA_027623095.1. Lineage (GTDB taxonomy): Bacteria > Verrucomicrobiota > Verrucomicrobiia > Limisphaerales > SIBE01 > JAIPJX01. The sequence continues at coordinate 4,768 of JAQBVM010000401.1, forward strand.
CGAGCAGTTCATTCTTTCACAGGCGGGCGAGTGATTCTTCACGGCCCTGATCTTCATAGCCGCAGCCGAGGTAACGAGGCTCTGATTCCCATTCGACATTCCGCATTCGACATTCGGCATTTGGAGCGGGCCTTCTCACGGCGGCTGCGACAAGGGCCAACCCGGCCCGGGGGGCGACATTCAACGCCAGGACGCCAGGACGCCAAGGACACCCCAACGGGGTGACAATCCCATAGCCCAAGGTTGGCGCGCGGGCGCCTACCCTGGGGACGCGATCCACCAGAGTCCCAACAACCCCAACGGTAAAGGGGTCGTAAAGGGGTCTAAAGGGGTCGGACAGAGAAAAGTAAAGGGGTCGGACAGAGAAAAGAGGAATATGTCACAATTTGAGCTTTTCCAAGTGGCGACGCATCTT
>JAQBVM010000402.1 GCA_027623095.1 Verrucomicrobiota bacterium
GTAGCCTAGTGGCGTGAATTCCCGGAACAAGATCAAAATCCTATGCGCGCCCAAAATGGGTCTCCAACTTGGGTGAGCCAGGCGCGCGCTATCTCTTTCAAGGCGAGACGATCACGACCGCTCAAGCCGTTCGGATCGAAGCGCAATTCGTCGCAGGACTAAGGGAGTCAAAATTCCTTCCGCGTGCTTGACATCGATTGCCTGGAAGACCGCGGGCCGTATTGAAAAGTGTCGCTGTAGCGCTAACAGGTCGCGGCCCAAGCGGGCGGGTTCTCGAGCCGGTAGAGCATTTCTCCGGCTTTGGGAACGTAGAGAACACCTTCGTCCTCGCGGTTTTCGTAATCCTCAATCCGAATGCTTGAAGGATCTCGATAGCCAAGGTTAATACGCCTGCATATTTCCGCCGGTATTGCCGTGGCAAGTGTGACTCGGGCTCGCGGAGTCTCCGTTCCGTTCTCAAATCTCCCCTGACCGTACACGTGGGTCGAGTGCGCCAGCACTCCCCAGGGGTGCCCTTTAAAGGCCTCCCATTGTTTCAGGAAATAATCGCGGCAATGGTAACCGACTTCGTACAGCACGTTCCGGTGAGTCACACACACTTCCTTGATGTGCGGCGCAAAAATGATCAGTTCGCCGCCATCTGCAAGAACAGGTTCGAGTTTGTACATGCACTTCCCGCCCGTCCACAGTTCCTCGTACATCTCGGGAGCGCGCGCGAGAATCGTGTGGAACGGGTTCTCTTTCTTTATGATATGGATCTCCCGCGAAAGATCGCTTGCGGCGTCCCAGGCCTCTTCGGGAAGACCGGCAAACAGTCCCTCAAGTCGATTCGCCTGACCGACTACGAGGCAGAAACAAAGCTTTGGCACATCGATCATCGAAGCGGCACGGTCAACAACTTTTCGAACCGGCGTCCATTTGTTCCCAATAATCATCGGGTTGGTGACCACCGCACCAAGCCAATGAAAAAAATTCAATACGGCGGGACCGCTGACACCCGGAAAAAGATATTTATTGCCTCCCGAACAACCTACCACCTCATGCGGAAAAACCGGACCCACGATGACGATCTGATCGTAATCAAACAGGAGACGGTTCACTTCAACCGGAACATCCATCTCGAACAATCCACCGGACAGATCGCGGATTTCGTCCGCAAAGATTACCCCCAGTTTCCGCAACGCCGAGGAATCGTTCCAGGAATGGTTGAAGAACCGCACCGAACCAAAAACTCCGCTCCGCTCCGCTCCAGAGATTTCCAAGCGCCCGCAAATGGCATCCTCGGTCATCGGCTGATGCGTTCCCAACGCGATGAGCACATCAAACGCCCGAGTTACCGACGCCAACTGGCTGTGCAACGACTTGAAAAGAAGGCCGATCGGCGCGGTTCGTGTGCCGTCCGGCACGATCAACAGCACGCGCTTGCCTCGATAGCTTTCGGCCGGGCAAACTTCCGCGGTCAGCTCGCGGACCGCCTCATTCGACACGCCTGCGCCGCCCCTTCCGGTCGTTGAGATCATCTCCCGTTAGATTGTTTGCGAGAGGAACCCGCCATCCACCCGAATGTCGGTTCCCGTGACGAAGCTGCTTGCCTTCTGGCTTGCCAGAAACACCGCGGCGCCGATCAGCTCGTTCGGCTCGCCAAACCTGCCCATGGGAGTGTGGCCAAAGATCGAATGCCCGCGCGCGGTTGGGGTGCCGTCCGGATTAAACAAAAGCGCCCTGTTTTGTTCTCCCGGAAAAAATCCAGGAGTGATTGTATTCACGCGCACTCCCTTCATCGCCCACTCGCGCGCTAAAAACTGCGACACACTCAACACGGCGGCTTTCGAAGCGGAATACGAGATCACCCGGGAAAGCGGCACATGCGCGGAAATACTGGCAATGTTAATGATTGATCCTCTCTTATTCCCGCACATTTCGGGTCCGAACTCCTGGCAGGGAAGCAGGACACCCCCTACGAGGTTCAAATCAAAATTCGCATGCCAGTCACTCAGCGCGATTCCTTCGACCGGGCGTTCGGAAGTCACCGTCACTTTCGGATCATTTCCGCCCGCGGCGTTCACCAAAATACTGGGTGAACCGAGCTGGGCGCGGATCTCATCGTGCGCCTTGCCCAGACTCTCTCGTTCAATCGCGTCGGCTTGAACGAATCGAGCCTTCCCTCCCATTTTTTGGATTGCTTCGACACGGGCGTTTCCGCGGTCCGCATTGCGCCCGACCACAGCGACACTGGCTCCCGCCGCGGCGAGTCCCTCGGCAAGCGCTCCACCCAAAACACCCGTCGCGCCAATCACAACGGCAACTTCTCCGGACAAATCAAATAAGTTCATGATCTCAGTTTCCAAATTCTGTGGCAGCGACACCTCAGTAGAAAGGAAAAACTTCCACTCTCAGTTCTCGTGTGCCTGAACTTCCATACGCAGGGCATCCTCTGTCGCGGCGCCTGAACACCGCCTATCGTTTTCCCTGAGCGGTTCCCCAGCGGCGATGCAGAAAGCGCTCGAATGGCGAGAAGAGAATCTTGTCCGTGAGCAGCCCGATGAGAACGATGACCAACATGATTCCGACCACCGCGTCCATCGCTTGGAGTTCACGACCGTAATGGAGCAAGTGTCCCAGACCAAATCCGGTGAGCACAGTGACATAAATCTCGGCAGCCATGAGCGAGCGCCACGCAAACGCCCAACCCTGCTTCATTCCGGAAACAATGAACGGCAGCGATGCCGGCAATATGACCCTAGCCCAGGTGTGAAATCCCCGCGATCCCATCGTCTGCGCGGCGCGCACATAGATTGGCGGAACATTTCTGACGCCCGCGGCTGTCGCAAGGCTCACGGACCAAACAGTTCCCATCACGACCACGAACACCATGGCGAGTTCGGTTTGACCGAACCAGATCAGAGCCAATGGAACCCAACAGACACTCGGAAGCGTCTGCAAGCCCAAGGCTGCAGTGCCGAGTGTGTCATCGACAATCTTGAAACGCGCGGTGAGCAGCCCAAGAGGAACACCCACACCCAATCCAGCCGCATAACCGATCATGAGCCGTTTGACGGTGACCCAGCTCGCGTCAAGCAGGGTTCGGTCCGCCACCGCCTCCAACAGATAACGGCCGATTTCGAGGGGAGACGGGAAAAGTACGGGAGACCAGGCTCCCATCCGCGCGAGAACCTCCATTGCCCCGATCAACAAGGCGAATAATAACGCCGCGTTTCTCCACCGTTTCATTCGTTTACCTCCTCCAGTTCAGGCCTTAGAATGCGTTTTAACGCGCGAGTAATGGTGGTCGCGTATTTTGCAAGATCGACGCTGTTGATATCGCGTGGACGCGGGAGGCCGATTTCAAACTGCTCTTGAATTCGCCCCGGATGCGGAGAAAACAGAATAACCCGATCCCCCAAACAGACCGCCTCGCGAACGTTGTGCGTCACGAAGACGATGGTCTTTTTCTTTTGAGCCCAGATCTCCTGAATGTCGCCGTACAACTGTTCGCGCGTCATCGCATCCAAAGAGGCAAACGGCTCGTCCATCAAGAGAACGCGCGGATTCGGCGCCAACGAGCGCGCCAGCGCGACACGCTGTTTCATACCGCCGGAGAGTTCATGAATATTTGCGTGCATGAAGCGCTCCAATCCGACGAGTTTCAAATAGTTAGCGGCGATCTCCCGGCGCTTTTTCCCGTTGATGTCCGATCTAAGCTTGAGCCCGAACAACACGTTGCCAGCAACGTCCAGCCATGGGAACAGTGCCGATTCCTGGAACATCATCATGCGATCCCCTCCCGGTCCCGAGATTTGTTTTCCATCCGCCAGCACTGTCCCCTCGTCGGGGGTTTCCAAACCAGCGACGATATTTAACAAAGTCGTCTTTCCACACCCACTTGGCCCCACCAAACAGACGAACTCACCGCCTCGAATCTGAAGGCTAACATCCTCCAGTGCGCGGATGGTTTGCCGGCTGGTCTTGAAAGATTTCGAAACGCCTCGAACGGTCAATTCCTCGGGAAGACCATTTTTCATTTCCAAACCCGAGTTCATCACGGAACCTCCTTCAAGTTCATTTGCCGCAATACGGCATTCAACGGATCCAATTGAAAAAGCCGTGACAGATCCGGCAACTGCCGCAGGAACCCGATTCGATGCGCATCGACGGCGACCTTTTCGATAGACTTCCGCACAGGATCATAAGTAAATTCCAATCGTTTCCAGGCCGAATCCAAAATCTCAGTTCGGAGTGTTCGACCCGTCTCATTCTTGAACTCCTTGTTGAACATTTGCTTCGCCTCCTCAGGCTGGTCGTTGACCCATTGAACCAGTTCCACATGCGCGCGAATCCATTTCTCAACCAATCCGGGCGATTCGCGCGCCAGCCGCGCGCTGGAAATCAACAGTGTCGCCGCATACCTCCCTTCGGTCTCCGGCCAAAGTGTCCGCTCCTCGATATAGACTCGGGCGTCCGCATCGATTACAAGACGGCTAACCTGAGGCTCGACAGTCCACACGGCATCGAGATCCCCTCGCTTAAACAACGCAAGCTGATCCGCGCTGGAAGTCGGCACGACCGACAGATCACCTCCGGCAATCGTCACGCGAAATCCCTTTCCTCGGAGCCAAGTGCGCGCGGCTACATCCTGCGTATTCCCAAATTGCGGAGTTCCGACTCGTTTCCCTCTGAAATCGGCGTCGTTGCGAATCGGTCCATCCGAATGCACCACCAGCGCGGCGCCTCCGCTGCACACTCCCGCGAGGATCCGAATATCATCACCGCGCGAACGAACGTGCGCGTTGATTGCGGGATTTGGCCCGACATATGCAAGGTCGATCGTGCCGGCAAAGATCGCTTCCATCGCCGTGGCGCCGCGATCAAAGACGTACCATCGCACTTCAACTTCGGGTCCGAGCCGTGACTCGAACCATCCATTATTCCTCCGCGTCAGTCCGTGCCCAATCACCCCCGGCGCATGGGTGACATTGGGAAAATGACCAACTTTCAAAACCGCTGCCTCTGTGGATGCCATCCATATCAAGAAACCGAACAACCCAAGAAACCACAGCCATTTCGGCAGCGCTCTCCATGAACAACGGTGGGGCGACACTCTGTGGAGCCGTGACATTCTCGGGCGCTCGAAAGAAGCCAGGGCTCCACAGAGTGTCGCCCCACCAGGAAAAATGTT
>JAQBVM010000046.1 GCA_027623095.1 Verrucomicrobiota bacterium
TCTCATACCGAAAATCATGTTCCAGTATTGCGCGAGGACACGTTAACCGATAATACTCGGCCCAGCCGGATCGGCGCCGGCCCACCTGTAATATCCGATATTGATCGATCGGGCTTTCGTCCGGTTCTGGGCCGGATTCAAGAAAAGATGGATGCGAGGAGTCAAATTGACAAACATGAGACAAATGAGCAACACGGCAAAATTCGATTTGGACGGAACTGTTTACGAGTTTCCGACGTTGGAAGGTTGTGAGGGCGAAAAAGCCATTGATATTTCCACGCTTCGAAGCAAGACGGGATACATCACTCTGGATGATGGTTATGGGAATACCGGCTCGTGTTCCAGCGCGATCACTTTTATTGACGGCGACAAGGGAATCCTTCGCTATCGCGGCATCCCCATCGAGGAACTTGCTGAAAAATCGACGTTCATTGAAGTGGCCTATTTGTTGATCTATGGCCATCTTCCGAAACGGTCGGAAATGCGCAAGTTCTCGGACATGCTCACGGAGAACCAGATCTTGCACGAAAACATGAAACACCATTTCGAGGGGTTTCCAGACCATTCCCATCCGATGGCCATGCTCTCGTCAATGATCAACGCGAGCAGTTGCTTTTACCCCGGACTGATGGGCCCGGCCAGTCGGGATCGATTTGATAAACACGCGGCCCGGCTTATTTCGCAGGTTCGGACGATCGCGGCGTTCTCATACCGCAAATCGCGGGGATTGCCGATCACTTATCCGAAGCCAGCTTACAAGTACACTCCCAATTTTCTGCACATGATGTTTTCGGAGCCGTACGCGGAATACGAACCGAAGGTGGAGGTTTTGCGGGCGCTCGATTTAATCTTCTTGCTGCACGCGGATCACGAGCAGAATTGTTCTACCTCAACGGTCCGCATGGTGGCTTCAAGCCAGGCGAATTTGTTTGCCAGCGCGGCAGCCGGCGTTTGTGCCCTCTGGGGCCCCCTTCATGGAGGTGCAAATCAGGCCGTCATTGAGATGCTCCAGGAAATCCACACCTCGGGTGACGATGGGCGCCGATTTATCGAGGAGGCTAAGGACAAAAACAGCGGAAAACGCCTCATGGGATTCGGACATCGAGTTTACCGAAATTATGATCCCAGGGCAAAAATTATCAAGGGAGCGTGCGACGCGTTGTTCAAAGCGCTGAAGATCTCCGATCCGCTTCTTGAAATTGCGCAGCGCTTGGAAGATGCCGCGTTGCATGATTCGTATTTTGTCGAACGGAAACTCTATCCCAACGTCGATTTTTACAGCGGTATCATCATGCGAGCGATCGGAATTCCGACGGAGATGTTTACCGTTTTGTTTGCCATCGGCCGAATGCCGGGTTGGATCGCCAATTTCAAGGAAATCATCGAAGACCCGAAGTCTCGAATCAACCGTCCCCGCCAGGTTTATGTCGGACCTACTCTGAGCCACTACGTGCCGATGGCGGAAAGAGAAGAGTAACCTCCGCCCTCTATCCCCGGCCCCTTTACGAAGGTTTTGCATTGTGAACCTCGGGCTGCTTAAATCGGCACAAGCCAAGAATGCCTATGAGAAACACAAAACCTTCCGGTTTTACATTGATTGAGCTGCTGGTCGTCATCGCAATCATTGCAATCTTGGCGGCTATGCTTTTGCCCGCGCTGAGCAGTTCGAAAGAGATGGGTAAACGCACCGTCTGCAAGAATAACGAACGTCAGATCATTCTCACGATGCTGATGTATGCGGGGGACAATAGCGGAAAATTCCCGAGCGGTGTCCGTGACAATCTATTCGAACATTTTTCGTTCATTCATTCCGACACTTACCGGTACCTTCAGGACGTGGGTTCGATGCCAACAAACTCGATTACCTGCCCAAATAAGCGCGATTGGTACCGTTACGAACCCGGTGTTGGACACAGGCTCGGGTATTATTTCCTCTTCGGACACAGCACGGCGAATGACAAACGAGACCGCGACGCCGTCTATCAGGGTCCGGTTCCTTGGGATTCACCCATCAAAGATACGGATCAGCCCGTTTGGCCAATGATTGCGGATGTGATCGAAAAAGGAACTGCCAACCCTAATATTACCTCCGCACCGCACGGTCCAGCGGGTCCCGTCAAAAGCGCGCTCCGCGATCTGCCCGAACCGTCGGCGATTCGATCTCAAGGAGGCAACATCGGTTTCTTGGATGGATCTGTAAGCTGGCGGCCCCAAGCCAAGATGCTTGAACATTATGCGACCATTCCGAGCGGATCCATTCGAGGATATTGGTGATTCCTATTTCAACGCGTGTCCGGTTTGTTGACATTTCGAAGATGCTGCGGGTCACAGACCCGCGCTCCGGAGCGCGCCTCTGTGAGGCGCAGCAGCCCAAATCACTGCGATTGTCAACAAAGCGGATAAGCATGCTTATTTCAACGCGCGATCAGTTCGAATCGCCGCGTGACCGGTTTGGCCTTTTCCCTTTGCTCTGCAACCAATCGCGCCTCTTCTCGATCCAACGCTTTGATCAGTTGCTCTACGCTTGTTTTTACTTCAGGAGCGTCGAGCCCCGCCAGCGGAACTTGCACACTGCGCCAGCGTCTAAAATGGATATTGTTGTGTTCAAGAGTTAGCGCATGGACCTCATGGGCTTGCTTTACCATTGGAGTATCTAACGTGGCTAAATTTATGCCGGCCGCGAGTGTCTGGGCGTCGAAAACTCCAATCTCAGCTCCGTCAGTTCTCAATGAATAGCCGCCAGCCTTCAAACCCGTAATCTTCAGCGGTTGTTGATTCAGAGTTTCGTCGAAATCGGATGATTTGAGCGTCAGCGCCATCACAGGATCCGTCCGCTCCACGGGATACGGAAGGGCATCGTCAAGTTGGGTCCACGTGATCGCATTCCCGAAGCTGAGCCGGGACACCGCCGCGGATTTCGACCCAGCAAGTCTCCGTTCCGTAGCGTCGATTTCAACTGAGGAAACCAAGGCAGGCGCGTTCCACGATTTCAGGAGTTGTTCCGCCATGATGAGATGTCCCGCTGGTCCCGGGTGAACTCGGTCAGGAATGATTTTCTTGGCCAGTTCGGGGTCGATGGATCGCGCCTTCTCCAGGACAGCAACAACCGGACGATTCAGATCGGCGAGATTTGCGCCTTCGGATTTTGCCAGATCTCCGACGAAGTCGGCGTAGCGCAGCAATACATTATTGTAACCGCCCTCGAATCGCGGTTCTTGGCAGACATCATCGAAAGGAGACGGTTGAATCAGCGTCAGGCGCACGCCTGGCAGTTCTCGTTTCACCGAATCCACGATGTGCCGATAACCGTCGCGATATGTGGTAAAAATGGAATCATCGAATGGACGGTAGGAGGCATCGTTCATGCCGAGCATGATCGTCATCACGTTCGGTTTGTATGCAAAGACGTCACGTTCCAACCGTGTGTCGATCCGTCCGCCGCCGCCGCCAGTGACCCGATCCCCTCCCCAGCCAGAGTGGGTGAAATCGATTTTCAAATTTGGAAACCGGGTCGCCACAAAGGTTTCCGCGAAAGTTGTGTAGAGACGCTGGTCGGTAATGCTATCTCCGTAGAACACCACATTATCACCGTCCTTGAGCTTGAAATCGCGGTTTGAGGCAGCTTCGTAACCTGCCGCGGGATCTCCGTTTTCTTCCAATTTTCCAACCGTCCAAAGCAGTCCGCGCGTGATTAGATCCAAATAGACCGGATCTTTCATGGTGGAGTTTTGATGGCCGAGAGTGGTGGCAAACACCCGGGCTTTTCCGTAAGTGTTAAGCCAGATGCAAACATGATTGCGTTGCGTGTCTTGCCCGTAGGCTTCCGCCAATGGCACAAAGTTCGGCCAAATCTTTTCGTTTTTATAGAGTTCATCCTCGGGATCCAGCCACTCCGCCGGAAAACGTTTCATGACAGGATGCTCAGGGCGAAGGTTAACGACGTTCAGATCCCTGCGTTTTTCATGGCTATACGAACTGAGACCAAGTGTCTTGCGCCACTCATCCGTCTTTGCCGTTCGGTAGCTGTGAGTTGAACAATGGAGCATGACCGCGGGAACGCCGCTCTCATGAGCGGCGGCGATGGTCTCGACGAAGGCGACATCTTCCACTGCTCCATAACATTCGTTATGCACGATGACATCGTAACCGTCCGCCCAGTTCGGATTTGAATAAATGCTGACTTTATGATCCCGCACCGCTCCGCCTTCATGAACAATAGTCCATTCGACGTTCGCCCGCGCGCTGATGCCTGCGCTGACTATTCCTTTTTGTTCCTCGTAGTCGTGGCAACAACCGCCCGCAACCATGAGCGCGCGAATGGGCCTGGCGGCTGCGTCGGCCCAGCCGCCACCACCGGTGGAAAGAAGAATAACAAGAGATGCGATGCGGATGTAAGCGATAGGTTTCATATGTTTCCAAGATGGATGAACTCCAGACTAACGCTGCTTCCGGGAAAATGACAAGCGTCGAGCGGGAATACAAAGTGTCCAGCAGTCCCGTGTCGCGAGCAGCAGGATTTCTTCCCAATACTTAAGCACGTGACAATTCACACGGACCACTTCGTGAACGCAAGACCGCATTGGGACAAAAAAGCGGCACCCCTTTCGGAAGAGCCGCTCGCGAATTGCTGGAAATGATTTTCGGAAATTCTTAATACCGATAATGTTCCGGTTTGTAGGGACCGTCCACGGAAATGCCGAGATAATCGGCCTGTTTCTTTGTGAGTTTGGAGAGTTTGACGCCAATCTTTTCCAGGTGCAGGCGCGCAACCTCTTCATCCAGTTTCTTCGGAAGGCGGTAAACAGAGGGTTTGTAGCTCTCCTTGTTCGTCCACAGGTCAAGCTGAGCCAGGACTTGGTTGGCGAACGAGTTGGACATGACAAAGCTGGGATGGCCCGTGGCACATCCAAGGTTCACCAGGCGCCCTTCGGCGAGCATATAAATGCTGTTTCCGGACTGAAATGTGTATTTGTCCACCTGCGGTTTGATCGTCAACTTCGTGACCGATTCGTCGGCGTTCAGTTGGTCCACCTGAATCTCGTTGTCGAAATGGCCAATATTGCACACGATCGCCTGGTCTTTCATCTGTTTCATGTGATCGAATGTGATGATGTCGCAGTTCCCGGTGCAGGTAACATAGATGTCGCCCTTGCCGAGGGTGTCCTCGATCGTTGTGACCTCGAAACCTTCCATCGCGGCCTGGAGAGCGTTGATCGGATCGATCTCGGTCACGATGACTCGCGCACCGAATCCCCTTAGGGAATGGGCACAGCCTTTGCCGACGTCTCCGTAGCCGCACACGACCGCGACTTTGCCGGCGACCATGACATCGGTCGCTCGCTTGATGCCGTCGGCAAGTGATTCTCGGCAGCCGTAAAGATTATCAAATTTCGATTTGGTGACCGAGTCGTTGACGTTAATGGCTGGTACCAGCAGTTTTCCAGCCTCCATCATTTGGTAAAGCCGATGCACGCCGGTGGTCGTCTCCTCGCTAACGCCTTTCCAATCTTTCACGACGTCATGCCATCGCTTGGGATTCTCTTTGTGAATCTTCTTAAGCAGATCCTTGATAACCCGCTCCTCATGGCTGCTGCTGGGCGTATTCACCCAATTGTCGCCGTCCTCAAGCTGAAAGCCTTTGTGAATGAGAAGTGTCGCGTCGCCGCCGTCATCGACGATGAGTTGGGGTCCGAGGCCTCCGGGAAAGGAAATCGCTTTGTACGTGCACCACCAGTATTCCTCCAAGGTCTCGCCTTTCCAGGCGAACACGGGCACGCCGGCCTTCGCGATTGCCGCTGCCGCATAGTCTTGCGTGGAGAATATATTGCAGCTTGCCCAACGCACCGAAGCGCCCAGATCGACCAGGGTCTCGATCAGAATCGCGGTCTCAACGGTCATGTGAAGAGAACCCATGACGCGAACGCCAGCAAGCGGTTTGCTTGCCGCATGTTTCCGTCGAATCGCCATCAGTCCGGGCATCTCATGTTCGGAGACATCGATCGTCTTGCGGCCCCACTCCGCAAGGCTGAGGTCCTTTACTTTGAAGTCGCCTTGAGTTGGCGGCGTCTGGACGCTTTCTTGGTTGGCGCCGGGTTTTGAGTCTTTAGCTTCAGGAGCAGTGAGAGTTGGCATTGTGTGAATTCGATGAATCAGAGGTTGAGTGTGTTAGTGAACTGCGCGCTTCAGGGCTACGGCTTTGTCAGTGCGTTCCCATGTGATGCTTTCAAAGTCGTCCACTTTCCCGAAGTGTCCGTAGTTTGTCGTTTTCGAGTAGATGGGGCGAAGAAGATTAAGGCGTTTGATAATGTTTGCCGGCTTAAAGCTGAACACTTCCATGACCGCTTTTTCAATAACCGTGTCATCCACTTCGCCGGTTCCAAACGTGTTGACGCAGATACTGACGGGATCGGGATAGCCGATCGCGTACGCGAACTGGATTTCGGCACAAGTTGCGAGCCCCGAGGCGACGATATTCTTGGCCACGTAGCGGCCCATGTAGGCGGCGCTGCGATCTACCTTCGAGGGGTCTTTGCCGCTAAACGCGCCTCCGCCGTGACGTCCCTTTCCCCCGTAGGTATCGACGATGATTTTTCTGCCCGTCAAGCCGGTGTCTCCCTGCGGGCCGCCCACGACAAACCGTCCGGTTGGATTCACAAGATAGGTTGTCTTACTGTCGATAAGGTGCCTGGGAAGAACCTTCTGAATAACTTCGCCGATGATAAAATCCTTGATCAACTTGTGCTTGACGCCATCGGCGTGCTGCGAAGAGACGACGACGTTTGTGATGCGGACCGGTTTGTCATTTTCGTATTGAACCGACACTTGGGTTTTCGCATCCGGACGAAGCCATTTGACTTTGCCTTGCTTTCGAATTTGGGTCAGTTTTTGTCCCAATTTGTGGGCGTACATGATCGGCGCCGGCATCAACTCAGGCGTCTCCGTGCAGGCGTATCCGAACATCAACCCTTGGTCTCCCGCCCCTTGTTCGGCGGTGTCTTTTCCCTCGGCAGCGCGGGCATCCACTCCCTGCGCGATGTCTTCGCTCTGGGCTGTGATCGCATTGATGATCATGACGCGATCCGCGTGAAAAACGTCGTCGTCGTTCGTGTATCCAATTTCGCGAATCGCGTTCCGGGTGATCAGATTAAAATCGAGTTTCGCCCGGCTCGTGATCTCTCCGCCTACAACGACCATGTTGGACTTCGCATAGGTTTCACAGGCCACGCGGCTTCGAGGGTCTATTTGGAGACAAGCGTCCAGGATGGCATCCGAGATCGTGTCGCATACCTTGTCCGGGTGCCCTTCTCCGACAGATTCGGAAGAGAAAATGTAGTTTTTGCTCATTGTAGTAAAAAGACCCTCAAAATGAAATTACGAACATATTGACGTATCAGGATAGGAAGATATAAATGTTCTACCAGACGTCAACAGAGAAATTGAGAATTTTTGAAATAAGGACGCATGTCTTCGATACTGAGATGTCTTCGCGCGCTTGCCGATCCCACTCGTCTGCGGATCGTGGCGTTGCTTGAGCGCGATGAACTGTCTGTGAACGAGTTGCAGGAAATCACGCGCTTGGGACAATCGCGGATTTCGACACATCTCGGACTTCTTCAAGAATCGGAATTGCTTCAGTCCCGGCGCGATGGGAAACGGACGTTCTACCGGTTGAACGCGGAAGCGGAGGCAAGCCTTCTCGATGCGACTCGACTTGCTGTCAAGGGTGCCGGGGAGATGCCGGAGCACGATGCCGATCAAGTGAATCTGAAGCGGGTTCTCGGGCGCCGTTCCGAACAGGCACAAGTGTATTTTAACCAAGTAGCGGGGCGGTTTGACCGGAGCTACGGTCCGGGAAGGTCTTGGCAGGCATTTGGCCAACTGCTCATGCGGATGCTCCCTTCGGTCGTTGTCGCGGATCTTGGATCCGGTGAGGGCTTAGTGAGCGAATTGCTGGCGCGCCAGTGCAAAAAGGTGATCGCTGTCGATAATTCGGAGAAGATTATCGCTTTCGGTGCAAGCAAGGCTCAGAAAAATGGAATCAAGAATTTGGAGTTTCGACTGGGAGATCTCGAAGCGCCGCCGATCGCCTCAACCAGCGTCGATTTTGTCATCTTGAGCCAGGCATTGCATCACGCGATTCACCCGTCCCGGGCGATCAGAAGCGCGCACGAGCTTTTGGTGGCGAAAGGGGAGATTCTGATCCTTGACCTGTTGCAGCACAAGTTTGAACAGGCACGTGATCTCTATGGCGACCGATGGCTCGGGTTCGCCGAGAGTGACCTTCATCGATGGCTGGAATCGGCTGGATTCAAGAGGGTGGAGGTTAGCATCGTTGCTCGAGAGGAGGAACCGCCGCATTTTCAGACCGTTCTGGCTTCGGGTGTGAAATAGAAGTTGTGCTTCCGCGGAGCCTTTTTCACCATCCGATCCCGTAGTCATCCCCGTCGTTGCTCGAGCCGCCCCATAACGTGCCGTGCGCGCGGTCGAACCAAATGGCGTTAATGGGCCCAGACGTGACGGCATTGAAATCAAGCCGGTATCCCATTTTGGCGAGTTCTTTGCGCACCCATGGCGGCACCGATTCGTTGAGCGTCAGGCGGCCCGGTCTGGACTCGTGAGCGTCGAATGAGCTTCTCATTTGGTAACTGGTGAAGTTCGCCGCTTCCGCTGCTTCCTGGACGTTCATTCCAAACTCAACGACATTCAGGAAGAATTGCAGCAGGTTCTGGTCTTGCGTGTCTCCTCCCTGAACTGCGAAGGAAAGAAACGGGCGGCCCTCTTTGAGGGCAATCGTTGGTGTCAGTGTAACCCGCGGTCTCTTTCCAGGCGCGACGACGTTGAACGGATTCTGCGATTCGTCCAAAACGAAGCTCTGCATGCGCTGGCTCATTCCAATGCCCGTGCGACCCGCAATCACGGCTGGAATCCATCCGCCGCTTGGCGTCACCGACACGACCCAACCCTCTTCATCGGCCGCCTGTATCGAGGTGGTCCCGGCAAGGAATCCCTCTTCGAATGAGCGTGTGTCCACCCGGTCGCGGGCTCTGCGTCTCTGAGCCGGTTGCCCCCATTTCTTGAGGGAATCAGAGAACGGATTCGTCTTTCCTTCGAAGCTGTAGGGATCGCCTGGTCTTGCCTCCGGATCGTTGTGTTCGTCGTTGATCAGCATTCTTCGCGCGCGAGCGTATTCTTTGGAAAGCAATCCGAGAACGGGTTCCGCCGGAGGGAAGTACGGATCTCCATAGAAAAAGTCTCGATCGGCGTAGGCCAGGTTCATCGCTTGATAAAGCGTGTGAATGTACCGGGCGCTGTTGTATCCCATCGATTTGAGATCGTAAGGTTCGAGGATGTTTAAAGCCTGCAACAGAACCGCGCCCTGGGTCCAGAGGTCGAGCTTATAGACATCGATCCCTTTGTAGTCGGTCTTCAGGGGTTCCTCGATTTGGACGTTCCAACCGGCCAGATCATCCAGCGCATGCAATCCGCCTTCTTCACGCGAACCGCGCACGAATTCACGCGCAATATCTCCCTTGTAAAATCGGTCGAATGCGGCATAGATCGAATCTTTACGGCTTTTGCCAGAAGCCAGAGCGCTCTGTTCGGCGGCTACGAGCTTTTCGAGAGTCTCCTGCAGGTCTGGCTGCCGGAACAGTTCACCCGCATCGGGCGCTTCGCGTGTCTGGCCAGCGTGCGGCAGAAGGACCCGTGCCGAGTAAGTCCACTCTTGTATGATCGCTTTGTTCCGTTCGATGCTGTTCGCGGCGCCGGCCTCAATGGGATAGCCTCGAGCCATTCGAATGGAAGGATCGAGCACTTCTTTCAGGCTCAGTTTTCCGTATTCGGCCAGCATCACCATCAAGCCACCCGGAGTTCCGGGAGTCAGCGCCGCCAGCGGCCCGTGCTCGGGTGGATAATCCAATCCGAGGCTCTTAAAGAATTCGGGGGTTGCCCCAGTCGGAGCCACACCCAGGGCATTGATTCCAATCACCTTCTTCGTATCTGGGTTGAAGATGAGCGCCTGTGTTTCTCCACCCCAGCTCAAAGAGTCCCATATCGTAGCCGTTGCGCCGAGCATGGCGCAGGCAGCATCCACCGCGTTTCCTCCCTTCCAAAACATCGCGGCGCCGGCTGTTGCGGCAAGCGGTTTGCCGGTGATTGCGATCCAGTGCGCTCCATGCACGACAGGTTTGGCGGTTTGTTGGGCGTTCGAGATTCCCGGCGTCAGCAATAAGAGGATCAGGGCCGCGGCGAACCTTGCCAGGAGAGACACGGACA
The DNA here is from genome assembly GCA_027623095.1 of Verrucomicrobiota bacterium. GTDB lineage: Bacteria > Verrucomicrobiota > Verrucomicrobiia > Limisphaerales > SIBE01 > JAIPJX01. Next base: position 10,276 of record JAQBVM010000046.1, read on the forward strand.
GCGATCGCGCATTCATTGGCAGGCCTTTATTTCTTAAGCGCTTCCAAATGTGAAAGGACAAGATCAATTGCCTTTTGGTTCACAACATTGGAGCCGTCGATTTTCAAACTTGAATCCCGGTTTCCATCCGAGAAGAAGATCGCAAGGATTGGGGTTCCTCGTGTTTGTGTTGCCACTGTCACGCGGCTTACTTGTTCGAGATGAATCCAGCGAGTTTCATTGTCGTTAGTTTCAATTTTGATGAAATGCATAATTCAGTTTGAACGGCGCTTTGTTGGCGGACCTTTTCGTTCTCTGACAAGGGACGACTCGATCGCTTGCTGAAATTGATCGCGATGAAACCAGGCTAGGGTCGCGGGTCGCTTCACACAAGAAAAGAAGATCGCGGGAACGGGCAGGTTGGATGATTTCGGAGAGCGGCTTGACATTCTGCCGCAAGACCGCATGAATCGAGTACAGACGGCCTCGGAGACGGAGAAGATGGCAAACGAAACTTTGAATTCGGTGTGTTCTTGAACGGCGATCGAAATGAAGCGGCGAGAAAAATTGATTTCCAGTTCTTCGGAACGATTGAACATCCTGATGGCGTCGCTCACCGGCCCGATTTCGTCCCCGACCTTTTACGAGAGAGCACTCCGAAAAGAGCATAATGTTCTGACTTTTGGACCGTTTCGAGGGGCCGATTTTTGGCGGAGCCAGGGTGAAAGCTTTAAGCTGCACGCGTGTTACCGGCAAGGGTCCGCCGAACACTGGACGGATATCTGCACTCGTCTCTCCAAACCGTGCGATATCGTGACCGAAAAGGGAGTGATCGATATGGGACAGCTTATAAAGAAACTTCCCGGCGAGTTTATTCCGGAACTCTTTATTTGGGTGGATCAGTATTCGTGGAATTTGCCCGTGAACGTCGGGGCGTTGAATTGCCCGTCCATCGCGTTGTTCGGCGATACGCATATGCATATCAACCATGATTGGGAGACCTGGCTTAAATACGCGCGGCAGTACGATTTTGTGTTTGTGACATTCAACAAAGGCCACATGAAACATTTTCAAAACTCCGGATCGCCTCTGGTATTCTGGTCTCCGGCGGCTTTGGATCCGGAGGCGCATTTCAAGATTCGCGCCGAGAAGATCTATCCGGTCAGTTTCGTGGGGGGCACCTATGAGAAGATTCATGCCGATCGGGTTCGACTGATTGAGCGATTGAGAAGAGAGGGCATCGATCTGTACGTGGATTCGAAGGTTCTTCAGGACATGTCATTGATCTTTAGCCGCTCCCAGATTGTGTTGAACACGTCGCTGGCGGATGATCTGAATATGCGGGTCTTTGAGGCATTGGGGACTGGGAGTCTCTTGATGACAAACCGACTTAGCCAAGAGTCGGGTTTGGGTGAACTCTTTCGAGATCGAGAACACTTGGTTGTTTATGATGAATCGGACATATTGAGTCTGATACGGCATTATTTGGGCAACCACGACGAGCGCGAGAGAATCGCCGCGGCCGGGCATGCTGAAGCGTTGAGAAAGCACACCTATCTCCACAGGGTTCAGGAAATGATTAATATCGTTCGCGAGAACATTCATGCGATTTAATGGCACGACAGAACCGATGACGGTTCGGCCGATGCGGAAACCTGTTTTCCATTCGTTCAACAATGAATTCCGGATCCGCCGAGAGAACCTCGATTAAGGACTAATGGACGATTCGAAACTGCCTCCTCTCGCACCGGGAACTCTTTACCTTGTCGCGACCCCGATTGGAAACTTGGAAGACATTACACTTCGGGCGCTCCGCACTCTCAAGGAATGCGACATTGTGGCTGCCGAAGACACCCGGCGAGCGAGGCAGCTTTTGACTTACTATCAGATTTCAAAGCCGACGGTAAGCTGCCACCGATTCAATGAGGCGAAGAGAAGCGAGGAAATTATTCAACGACTGCGCGGGGGAGAAATAATCGCTTTAGTTAGTGATGCTGGCAGTCCGGGAATCAGTGATCCAGGAGAACGTGTTGTTCGGGCGGCGGTGCATGCGGGGTTGCGCGTTGAGTCCGTGCCTGGTCCTTGTGCTTTGGTTGCGGCACTAACGGCCAGCGGACTTCCAACTGACGAACTGCATTTCAAAGGATTTCTGCCGCACAAGTCCGGGCAGCGTCTTAAAGCATTGCTCAGGCTGCGAGATTATTTTGGAACGCTCGTGCTGTACGAGTCTCCTTACCGAATTGAAAAACTTCTCGGCGAACTATCAGAGACACATCGTCACCGTTTGGTTGTCATAGGGCGTGAGCTCACCAAGCGATTTGAAGAATATCTGAGAGGCACTCCGCGGAAACTTTCGGAGTTGCTCAAAAATCGCCGGATTCGCGGTGAAATCGTAGTTCTCGTGAGCGGGGAAGATGTTGAGGAGGACGCTGGTGATGACGAGGCGGAAACGCCGTTGGGCGCCGCCGATTAGAGGAATTTTCTCGGATTAAGTATTCCCAGAGGATCCATCGCCCTTTTGATTGTGGCGTGAAGGCGACGGCACTCCGGGGACGTGGCGGCAGTCCACCACGGCTTTTTTGCGAGTCCGATTCCGTGTTCTCCCGTGATGGCTCCGTCCATGGAAAGAACAAAGTGGAACAGTTCGTCGAGCACGATTTTTGAACGTCGCCGTTTGTCCGGAGCCGATTCGTCAACCATCACGTTAACGTGAATGTTTCCGTCGCCTGCATGCCCAAAACAAGCGATCGGGAGTTGGTGCTTCTTTTGGAGTTGCGCCGTAAAACGAAACAGCCGGTCGAGTTTGCCGCGGGGCACGACAATATCCTGGTTCAGCTTGGTTAGTCCTGTGTCTCGAAGGGAGTAGGAGAATTCTCGACGGATTTGCCAAATGGACTCGCAGGGTTGGGAGCCAACCGCGCTTTTCACAAAGAGAGGCGCCTGTTTCTTAATTATCTGTTCCAATGTCTTTCGCTCCGCCCGAACGGAAGAGTCCTGCCCATCGATTTCCACAATGAGGTGGGCTCTGCAACCGGTGAGCATCTTGCTTCCTGTTCGGTTGTACGCGGCCGCCAGAGTAAATGCATCCGCCACCTCCAGAGCCGATGGCAAGAATCCGGCCAAGAAAACAGCATCGATGGTCCGTATCGCCGATTTCATCGAATCGAAACCGGCTGACAAACAGGCCCTTTGCGGCGGAAGGGGCAATAGTTTAAGCTTCGCTTGCGTAACAATTCCCAGCATTCCCTCCGAACCGACGAACAGCCGCGCCAGCTCGAACCCGGTTTTGTTCTTGTGTGTGCGTCCTCCGAGATTGACGATTGATCCGTCCGCCAAAACAACTTCGAGGCCGAGCACGTAGTCTCTGGTAACTCCATATTTCAGGCAGCGTGGCCCTCCCGCGTTCGTCGCGATGTTTCCACCGATGGTGCAGTGCGCTCTGCTGGCCGGGTCCGGAGGAAAGAAAAGGCCGCGCGCCTCGACGGCATCTTGGAGCGTTTGGGTGACAACTCCGGCATCCGCGACAGCAACGAAATCGCGCGAATTAATCTCTTTGATCTGAGTTAGGCGCGCCAAGGAAAGGGCAATGCCACCCAGGACAGGAACGCACCCGCCAACGTAGCCGTGTCCGGCACCGCGTGCTGTAACCGGAATTCTTCTGCGATGTGCGAACGCTAGAATGCGCGCCACGGACGCAGTGCTGCGCGGCAAAGCAACTGCGTCTGGACGCGCCGAGGCGAACCATTTGTCACCGGAATGCTCATCCAGAGTCTTGACGTCAAAGAGCAGTTCGTCAGGGTTGAGCTGCTTTTTCAAAACGGACCAATTGACCGAAGGAGACCGCCTCATTTGTCCGAAACCTGCATTGATGAGACCAGTTCTTGGGCTTCCTCAGCTTGGTCGCTCGAGACCTGAACCAAGATTCCGCCTGTTGCCAGCGAATAGCCTTCCATGCTCATCGCTGCGAGTTCGTGGTTGACATGCGCAGAGAATCCGGCCGCTTCAAGACGGGATCGGACCAGTTGCGCTTCGGCCGAGCTAAACGATTGGAAAACAGTGACTGGATGCATGCGATAAGTTGCTCCCCTTTGGCGCTCAATTCAAGAGGACACAGAGTTTTTCACATCGGCAAAAACGATGACTCCGGCGCCCGTTTGAAGCAGGCTCTGAATTTGCACATCGATTTGCTTTCCGACGAGGCTTTGAGCCTGATTTACAACCACCATTGTGCCGTCATTTAGGTATCCGATGCCTTGTCCTTTGTCTTTGCCTTCACGAACGATGCGAAGTGAGATCGATTCGCCTGGAAGAATGACAGGTTTTAGCGCGCTCGCCAATTGATTGATGTTCACGTAGCGAATCGATTGAAGTTCGGCGATTTTCCCAAGGTTAAAATCGTTTGTGAAAAGTTTGGCGCCCAATGCATGGCTTAGCCGAAGCAGCTTGGCGTCCACCGTGGATTCGTCTGGGAAGTCTCCCTCGTGAATCTTCACTTCATTGTGGCCGTTGCGTTGAATTCGAGCCAGCGTTTCCAGGCCCCGCCGTCCGCGGGCCCGGCGGATCGGATCGGGCGAATCGGCAATCGAGTGCAGCTCTTGCAAGACAAATCGCGGGACAACGACGGTCCCTTCCAAAAAGCCGCTCTCAAGAAGTTCTGCAACGCGACCGTCGATGACAACGCTTGTGTCAAGGACGAGAAGGTTCTCCGGCTTGGTTTGGGAGGCAAAACGCACATAGGGGATGATCAGGCTGAAATCTTCCTTATTGCTGCGCATCGCCAGAACCATTCCGATATAGCCGAATGCGATGAATAGGCAGAGCCGGATCAGCCAGCGCGAGGATTGATCATCCACATAAACAAATAGACCGGATCGATCGACCATCCAGGCGATTAAGCTGCCAAGTAAGAGACCGAAAGTCGCTGCTGAGAAGGCGCGCAGGGAAAAGCCTTTCAACATCTCGTCAATCGCGATTAAAAGTCCTCCAAGTCCGAATCCGATCACGATTCCGAGAAATCCGTTATCGATCAAAGTCGGTTCAACTTGCGTGACGGCATATCCGCCGGAGATGCAGAGGAGCAAAAAGAGTATGCGGATGACCCAGAGTGACATAGCTATCGGTTGGGATTGCGGCCCGTATAGGGCGCGCGCGCGTCGCTGTTTCCCTCCCGCTTCGGTTTCCAAAGAAGACCGTGCCTGCTCAAGTTACTGCTCAAAACGCCGAGGTTTTCCATCGTATTGAGGAAGCGGACTTCGAGCGCTTCATTCTTCAAGAGGTTTCCAATCACACCCTTTCCAGCCTGAAGATCGCGTGTCAGTTGGTCGATTTGCATGGTGGCGGATTCGATATTCTTGATCGCGCGCGTAGCCTCCGATCGGTTTGTGGCGACGATCTCGCGCAACTCGACCGCTACCTGGTTGAGTTCTCCGGAGAAGACGACCAGATTGCTGACCGATGCGTTCAGCGGATGAGAATTGGTTCGGACAAACTGGTTCACACTGTTCAGTGCCGTCAGAGATTTCTCCGAAATCGAATGGAAATTGGCTACGATGGCGCTCAAGTTCGTAAGCGTTTGCTCGTTAAACAGAATCCGATCGATTCGAGCAACTGTCGCGTTCAGATTCTTGGCCGTGTCATCGACGCTCTGAAGCAGGCCCGCCGCGGAACGGGCCACTTCTTCAAGATCCAGCGGTTCTTCAGCCCTTATTTCCGCACCTTCCACTAACACTGGTTTCTGATTGTCGGTCGGTACGACAGACACGTGGCGGTCTCCCAAGAAACCAGACTGCCGGATCGAGAATTGAGCGTCCGCGTGTATCTGATACTTTGCGAGAATCCTCAGGTGAATTGTAACCAACCGGCCACCTGGATCCAACTGAATGTCCGAAACCGTGCCAATAGGGACTCCGGCCATCAATACATCCGCGCCGGGAATAATACCGCCGACGTTGCTCAGCCGCATTCGGATATTCATCGTCTCCGCAAACAACGGTGAACCTTTGCTGAATTGAATGGCGGCAGCCATCATCAAAGCGAGAGAAATGACGACAAAGACGCCAACCTTCCATTCCGCGGGAGTTCTTTTCATATCAGAGGACATGTTCTTGTGAATCGGAGATTCCGTTCACGAATCGATGCACGACAGGGTCATCTGACGCAAACAGTTCGGTTGCCGTGCCACTGGTGTAGATCCGGCCCATGTGCAAAAACAAGATCCGTCGGCCAACTCTGCGCGCGCTTCGCATATCATGCGTCACAACGATTGAAGTGACCTTCAATTGGCTGCATACACGCATGATAAGCTGATCAATACTGTCGGAGGTGATCGGATCAAGGCCGGTCGTCGGTTCATCATATAAGAGGATTTCGGGTCGATAGACAATTGCTCGCGCCAAACCCACTCGCTTGCGCATGCCGCCTGAAAGCTCCGCGGGTTTGCGGTCCTGCGTTCCTCGAAGGTCCACCACCTCCAATGCTTCATCGACACGGCGGGCGATTTCGTTCTGAGTGATGAGCTTCTCGTGTCTGAGAGGAAATGCAACATTCTCGGCTACGCTCATCGAGTCGAAAAGCGCCGCGCCCTGAAAGAGCATTCCGAATCTCCTGCGGATTCCGAGAAGCGCGCGCTCGTTCATTCGCGCTAGATCTTGTCCGTCTATCCGCACCTCGCCCGTGTCCGGACTCAACAACCCAATCAGGTGTTTGAGCAGAATGCTCTTTCCACCGCCGCTTCTTCCAATGATGACGACCGATTCACCTTTCTCAATCTGAAACGTCACGCCGCTTAAGACCTGTGTTGGGCCGAAGCGTTTCTTAAGATCCCGAACCTCAATCATGGCAAGAGCTTTGTCAAAATAAGCGTCAGGAAAAAATTGCTAATGAGAATCGATATCGACGTGATCACGACGGCTTCGGTTGTTGCTTTTCCGACACCCTCGGCGCCTTGGCCGCAATGAAGACCTTTGTAGCAGCTTACGAGTGCGATAATTCCTCCAAAGACGGAAGATTTGATGACTCCCATGATCACGTGTGACGCTTGGGTGTACCGGATCATATTTGCCCAGGCATAGGTCCCGTCGATTCCCAAGAGATGAACGCCGACCAAGTATCCCGCGCCAATCCCGATTACAATGGATTCCGCGGTCAGCAGCGGAAGTGCGATGACCGATGCCAGGACTCGAGGCACCACGAGGTAATCGACCGGATGCGTCGCGAGCGTTCGGAGCGCATCGATTTGCTCGGTGACTTTCATCGTTCCCAGCTCAGCCGCCATCGCTGCGCCGACGCGGCCGGCCACGATCAATGATGTCAGCACGGGTCCCAGCTCACTGCTCATCGAAACGCTGACGACAGCTAGCGTCGCGGTATCCATTCCGACCTTGTGGAATTGGAAAAATGCTTGGGCGCACAAAACCATTCCGGTGAAGGCTCCTGTGACAGAAACAACACCCTGTGATTTGACTCCGACGAAATGAAGTTGATGGATTATCTCCGACCATCGCGGCCGTTGAAGGATGATGGACCGGAATATCTCCGCTAAAAGAAGAGAGACGCGCCCTAAACCGGAAAGTAGCGCGAACAGGCGTCGATGAGCCGGTCCGCTCATGATGGAGGCAAACCCTTAGGGAAGTTAGCTTGAAAGCGCCTCTTCGGTGGCCGGTGTCTGATTGAACACCAGCTTGTCCTGATCCACAGTTACTTGAATCGGAGAATTATCGTGGAGTTTTCCTTTCAGAATTTCCTCGGCGAGAGGATCTTCAAGGAAGCGCTCGACTGCTCTCCGCATGGGGCGGGCTCCGTAAGTGGGATCAAAACCTTTTTCAACGAGGAAGTCTTTTGCCTTTTCATCCAACAGCAACTCGATATTTCTCCCTTTCAGGCGCTCCATCACTTTCTGAATCTCCAGATCGAGAATCCCGATCAAATCCGGCTTCGTCAAGGCGCGGAATACGATGACATCGTCAAGCCGATTGAGGAATTCAGGACGGAACGCTTTTTTCGCCTCCTCGAGAATCTTTTCCTTCATTTTCTCGTAGCTTGCTTCGTCCGACGATTTCATGAAACCGATGGTTGTCTGCTTGCGGATCGTCTCGGCGCCGACGTTCGACGTCATCAAAACGATCGTGTTCCTGAAGTCCACGACCCGTCCAACACTGTCGGTCAGCCTGCCTTCCTCCAGAATCTGCAAAAGCATATTCATCACATCCGGATGCGCCTTCTCGATTTCATCGAAAAGGACAACTGAATAGGGCTTTCGCCGAACCTGTTCGGATAGCTGCCCACCTTCCTCGTAGCCGACATATCCCGGAGGCGAGCCCACCATCCGCGATACTGTGAACTTCTCCATATACTCACTCATATCGAGCTGAATGAGCGATTTGGAATCCCCGAACATATGTTCCGCCAGCGTCTTCGCCAGAAGTGTTTTTCCGACGCCAGTTGGGCCCAACAGTGCGAATGTACCGATCGGCCGTTTCGGATCTTTGAGGTCCGCTCGAGATCGCCGCAGCGCTTTGCAGAGAGCCGTCACCGCCTCGTCCTGGCCCACGACAGTCTTGCTAAGCTCAGATTCCATCTCCAGAAGTTTCTGAGCTTCGCCCTGCTCCATGCGTTTGAGGGGAATCCCCGTCCATTTCGCGACGATTTGAAGGATATCGTCGTCACCCACCTGGACGCGTTTCTCTTCGCGTGTCGCTTTCCAGGCGTTCAGAATTGTTTCCAGCCGTTCCTTGGCTTGTTTTTCCTTGTCGCGCATGGCGGCTGCGCCCTCAAAATCTTGTTCTTTGATCGCCCGCTCTTTCCGGACTTTGATCTCCTCGATTTCGACCTCGAGATTTTTGACATCCGGTGGCCGGGTCATTGCCCCGATGCGCGCGCGTGAACCCGCCTCGTCCATCACATCAATCGCCTTGTCCGGCAGATACCTTCCCGTCAGGTAGCGGTCAGAAAGTTTGACAGAGGCTTCAAGGGCTTCGTCGGTGAAATCGACTTTGTGGTGATCCTCGTATTTGTGGCGGAGTCCCTTGAGAATTAACACGGCTTCTTCAACTGAGGGAGCTTCCACTTTCACACTCTGGAACCGCCGTTCCAACGCTGCGTCTTTCTCGATGTATTTTCGATACTCGTTCAGCGTCGTGGCTCCGATGCACTGCATTTCGCCGCGACTCAACGCGGGCTTAATAATGTTCGAAGCGTCCATCGTCCCTTCGGCCGATCCCGCGCCGACGATTGTGTGGAGCTCGTCGATGAACAGAATCACGTTCTTTGCGCGCCGAATCTCGTCCATAACGGCTTTGATACGTTCCTCGAACTGGCCGCGGTACTTTGTTCCTGCGACCATGAGAGCGAGATCAAGTGTGATCACTTTTTTCTCGCGCAAGAGTTCCGGGACATTCCCTCTTGCGATCTCCTGTGCGAGCCCTTCTACAATGGCCGTTTTTCCGACCCCAGCCTCGCCGAGTAACACTGGGTTATTCTTCGTGCGACGGCAAAGGACCTGAATGACCCGTTCAATCTCGTTTTTGCGCCCAATAACGGGATCCATTTCCCCTTTGCGGGCAATTTCTGTCAGGTCTCGTCCAAACGCCTTCAAAGCCGGAGTTTTGACTTCTCCCTTTTTATCACTTGCTTTCTCGCCAGGCTCATTCGTTGCGGATTCTTCCGAGCCACTAAAATTAGGATCGAGTTCTTTCAGAATTTCTTGCCGTGTTTGCTCAATATCTACGTCCATGTTCTTCAGAACACGAGCGGCCACACCGTCGCCTTCCCGGAGCAGGCCTAGCAGGATATGCTCGGTGCCGACGTAAGTGTGGTTGAGCGCTTTAGCCTCTTTTGCAGCCAGGGAGAGAACCTTTTTCACTCGAGGAGTGTAGGGAATGTTTCCGACCATCTTCTGGTCCGGTCCCGTGCCAACGAGTTTCTCCACTTCCATTCGAACAGTTTCGAGATCGAGACCGATTTTTTGGAGCACGTTGACGGCGACACCTTGGCCGAGTTTTATCAATCCGAGCAACAAATGCTCCGTTCCCACAAAATTGTGGTTGAATCTGTCCGCTTCCTTCCGAGCGAGTGCGAGAACCTGTTGCGCTCGGGGAGTGAAATTGTTCATTGCTTCATCGCTCATAAGTCTATGCGGATCAAAGTGCTCTTATTCTGTTGGTTTGTCCAGCTTGGAGCTGGTGGGGGTCGCTGGTACCGTATGAGGGCGGCTAACGCTCCGCAGGCGCTCGCGAAGCATGTCCGATCGCAGAAGATCGCGTTCGTCGGCAGAGAGCTTTTCGGAATAGTTCCTCTGCAAATGCGCCGGTTGAGTGATCAGGAACAGTTCGTCCACAAGAGATCTCGCGGTTCCTGGAAAAAGTCCCAAATCGATGCCAAGGCGAAACAACGAGAGAAGATTCATTGTTTCTTTTGATGAAATGCTATGCGCGTTCGCGAGGATGCCGTAGGCTCTTCCAATCTGGTTAAAAACTACTTTGGGTTTGTTCTCCAGCAGGCTTGCGCGCCCATTCTCTTCGTGCTCGATAAGTTGAGCCAGAACCTTGTTCAGTCGTTCCACGATATCTGTCTCCAATTCTCCCAAAGTCATCTGGTTGGAAACTTGAAAAACGTTTCCAAGCGCTTCGGTTCCTTCACCGTACAAACCCCGAACCGCAAGTCCGAGCTTGTTGACCGCTTGAATGATTTGATTGATCTGCTCACTGATAACCAGTGCGGGCAAATGAAGCATCGCGCTCACACGGATTCCTGTTCCAAGGTTTGTGGGGCAGGCCGTCAGATAGCCGAGCGTGGGGGAGAAAGCGTAATCGAGCTTCTTCTCCACTAGGGAATCGATCTGGTCAATGGCTTGCCATGCCTCCTTGATCTGCAGCCCGGGTCTTAACGACTGCATCCGAAGATGATCCTCTTCATTGATCATCACGCAGAGAGATTCCTCCCTGTTGAGCACGAGCCCGCTTCCGGCGTTCTTTGCGGCATGCTCCCGGCTGATGAGATGCCGTTCGACTAGGATTTGTTTATCGAGTGCTGTCAGGTTGTCCATCGACTCCGAGAAGGCTTCAGACATTTGTTCGAGGCTCTCAACAGCCGGGCGAACGGTCTCCAGCGCCTTGATCCGCTCAGGCTTCTTAGCCCAACCGGGAAACGACATTCCTCTCAAATTCCGTGCCAGCCGGACGCGGCTGGACAAGACGATGCGATCGTGAGGGCCAGTTCTCTTGCTGGCTTCGGGCGGTGATGCAAGAAACTCGTGGATGTTCATGGGCTATCCTGAGGCAAGCTCGGTTATTTGGTTCTTTACCGAGTTTATTTCATCTCGAATTTGGGCCGCAGATTCGAATTGTTCGTCGCTTACTGCCTTGTCGAGTCTGACCTGAAGCGACTGAAGCTTGTCGGAAAGGTCGAGCGTCTGTCGGAAAGCTGCTGGAGCTTTGCCAAGATGCTTTGTGCCTTTATGCATATTCTTCAGCAAACCTTCCAATCCTTCGGCAAAGGTCGTGTAGCATTCGGCGCAGCCGAGGCGGCCCGTTTTCTTGAAATCCGAATGCGTGAATCCGCATCGCGAACATTTCGCTTCACCGCTTGGCAGCGATTGTTCGACTTCTTGCGCAGCCCCCAAGCCAAGAAGTAAATCGGCGAGAGAAAATCCGGTCGGATCATCAACGCCTTTTTCTTTCGAGCAGGCTTCGCAGAGATCGACTTTCTTTGTCTTGCCTTCGACCATCTGGGTTAGATGCACGGTGGCGACGTTTTGTTTGCAGATATCGCAGAGCATAGTTCCTAGTCGTATATCGACTTCTTGCAACTGTAAGTCAAGACTGCCGTCATGGGCTCGAACGTACCATTTGAATTCCGGTTGTTGCCGTCACTTTGGCGAAGGCTCTTCTATTAAAACGGAGCGCTATCCTTTCTCATTTTGCCGCTCCAAAACTGACGCCCGAATGCCGCTGAACGACCCTTCCAATTCCGTTTCTCGTTGGCAGCATTGGGCGCTTTGATCGAGTCAGCGGGACTTCCTGCGAACATTCGGGGTCTTTGCGCCATAGATTGGTTCTCCGGAACTCGCTGTCAGGCTGTGGTATTTCTTGACCAAGTTTCGGGTCATAGGCCCGGGTTTACCGGTGCCGATGGCACGTCCGTCGATCTTGACTACCGGGATCACTTCCGCGCCGGTTCCGGTGAGAAAACACTCGTCCGCGTTGAAAAGATCGTACCGCGTCAAGTTTTCCTCAGCAACGCTCATGCCAGTCTCCTTCGCGAGATCAATGACGACGCCGCGAGTAATGCCGTATAATGCGCCCGCAGTCAGCGGAGGCGTCGCGAGGTGTGAACCGCGCGAGATAAAAATGTTGTCTCCCGTACACTCTGATACGAATCCCTGCGAGTTGAGCATAATTGCTTCCTCGCAACCGCCGTTGTTGGCTTCGATTTTTGCAAGGATGTTGTTCAGATAGTTCAATGACTTCACCGCCGGGTTAAGGGCGCTGTGCAGATTTCGAACGGTCGGAACGGTAATAATTTCCAGTCCTCGCTCATAATATTCCGGCGGGTAGAGCTGAATTTTTCCAACGATGACGATAACCGAGGGACGTTTGCACGTTTTCGGATTCAGGCCCAATGTTCCGATACCCCGCGTGACAATGAGCCGAATATAAGCGTCCTGAAGCCGGTTCTGGCGGCAGGTTTCGAGAACGGCTTCCGTAATCTCCTCATGTTTCATCGGAATCGTCAGCAGGATCGCCTTCGCGGAGTAGTAGAGCCTTTCGATATGTTCCTTCAGCTTAAAAACCCGGCCGTTGTAAGCTCGAATTCCTTCAAACACTCCATCTCCATACAGAAGTCCATGGTCAAACACGGAAATCTTGGCGTCTTTTTCGCTAAAATACTTGCCGTCGATGTAAACTTTCATTCTAAAATTCGACTGAGACTAGGGTACGGCGCTGTGATTAAGCAACAAATAAGCTAATTTCGAGAGAAGTGGCGGATTGCTCACAGCCGATAAAGATGATGGCTTGCCTTTGTGCCAATTCTTTCGGCAGTGTTTGAGGAAATTGAATATGTCGAAAAAGGCACTTATCACCGGCATTACCGGCCAGGACGGATCGTATTTGGCGGAGCTGCTGCTTTCAAAAGACTACGAAGTACATGGGATCATTCGCCGGGCGAGCACGTTCAATACATCCCGTTTGGATCCAATCTATGATGATCCGCATTCGGGGAGCGGGCGGCTGAAACTGCACTACGGGGATTTGAGTGACGCGAGCGCGCTTGCAAGGCTGATCGGGAGAATTCAACCCGACGAGGTCTATAATCTCGCTGCGCAAAGCCATGTGCGCGTGAGTTTTGATAGTCCCGAGTACACGGCTGATATTACGGGCACTGGCACGGTCCGGCTGCTGGAGGCGATTAGGGAAACCGGCATCCGGCCGCGCTTTTACCAGGCTTCTTCGAGCGAGATGTTCGGCAAAGTCCAGGAGATTCCGCAATCAGAAAAGACGCCGTTTTATCCCCGCAGTCCTTACGGATGCGCGAAAGTGTATTCGTATTGGATCACTGTAAATTATCGGGAATCCTACGGTCTTCACGCCAGCAATGGGATTCTCTTTAACCACGAATCGCCGCGGCGCGGTGAGACGTTTGTAACCCGGAAAATCACGCGGGCCGTGGCCCATATTCAGGCGGGACTTCAGCAAAAACTGTTCCTAGGCAACCTTGATGCCAAGCGCGACTGGGGATATGCGAAAGAGTATGTGGACGCGATGTGGCTGATGCTGCAACAGGAGCATCCGGACGACTACGTGATCGCGACGAATGAGACACACTCAATTCGCGAGTTTTTGGATGTCGCGTTTGGCCATGCGAACCTGGATTGGAGCAAGTTCGTAGAGATTGATTCGCGTTATTACCGCCCAACAGAGGTCGAACTCTTGATTGGGGATTACGGCAAGGCCAAATCGCAGTTGGGCTGGGAACCACGAACCAAATTCGCCGATCTCGTCAAGCTCATGGTGGATGCCGATATCAAGCTGCTGAAAGACCACCGGGAGGGGCGAGTTAGAGTCGCAGGTTAGCCATGCGCCGCGCGCTCATCACCGGAATCACCGGCCAAGACGGTTCGTACCTGGCGGATCTGCTTCTTGAGAAGGGTTATGAGATTCACGGAGTTGTTCGGCGCACAAGCACTTTGGATCGCTCTCGGATCGATCATTTGTACAACGACCCTGCGATCTATCGGCGAAGCTTGTTTCTGCACTACGCGGAACTCGATGACCCCACGACACTCCGCCGGGTGCTGTTGAAAGTAGCGCCCGACGAGATTTACCACTTAGCGGGACAGAGCCATGTCGGTCTCAGTTTCGAGATTCCCGAATCGACCTGTGAAATGACGGCAATGGGAACGCTGCGTTTGCTGGAAATGATTCGGGATCTGCCCAAGCCGCCGCGACTGTTTCACGCGGCTTCAAGCGAGATGTTCGGCGAACCCGCCACCGCGCCGCAGGATGAACACACTCCGTTCGCGCCGATTAATCCCTACGGTTGCGCGAAGGCATTCGCAACGCAAATGGTCATCATCTACCGGCGGGCCTTTGGACTGTTTGGATGCAACGGCATCATGTTCAACCACGAGTCACCGAGGCGCGGTGAGAATTTTGTAACACGCAAGATTTGCCGCGCCGCCGCCGCGATCAAGCTAGGCATTCAAAACGAGCTTCTTCTGGGTGATGTTTCCGCGAAAAGAGATTGGGGTGATGCCAGGGATTATGTGAGGGGAATGTGGCTCGCCCTTCAAAACGATCAGCCTGAGGATTTTGTATTCGCCACAGGGGAACTTCACTCGGTGGCCGATCTCGTCGAGCACGCGTTTGCGACGCTGGGACTCGATTCAAAAAAGTATGTTAGGAGAGACCCTCGGTTCATGCGGCGTATCGAACCTCAACGGCTTGTCGGCAATCCCTCCAAGGCGCGTTCGGTGCTCAAGTGGAATCCCCAGACGAAGTTCGCGGATCTGATCAAGGAAATGACAGAGAATGAGCTGTCCAGCTTATCGTTGAGTCCGAACAGCCACGCGCAACTGTAGCGCCTGCCCATAAACTTAAACGTGGGGGGCACTCTGTGGAGCTCTGACTGCCTCGCTGTTTCAGGGTTCGGCGGGAGCCTCACCCTCCCATATTTGGAGCCGATGCCGTCGGCCCACAAGGAATTGCGGGCGCTACCGTTCGAAGGTTCATGGCCCGACGATCTTCCATCCGTTTCCGGGTTGTGATGGTAGCAGCAGGGAGGATTGTTCCAAGGTCAAACCGTCCAGTATCCACATTGCCAGCTCACCGTCATTGGAGTTTTGAAAAACCAAGTCCGGATCGCCGTCTCCATCGAAGTCGCTCGCAGACACGATTCGCCAAAGCGCGCTCTCCGGTTTGTTTGGATTCAGAAACGCGACGCGCGTTAGTTTCAGACCGTCCATCATCCAAACCGCGAGGGTTCCATCGGTATGTTGAAGCAGAATGTCTGGTTTTCCGTCGCCGTTGAAATCTTGGGCGCTGATGACTCTCCAGGCTGCATCTCCAGGATGATTGGGTTCGGGAAACTTATTCGCGGTAAAGATCACTCCGTCCATAAGCCAGACCACAAGTCCTCCGTTCGAATGTTGAAAAAGAAAGTCCGGCTGCAAATCTCCGTCGAAATCAGCAAGCGCTTCCACCCTCCAGTTCGGATCATCAGGGCTTGTTGGACTTACTACTCCTGAGATCCGGAGGTTTGGCCCGTCCATTATCCAGACCGACAATGCGCCACCCGCGTGCTGAAAAAGGAGGTCGCCTTTCCCGTCCCGATCGAAATCGCCAATTCCGGCGACTCTCCATTCAGGAGCCCCCGATCCGGCGGGATTCAGAAGGGTAGATGCCTTCAGATTCGGTCCTTCCACGAACCACATCGCCAGCGAGCCATCGGTGTGCTGGAAGAGAAGATCGGATTTACCGTCGAAGTCAAAATCCGAGATTTGCGCGGAATTGGCCTCCCGAATCGTGACGGTTGCGTCATCATACGCGATTCGAGCTCCGTCAAATGCAACCAATCGAAGATCATAGGATCCTGCCGTGAGAAAGGAAACGTCCGTTGAGGCGCTGTTTCCCGGTCGAAAACGAATCCCGTCTGGACCCGACGCTTTCGTCCAAAGAACGAGCAGTTTTTTCGAACGTAATGGAAGATCATCGTCTCTCGCCCAACCCTCCAGCCGCAATTGGAACGGGAATGCCTGCGTTTCAATATCCAAATCAGAACCTGCGTTTACGAGCGGTGCGCGATTTCGGCTGTTCTCGAATCCGGGTGACGGATCGCCAGGGCTGACGCTCCAATTCTCCGGCTCGGCACCGGGTGAGTTGGCGTCGATCCTTTCGATCGATTCGTCCATCCCCGCACGCACGATTGGCCAGGGTGCAACACTCCGGTAACGAACTTCCTCAACTACCTGAAATACGGGCGTGGACGGAACAGCCAAGTTCTCCCTGTCTGGTCTCAAAACCCGAATCCGTTCCCCCCGGTTCCCCAATTCCCCGAAGTAAGGGCCGAACACGGGAATACTTCCAGGAACTCGATACCGAGCACGGAAGGCAGCGGGTTCGGAAGCCGCCACGACCGCCAATCCAAACGCTGGAATCGGTTGACCCGGTGGAAACTTAAAATCAACACCCTCCAATTTCCACGATTCAGAAGTATCGATTGGATTCGAGAGGTCAACCGGTTTGTTCGAAGTGTTTTTTATTTCAATGAATTCGATGCCGCCGGCTCCAGGACGATAGTGGATTTCATTGATCACAATGGGGCCGTCGAATACCGCATGATCGAGTTGCTGTCCATCGCCTGGTGAGCCTCCGATTGCGATGCTCGCCCGCCAATTGGCAGGATCGGAAGAATTCTCGACAATGCCGAATGGATTCTTCTCCAGTGAGTAGCCGTCTCCGTCGGCTTCGGTCGGCCACGGTGGTTTGTCAGAATACGCGACCGAATGCACTTCTTTCCCCGCAGCGTCCGCAATCGTAACTGTCTCTCCCGCATTCGACAACTTTCCCGAGTAAACACCGTCCACTCGTACGTTGGGGTGTTTCTCTGAAAAGCGAGTTGAATTTGAAACAAGTGTGATCCTCTCCCCCGGGAAGATTCGGGTGCCGTCGGGAAAACGGTATCGAATGCCGTCTGTGAAATGAACTCCGGTCAAATCCAATTCATTCGATCCGAGATTCTGAAGTTCGAGAAACTCGTATTCGTCTCCGTCCACACCTGCTTCAGCCTTCGGATGATACATGATCTCGATAACGGCGAGACCTGAGAAATCCTGTTGGATTGTGAAGAGTGCCTCGTTCAGCGCGCTCCAGATACCGTTGTGCCGGACCCTCGCCGTCACACGGACGCTTTCGTTTATGACGACTGGCGATTCATAGAGACGGGCAGCCGGCGAAACCTTTCCGCCGAGCAATCTGGGGTCTATCCCATCAATCGTGTAATAAAGCACTCCCGCCTGGGAAGTCATGATCAGATTGAATTCGGCCTCAACGATTCCGCCGTGCTTCGAGAATGACGGTGCCTCAATATTGGGGTAAAGTCCCTGTCTCCGAAGCTGTTCCAAAACGATTTGTGTTCTGCGCGGGAAGAAGTTTTCGCGAATGTTGTTCACTTCGGCAATCCACTCGACATCTCGTGTGAATGGCTTGGAACGTTTGGCGTCGCCCCAACGAGCGGATTCTCCGACGACGGCGCGATCAATTTCGTGAATTCGCCGCTCGAAACGGGCCGCCGCAGCGTTTGGGGTCAGGGTGCCGCCATTGAAGAAGTGCCGCCGGACATGATCCGCAACTCGGAGGCGGAATTCGGCGTTGGACTGAAGTTTCTGAAACATCCATTGAGGATTGCTTTGCGCGACCGACGTTTCACCCGCCAGATAGGGACCTGTGCGGTCTTCGAACGGGTTTAGCAACGTGTGTTCTGAATCATGCGCGAAGTATCGAAATCCAGCGCCGCCCGTTCGATCGCGGATGGCATAATAATTGTTCGGACGATTGTTGTTGAGGAACCAGGAAACCGGCGCATCCAGATTGCCGCCGTAAAATACAAGGAGCATATAGTCGATCAGGTTGTCGGCGTCCAAAAGAGCCTCGTAAGCCGGATTCCGGCTTCCGTCGGGATTATTACCCTGGATCCGTTGGTAGGCGGAATCAGATTGCACTCCGGATCGAATCATGTCGTAAAGCCGTGTCCATGCGTCCAGATCACCATCCGTGGCTTCAATCCGATAAATGAAGGGCTCGACTTTGATCACATCGTAATCTCCCTTGTTTCCCCCGAAATAGCTTTCGGCATAGGATGCCTCGGACCGTTCGTCGGTATTGTAGAGTCCCCAATATTGACCGTTCAGATATAGGTGGTAGAACTGTCCTCTTTTTGCGGGTTGTCCCATGGCGAGTTGCGCGTCCCTCGCTGACTGATCTCGAACGAAAACGCCTTTGCTGTCCCCGAGGAAACTCCAAGAGTAGTTCTGGAAAGTGCGCAGGTCGATGCTGTCGTAAGAATCCGCGCCGTTCTCCCCGAAGAGCGGATATCGCAGTTTCGTTTCCCCATACAGCCCGCGAAAGAATAATCGGAACGTATGCTTGGGATTGCTCGCTATCCGGCTGAACCCGCCGCGGATCCGGATCCCGGCATCGATTTGAAAACCTTCTCGTCCGTCTGGAAAAATGAGCTCGACCGAGCAGGGACGCTCCGCCTCGCGCCCATCTTCCATCGCGTTTGAATAAATCCCGGTCTTTGAGTCAAAGAGATCTTTGAGATCCATAACAATGGAAAATGACGGAAGCGTTTTAAGATCGTCCACAATCGTGTTTCGGTATTGTGGATCGTGCACCACTTCCGGGTCCATGCCGTAATCAACCAGGTTTTCTCCCCAAGCCGAAGGCCAGCCTTCTGGTGCTGATCCGTTCGGACTTTGGCGAATGACATCGTCCAGAAATATGAATGTGCGCGTCACAATGGAGCTGGGGAGAAAGCCCGGCTGGATCACGCGCGCCCGGAATACGGTTGTTTTTGCGATCGATATGGGGCCGGAGTAATCAAAACCGTTTGTTTCAGAAGGCGAGGCTCCGTCGGTTGTAAAACGAACCGAGGCCGCCGCAATCGCCGTGCGAATCGTAAGTTGAAACGGATCGGTAAAAAAGCCGTGTTGGACGCTGAAGTCCGGTGCAGGAGCAGTCTTGGGTGGAGTGTTTGCGCCCGCGTGCGGGAAAACACCCTCAGAAATGAAGAAAGCTGTGACGATCCAGATAACGATCGGAAGAAGTCTTTCTATTGCCAGGGAGGGCGGGACTGCCGGACCCATACTTGTCCGAACTCCAGGGTTCGGCGGGAGCCTCTCCCTCCCGTTCAAAGGTGAACAGCCACGAAAAACGCTAAACATACGAAAAAGGAATTTCATGGGTAGTGTTCGCCAAGAAAAGGCAGGAGATGATCAGGATCTTGTGGGTACTCTCCGTTTTTTAATATGAAACAAATCGACGAACAGAAACTCGAATCCGACTTGGCGTACCGCTTCAATTATTTGACCGAATTCGTCGGGTTCGGCGCTGCGGAGATTCAAACCATTCTGGGCAGCGCGGCGTTGCTCGCTCCGTTGGTTCCGACTCTCGTTGATGCCGTGTATGAAAAGCTGCATCAATATGATTGCACATGGCGGCATTTTGTTCCGAAACAATCGGGTTATGAAGGAGAAACACCTGCAAAGGTTGAAGACCTTTCAATGGACCATCCGCAGATCAAATTCCGCAAACAGCATTTGGCTCGCTATCTGGAGAGGTTGGTGACCGGTCCGTACAACGCGAAGATGATCGAGTATCTCGACGCTGTCGGTAAAATGCACACAACAAAACTGGGCAGCAGCGAGATCCACGTGCCGTTGGTGCAGATGAACGCCTTGATGGGTTTTGTGGCCGATTCGGTGAACACCGTTCTCTTGGCTACAAATCTGCCTGATGAAACCAAAACCAAAGCGATTCGGGCATTCAGCAAGTTGCTCTGGAT
The DNA here is from genome assembly GCA_027623095.1 of Verrucomicrobiota bacterium. Taxonomy (GTDB): domain Bacteria; phylum Verrucomicrobiota; class Verrucomicrobiia; order Limisphaerales; family SIBE01; genus JAIPJX01. Next base: position 30,313 of record JAQBVM010000046.1, read on the forward strand.
TCAAAACGATTTCATCTCGAGGCATTATACAGCCTGATTCTTAATGCCTAGTCTCGGCAGATTTCCCGTCCGTTTTCGACGTGGGGACGTCGCCTTCGCCGAGTTTGCGCTTAAACAGTTCGACCACCAGGCCGTAGCTGGTATGCGCCAACGCGGGATCGTACCGATGGCCCTCGTCCCGCATGAAGGCATGCTGTCCGTTGAACTCGTGCCACGTAAAGTGGAGTTCCGCATTCGCCATCGCCCCGTAGATCAGCGCGCGGCCTTCGCGCGGAACATGCGGATCCTGCCGGCCCCAGATCATCAGCATCTCGCCCTTAATCTCGGGGATGCGTTGCAGCGTATCGTCCGACATGCCTTTTCCCAGACCGTGTTTGTGGATGTCCGTCGCGTAGAAACAAACACCCGCGAGCACATCCGGGTTCATGGCTGCCCGAAACGATAGATGTCCGCCAATGCAAATCCCCGTTACACCCAAACGCCCGGTGCAGTGCTGATTCGCCTGGAGGTAATCCAATGCGGCACGCGCGTCGCTATCATAGCTCGAGAGCTCTTTCGTGGTTTTTAAAGCGTTCCCGCGGTCCGCGCCTGACTGGTCATAAGGCAGCACCGTTCCCGCAGGCTCGAATTCGTGGTAAATTTCGGGTGCCGCCACCACAAATCCATGGCCTGCAAGCATCGCCGCCGTGCGTCGTATCGGGCCGGTGACTTGAAATATCTCCGAGTACAGGAGTAAACCCGGGTATTTCCCTTCCGCCGCTGGCCGGAAAAGATAAGTCCGCATGGGACCGGTCGGCGTTTTGATATCCACCACTTCTTGATCGTTAATTGTCATAGCTGCCTAAGTGTTGGGAACTGCATTGCGCTGTTGGGTTGTACCGGCATGTCTAAACAGTCAGCTCGAGCGCACGAAATCTTGCATTGCAGCTGAATCATTTCAAGAGATTACTCGTGTCCCAAATCCTCGCCTAAGCGGCGGGGTGAAAAAAATTCCGAAGGAGGGTGCCTGGAGGGGGCATTT